>DATAOO010000321.1:0-12926 GCA_036265695.1 Pseudonocardia sp. | reverse complement strand
GGCACGTCCGTCCGGAACACCTGGATCTGCCGTTCGAGCACGACGCGGACGACGACTCGATCCTGACCCGGGCGGCCGAGCCGGTCCTGCAGGAGATCGCCGACCTGTTCGCCACCGAGCCGGTGAGCGTGATCCTCTGCGACGGCGACGGCGTGGTGCTCAGCCGGCGCACCGGCGACTCCGGGCTGGAGCAGCACCTCAACCGGGTCTGGCTGGCACCGGGATTCAGCTACGCGGAGCAGTTCGTCGGCACCAACGGCATCGGCACCGCGCTCGAGGGTCGCGGCCCGGCCGAGGTGTTCGGGCACGAGCACTACGTCGAGCCGCTGGCGCAGTTCGCCTGCGCGGGCGCACCCGTGTGGCACCCGGTGAGCGGTAAGCTGCTCGGCGTCATCGACCTCACGTGCTGGCGCCAAGACGCCGGGCGCTTCATGTCCACGGCGGTGGCGCGCATCGCGCGGCAGATCGAGACCGCGTTGATGGACCAGTCCGGCCCCCGCGAGCTGGCCCTCCTGCACGACTACCTCACCGCCTGCCGTCGCAGCAACACGGCGGTGTTCGCGGTGAGCCCCGACCTCGTCATGAGCAATGACCGCGCGCGGGAGCTGATCGACCCCGCCGACCAGGCCACGCTCATCGCAGGCGCCATCGAGGCCATGAACTCGGAGCGCCGGGTGCTGCTGCTCGACCTGCCCTCCGGGGTCGTCGCCCGCGTGCAGGTGCGGCCGAGCTGGGTCGACCGGGGCACCGCGGGCGGGGTGCTGCAGGTGCAGCTGGCCGCGCCCGAGGTGCCGAAGCCGCGGATCTCCAGCCCGGCGCCGGTCACCGCGCTCCCGGCCGCCGTCGGCAGCGGCCTGCTGTGGGCGAAGTGTTGTCAGGCCGTCGACCGGCACTTCCACAGCCGTGAATGGCTCGTGCTGCAGGGCGAGGCGGGCACCGGCAAGACCACGATCGCGCGCGCCACCCACCAGCTGCGCACCCCCGCCGCCCACCTGCGCATCCTGAACGCCGAGGATTACGGGCCCGGTTGGGTGTCCGACGTCGCCGAGGAGCTCGACACCGGGTGCGGCACCCTCGTGCTCACCCACCTCGACCGGCTGTCCGAGCAGGGCCGTCAAGAGCTGGTCGACGCGTTGGAGCCTTACCGCGAGTCCACGGACCACGACCGGGCCTGGCTGGTGGCCACCGTCGGCCCGGAGGGTCTCAGCCGCCCCGACGACCCCGACGACCTGCTGGAGTTCTTCCCGCGCACGGTCGTCGTGCCGCCGCTGCGCCACCACGTCGAGGACGTGGCCGAGCTGGTGCCGCACTTCATCGCGCGGCTCACCCGCGGCACCGAGCTGTCCTGCTCCCCCGAGGCCATGCGGCTGCTCATGCGCAACCGCTGGCCGGGCAACATCGAGCAGCTCTACCAGGTGCTGCGCAAGACGGTCGCGCGCCGCCGCGCCGGCGTGCTCGCCCCCGACGACCTGCCCCCCGAGGTGCGGGCCATCACCCGCCGGGTGCTCACCCCGCTGGAAGCCATCGAGTGCGACGCGATCGTCGACGCGCTGCTGGACAACAACGGCAACAAGGCCGAGGCCGCGCGCCACCTCGGCATGTCGCGCGCCACGATCTACCGCAAGATCCGCGGCTACGGCATCTCCACGCCCACCGCCGGCTGACCGGGGGCGTCTCGCCGCAGCACCTGCATCACCTCGTCGGGGCGCCCGACGAGGTAGGCGTCGTCGCCCGCGGCGAGCGCGGTGTCGCGGCGCAGCCGGTGCTCGAGGTGGCCGTCGGCCCGGTGCAGCGCCACGACCCTGACCTGCCCCGCCAGCTCCCACAGCGTCAGGCCGTCCAGCCCGCCGCCCGCGGTGACCGACAGGCGTCCGACGAGGAACAGCGTCTGGTCGACGTAGAACGTGCCGAGCACGCCCAGCCCGAGCGCGGCGCCGACGAACCACGGGGCGGCCAGTGCCGCCGTCGACCGCACGAAGTCGAACCCGAACCCGGCCTCGACCCCGCGCGCCAGCTCGCGGTCGAAAACGCGCAACACCACCGGCACCGAGGGCCACCGCGTTCCCAAGCGCTCGCGCACCACCAGGCCGGTCTCGACGTTGACGAGGTCGTCGCTGGTCAGCACGGCCACCGCGGTGGCGGCCGCGAGGTTGGCCGCGTCGAGGACGGCGAAGTCGGTAGCGTCGCCGACCACGACGGGCACCCCCAACGCCCGGGCCTTGGCGTAGTGGCGGCCCGCCTCGGCCCGGTCGATCACGACGACCCGCCGTCCGGCCCCGACGAGCTCCTCGACGACCTCGATGCCCACCGTGCCCAGGCCCACCACCACCACGTGCTCGCGCATCGCGCCCACCCGCCGTTGGCCGAACGACCGCTCGATGCGCCTGCTGACCAGGAGCTGGGTGACCATTGCGAACACGATGGCGGCGAGGATCGCGCCGCCCCCCATGAGCCCGATCGCGTAAACGCGCAACCAGGTCGGCTGGGCGGCGAAGTTGAAGTCGCCGTAGCCGACCGTCGCGATCGTCTCCACGGTGAAGTACGCGGCGTCGATGATCGTCATGTGCGAGCCGTCCGGCTTGACGTAGCCCACGCGCAGCACCATGACCGACAGGACGGCCACCACGCCGAGCAGCGCGACCGCCACCCGGAGCGGCCGGTCGGCCTCGGCCACGAGCGAGCGCAGGAGCGCCCACATGCCCGCCCGGCCCGTGTCGGCGCGCTGGGTGGGCATCCGGGCACCGATCGGGCGCACCGGCTCCTGGGGTCGGAGGTGCTCCACGACCTCGGCGACGCCCTGGTGGGCGAACTGGCCGAGGGTGCCGATCGCCGTGACCCGGTCGCCGGGGCGCACCGGCACGTCGCGGCTGGGGCACACCACCGGCGGCGCTCCGTCGGCCGCGATGACCAGCGGCGCCAGCTCGCCGTAGAGCTCGCGCAGGGTGGCGGCGGCGTCGACCACGAGGTCGGCGACGAGGAACTCGCGCCCGGCGAGCGTCAGCTCGTGGGCGCGTCGACCGAGGCAGATCTCGACGACCGACGGCGCCGCCAACGCCGCGACGTCCAGCACGCACCCCTCGCCCACGACTTCCGCGAGGGCGTGCCCGACCTGGGGGTTCGCCATGCGGACGACGAGCCGCACCTCCGGGCGGAGCCTGCGCACGAGCAGGGCGGCCTCGAGCGCGGCGAGGTCGTCGGCGGCGAGGCAGAGCACCGCGGACGCGTCGGTCAGCCGGGCCTCGGCCAGCGCCTCGCGTAGCCGCCCGCGCACCAGTTGCACGTCCCACTGCTCGAGCAGGCGCTCGGCGGCGGGGACCACCTCGGCGACGGCGTCGACCACCACCACCTCGGCGCCCGCCGCGACCAGCTGCTCGATCGTGCGCAGCGCGGTGTCGTCCACCCCGCACACGATGACGTGACCGGCCTTCTGCGCGACGCCCACCTGCGGGAGGTTAGAGCCCAGCGCGGGATCAGCTGGTGCGCCGGTGCGACCGCCACTCGGTGAAGCCCGCCGCGGTCGCCTCTTCGGCGGTGCGGAACCACACCTCCGCGCGGGTGCGCTCGTAGTAGGGGCTCTCGGGGGTGTGGAACAGCATCGAGTCGGCGTTGCCCTTGATCGTGAACTCGGGGCCGGGCGCCGCGCCGTCGGGTCCCGGTACGGCGCCCGCGCCCACGCCTGCGGGCGCCGCGGGCGTGAAGAGCGCGTGCGGCGGAGCGGGGGTGGCGGACGCGGAGGTGGGGCCGAACCCCGCCGCCCCCACGCCCCCGGGCGGCGTCGCCGTGTGCCTGCCGCCGTCGGCCGGGGCGGGCCGGGGAGCGCCTACGCCCCCGGGCGGGGTCGCGGTGTGCCGTCCGGCGTCGGCCGGGCCGGAACGGGGAGCGCCGGTACCTGCGGGCGCCGTCGTCGGCTGGGCGGCGTCGGCCGGGCCGGCTCCGGCAACGCCGACGCCTGCGGGCGGCGTCGCTGTGTGTCGTCCGGCGTCGGTCGAGCCGGGCCGGGAAGCGCCGGTTCCTGTCGGCGGCGTCGTCTGCTCGCCGGCGGCGGCCGGGCCAGCCCCAGGAACGCTGACACCTGCGGGCGGCGTCGCCGTGTGCCTACCGCCGTCGGCGGAGCCGGGCCGGGGGCGGGGGCGGGGCTGCGGCCGCGGGGAGGTGTCCGCGGCGATCCCGTGCTGCGGGGTGGCGCCAGCATCCGCCGCGCCCGCGCCAGCGGCCGAAGCGCCCGCGCCAGCTGCCGAAGCGCCCGGGCCGGGCGCTACGCGCTCGTGCTCCACACGGCCGGTCGCCGGGCTGCGGACCGCGTCGCCGCCGACCGCCTGGGCAGGCGCGTCGGTCGCTACGGCGTGCCCCTCCTGCGCGGGCGCCGCCAGCCGGGTTGCCCCGGCGGGCGTCGCCGCGTCCCGCGCCGACTCGGGAGCGACCGGCTCGGAAGCCGACACGTAAGGCGACCCGCTGGGCGACACGTCTCCCGGCGCCGACTCCGGTCGGGGGACATCTGCAGCCACGTCGTGGGTCGCGTCCGCGGACTCCGGCGCATCGGGCGCGGCGTGGTGGGCCTCCGTCTTCGGCGCCTCGGCCGATGCCCCGCTCGGCGCCGGGCCCGCGACCACGTTCGACGCCGATCCCTTCGGCGCCTTCCTGGGCACGCCGACACGATCGGGCGACACCCGACTCCTGGGCGCGCGCCGAGCGGTGGGGGCGGCCGCGGCGCTCCGCGGCTCCTCGGCCGGGCTCGCGGTCGGTTCGGGCGAGGCGGCCGCTGCGCTCGGGCGCGGCTCGGCGGCGGGCGACGCGGCGGCCGGCGCAGCGGCGGCCGGCGCAGCGGCGGGCGACGCAGCGGCGGCCGGCGCAACGGCGGGCGGCGCGGCGGAGGGGCGGCTCGGCGCGGCGGCGCCGGTCGGCCGCGGGGGTGGCGGGGCGAACTCGGGCAGGAGCCCGGCGGAACGGGCCGCCGAACGCGAACGGATGTACCAGGTCACCGCCCCGACCAGCAGCGCGAGCAGGAACCAACGACGCCGACGTCGCGGCGGCCTCTCCTTCGCCATGGCCCGAGGGTAGGCGCCCGCGCCACCAAACCCCCGGTCAGGGTCGACGCGCGGCTTTGACCTGCTCGTAGCGGGCGAGCGCCTCCACGCGTTCGGCCTTGTGGTCGACCATCGGCTCCGGATATCCCTCGGGCACACCGTCGGGCAGCGTCCACGGCTGGTGCACGGCCTTCCCGCGCACGCCGCGCAGCTCAGGCACGTAGCGGCGCACGTAGTCGCCGTCCGGATCGAACTTCTCGCCCTGCGTGACCGGGTTGAACACCCGGAAGTACGGGGACGCGTCGGTGCCGCTGCCCGCCGTCCACTGCCACCCGTGCTGGTTCGAGGCGAGGTCGCCGTCGACGAGCAGCTGCATGAAGTGCCGCGCGCCCCACCACCACGGCAGGTGCAGATCCTTCACGAGGAAGCTCGCGACGATCATCCGCACCCGGTTGTGCATCCAGGCCTCGGCTCGGAGCTGGCGCATCCCGGCGTCGACGATCGGGAAGCCGGTGCGGCCCTCGCGCCAGGCGTCGAACGCCTCCTGCGCCGCCTTGCCGGACGCGAGGGGCAGCGCGTCGAACGAGCGGTCGTAGTTGCGGCGGGCGGAGTCGGGGCGCTGGTGGAGGATGTCGGCGTAGAACTCGCGCCAGGCGATCTCGGTGCGGTAGGTCTCGACCGACTCGGACCGGCGCCGGGCGAGGTCGGCGAGCATCGTCCGCGGGTGGATCTCCCCGTACTTGAGGTGCACCGACATGCGCGATGTGCCCGGTTTGTCGGGCCGGTTCCGGGCGGGCCCGTACTCCGCGACGGGGCCGTCCAGGAAGTCCTGCCAACGGTCGTGTGCGGCGTCCTCGCCCGCGTCGGGGAGGTCGGCGTCGACCGACTCGTCGGCGGGGATCTTCACCGCCCCCTTCACGGACGGCTTCTGCCACGCCACGGTGTCCGCGTCGGTGTCGGCGGGCTTGCGCCAGCCGTGCTGGGCCCACGCGCGGCGGAACGGCGTGAACACCTTGAACGGGTCGCCGTCGTCCTTGCGCACCCGGCCGGGGGCCACGGCGTACGGGGAGCCGGTGCGCACGAGCTCCCGATCGTCCTCGGCCAGCGCCTTCGCGACGGCCTCGTCGCGCTTGGTGCCGTACGGCCCGAAGTCGGCGGCGACGTGCACGGTCGCGGCGTCGACGGCCCCGGCGACCGTGGGCACCACCTCGGCGGGGTCGCCCCGCATGATCAGCAGCCGCCCGCCGAGCGACGCGTCCAACGCCCGCAGCGACCGGTAGAGGTAGGTGCGACGGGCCGCGCCCGCCGGGTCGAGCAGGGCGGGGTCCAGCACGAAGAGCGCCAGCGCGGTCTTCGCGGCGTCGCGGGCGGCCAGGAACGTCGGCTGGTCGCGCACCCGCAGGTCGCGGCGGAACCAGACGAGGGCCGTGTCGCTCATGGACGCCGACGCTAGCGGGGATCGCCCGACCCGGCGCGCTCAGCGATCGGCCCGGCGGCGGCACGCCGCGCGGCGCCGTCGGCCGCTCAGCGGAGCGCGGCGCAGCGGACTGCCGCGCAACCGACGGCAGCGCAGCCCCACAACGCTCGAGCGGGACACCAGCGGGGTTTTCGCGACTCGGAACCCCGCTCACGTCCCGTTCGAGCGCGTCTGGCCGACAGCCCGCTCGATCGGCGGCCGGACCCAGGCGGCCAGGGCGGCGGGGTCCTCGGGGCCCCGCACCAGCGCCGTGAACACCAGCCCGTCCATCAGCGCGGCGAGCTCGGCCGCGGCGCCTGCGGGGTCGACGGCGCCCGCGGCGGCCAGCGTCCGCGCGCCCAGCCGCCGGATGACGTCACCACCCTCGACGAGCGCCGCGCGCAGCTGCGGCTCGCGCACGCTCGCCAGGCTGAGCTCGTAACGGGCGAGCGTGCGGTGGCGCCCCGTCGTCGCCATCCCGACCGTCACCGCCACGAGCACGTCGACGAGGTCGGCGGGCGCCG
Organism: Pseudonocardia sp.; assembly: GCA_036265695.1. Taxonomy (GTDB): domain Bacteria; phylum Actinomycetota; class Actinomycetes; order Mycobacteriales; family Pseudonocardiaceae; genus Pseudonocardia. The sequence continues at coordinate 5,922 of DATAOO010000321.1, read as the reverse complement.
CGGCCGCGACCTCCGGCACCTCCACCGCCCGGTCGAGCTCCAACAACCGGTCGACGCACCCGGTGACCAGGGCGGATCGGCTGCGGAAGTAGTACGACGTGCTGCCCGGTGCGATGCCCGCGGCCGCGTCGACCGCGCGGTGGGTGAGCCCGCGCATGCCGTGTTCGGCGAGCACGCGCAGGGCGGCGTCGAGGATCTCGGTGCGCCGGTCCGGCATTCCTCTACTCCTGTAGAGCCGCATGAGCTAGCATCTCTACAACTGTAGAGGAGCGACGCCGTGGACGTGATCGTGGTGGGCGCGGGGCTCGGTGGCCTCGCCGCGGCCGTTGGCCTGCACCGGGCGGGGCACACCGTGACGGTGCTGGAGCGCGCCCCGGAGTCACGCGAGACCGGCGCGGGCATCGGGATCATGCCGAACGGCGTGCTGGCCCTCGACGCGCTCGGCGTCGGCGGCGCGATCCGCGCGCGGGCCCACGCGGTCACCGAGGCCAGCGGTTTCCGCGACCGCCTCGGCCGACCACTGCTGATCTCCGACCAGGCGCGGGTGGCCGAGGAGGTCGGGGCCCCGTTCGCCGTCGTGCCGCGCCGGTGGCTGGCGGGACTGCTCACCGACGCGCTCCCCGACGGCACGATCCGGTGGGGCCACCCCGTCGCGACGCCCGCCGGGCACGACGCGGACCTGATCGTCGCGGCCGACGGCGCGCGCAGCAGGCTCCGGGCGGCGCTGTTCCCCGGGCACCCCGGCCTGCGCGGCTCCGGCGAGATCGCGGCCCGGGCCATCTCGCCCCGCCCCGCCACGCCCCTGGCCTGCGGCGAGCTTCTCGACCACCGCACCGGGTCCCGGTTCGGCTGCATGCCCATGTCGGCCGACGCCGTCTACTGGTACGCGACGTGGCGCGAGGAAACCGCCAACTCACCGCGTCGAAACGTACGACTCACCGCGACGGGAACGGAGACTCGCCGGTGGCTGCGGGACGACCGGGCCGACTGGCACCCCTGCGTCGCGCCGCTCATCGAGGCCGCCGCGGACATCCATGTCGTCGAGACCGCGCAGTTGGTGCGCCCGCTCCCGAGCCTCGCCGTCGGCCGGGTCGCGCTGCTCGGCGACGCCGCGCACGCGATGACCCCGGACCTCGGCCAGGGCGCGTGCCAGGCGTTCGAGGACGCGGTGACGCTGGCCGCCGTGCTCGGCGACGTCACCGACGTGCCCGCCGCCCTCGCCCGCTACGACGCACTGCGGCGCCCCCGCACCACCGCGCTGCAGCGCCAGTGCAGGCAGATGCACCGGCTGCTGACCTTGCGCGGGCCCGCCGGACGGCTGCGCGACGCCGCGCTCCGCCGCATCCCCGCCCGCTACGCCACCCGCGCACTGGCCGCTCAGATGGGTTTCACACCACCGCTACCGTTGCACTAATGCGCATGTTCGCATATGTTCGGCCCATGGAACACGGGCACGGGCACGGCCACGCGGTCGGCCGCACCGCCGACCGCCGCTGGCTGGCCGCCGCCCTCGCGCTGATCCTCGCCTTCATGGCCGTCGAGTTCGTGGTGGGCCTGGTGGCCGGGTCGTTGGCGTTGATCTCCGATGCGGCGCACATGCTCACCGACGCGGCCGCGATCGCGCTCGCGCTGGTGGCCATCCGCCTCGCCGCCCGCCCCGCGCAGGGCGGCTACACCTACGGCCTGCGCCGCGCGGAGATCCTCTCGGCCCAGGCCAACGGCATCACGCTGCTGCTGCTGGCGGCTTGGTTCTGCTATGAGGGCGTGCGGCGCCTGATCGACCCGCCCGCGGTGGAGGGCGGGCTCGTGCTGGTCACCGCGCTGGTCGGGATCGTCGTGAACGTCGCCGCCACCTGGTGCGTGAGCCGGGCCGACCGCACCAGCCTGAACGTCGAGGGCGCGTTCCAACACATCCTCAACGACCTCTACGCGTTCATCGCCACGGCGATCGCCGGCCTCGTCGTGCTGACCACCGGCTTCGCCCGGGCGGACGCCATCGCCGCGCTGATCGTCGCCGGGCTGATGGTCAAAGCGGGCTGGGCGCTGCTGCGGGAGTCGGGCCGGGTCTTCCTGGAGGCGGCCCCACGCGGGGTCGACCCCGACCGGATCGGGGCCGACCTCGCGCTGGTCGAGGGCGTCGCCGAGGTGCACGACCTGCACATCTGGGAGATCACCTCGGGCCAGCCCGCGTTGTCGGCGCACGTGCTCGTGCGGCCCGACGTCGACTGCCACGCCGCCCGCCTGGCCATGGAGCACGTGCTCCGCGCCGACGCCATCACGCACACGACGTTGCAGGTCGACCACGCGAGCGTCGGAGCGGAGCACTGCGAGGACGCCCACGGCCCCGTGCACCGGTCTTAGTCGGGGTAGCTGCGCTCCGTCTCGCCGGTGTACAGCTGGCGGGGGCGTCCGATCTTCGTGGTGGGGTCGTTGATCATCTCGCGCCAGTGCGCGATCCAGCCCGGCAGCCGCCCGAGCGCGAACAGCACGGTGAACATGCGCGTGGGGAAGCCCATCGCCCGGTAGATCACGCCGGTGTAGAAGTCGACGTTGGGGTAGAGCTTGCGCTCGACGAAGTAGTCGTCGGCGAGCGCCTTCTCCTCCAGCGCCTTGGCGATGTCCAGCAGCGGGTCGTTGACCCCGATCCGCTTCAGGATCTCGTCGGCGCGCTCCTTGACGATCTTCGCGCGCGGGTCGTAGTTCTTGTAGACGCGGTGCCCGAAGCCCATCAGGCGCGCGCCCTTGTCCTCCTTGTTCTTGACCCGCTTGACGTAGTTCTCGACGTCGCCGTTCTCCTCTTTCTGGATCTTCTGCAGCATCTCCAGCACGGCCTGGTTGGCCCCGCCGTGCAGCGGCCCGAAGAGCGCGTTGATCCCCGCCGAGATCGAGGCGAACAGGTTGGCGTTGGACGAGCCGACCATGCGGACGGTGGACGTCGAGCAGTTCTGCTCGTGGTCGGCGTGCAGGATCAACAGGACGTCGAGCGCGCGCGCCATCTCCGGGTCGACCTCGTAGGGCTCGGCCGGGAACCCGAACGTCATGCGCAGGAAGTTCTCGACAAGCCCCAGCGAGTTGTCCGGGTAGAGGAACGGCTGGCCGATCGACTTCTTGTACGCGTACGCCGCGATCGTCGGCACCTTGGCCATGAGGCGGATGGTGGACAGCTCCACGTCGTCGGCGTTGAAGGGGTCGAGACTGTCCTGGTAGAAGGTCGACAGCGCCGAGACGGCCGAGGAGAGCACCGGCATCGGGTGCGCGTCGCGGGGGAAGCCGTTGAAGAAGGCCTTGAGGTCCTCGTGCAGCAGCGTGTGCCTGCGGATCTTGCCGGTGAACGCGTCGAGCTCGGACTTGTTCGGCAGCTCGCCGTAGATCAGCAGGTAGCTGACCTCCAGCCACGTCGAGTGCTCCGCGAGCTGGTCGATGGGGTAGCCGCGGTAGCGCAGGATGCCCGCGTCGCCGTCGATGTAGGTGATGGCGGACTGGCAGGCAGCGGTGTTGCCGTAGCCGGAGTCGAGCGTGGTGTAGCCGGAGCCGGAGAGCAGCTTGCCGATGTCGAGCGCCGAGGATCCCTCGGTGGCCGCCTTGATCGGCAGCTCCTGGTCGCCGCCGGGCAAGTGCAGGACGGCGGTGTCGTCAGCAGTCATCGTGGAGGGTCCCTCACACTCGGATGGGCCGTGGGTTCAGCACCCACGCTAGTGTGCTCGCCGCCGTTTGTGCCCGATGAGGACTCACGTCACTGGCGCGCGGTAGTGCCAGAACTCGCGGAACCGCACCACCACGGCCACCATGCCGACGATCACGGCGAGGCCGCCCGCCGTAGCGGCCGGTCCCGGCCCGACGACGGCGGCCGCCGCGCCGTGCCAGAGGTCGGCCACCCGCGGCCCACCGGCGACCACCACCGTGAACACGCCCTGCATACGCCCGCGCATCTCGTCGGTGGCGACGGTCTGCAGCATGGACGAGCGGAACACGGCGCTGACGAGGTCGCCCGCCCCGGCGATGGCCAGCAGGAGCACGGCGAGCCAGAGCGCGTTGGTGAGCCCGAACAAGGCGACGCCGAGGCCCCAGACGCAGATCGACGCCAACACCGCAACGCCCTGCCGACGGATCCGTGTCAGGTAGCCGGAGAAGAGGCCCCCGACGACCGCCCCGATGGGGATCGCCGCGAACAGCAGTCCCAGCGCGAAGCCGCCGCCCGGTGGGTCGCCGAACGTCCGCTCGGCCATCTCCGGGAACAGGATCCGCGGCATGCCGAACGCCATGGCGATGATGTCGGCGAGGAACGAGACGAGCAGCACCTTGTGCATCGCGGCGTAGCGGAACCCGGCGACCACGTCGCGCAGGCCCGCCCGCGCCCGCTGCTCGCCCGCGGGCGGCATCGCGGGCAGCCGCCAGGTGGCCCACAGCGTGGCCAGCAGCGCGACGGCGTCGAGCAGGTAGAGGGTGGGCAGCCCGATCACCGGGATCAGCACGCCCGCCAGCAGCGGCCCGACGAACGCGCCGAGCTGGAAGACGGTGAAGTTCAGGGTGTTCGCCGCGGGCAGCAGGGCGGGCGTGACCAGCCGCGGGATCACCGCGCTGCGGGTGGGCTGGTTGACCGCCAGCAGCGCCGTCTGCACCGCGAACAGCACGAGCACGACCCAGACGTTGCCCACCCCGCTCGCCGCGATCACCCACAGCGCCAGCGACATCGCCGCGATGCCCGCGCCGGTGACGAGCAGCAGCGTGCGGCGGTCCACGGCGTCGGCGATCGCGCCGCCCCACAGCCCGAAGACGATCAGCGGAACCAGGCCGAAGAGCCCGGTGAGGCCCACGTAGGCCGACGAGCCGGTGAGCGTGAAGATCTGCGTGGGCACCGCGACGACCGTGAGCTGCGCCCCGACCACCGTGACGATCCCGGCCGTCCACAGCCGCCGGTAGTCGGGCGTGCGCAGGGGGCGGGTGTCGGCGAGCGCGCCGCGCGCTACGCGGCTGAACCTGCGCAGGCGCGTCGTCGGATCCGGGTCGTTCACGTTGTCCACGCTAACCACCCGGCCGTCGAGCCGCGTGGTGATCCCGACGTCAGGGCGCGATCCTGCGTACCGCCCATCTGCGGTCGACCGGGTCGAGGACGAAGCGCAGCCGGTCGTGCATCCGGTCGGCCCGGCCCTGCCAGAACTCCACCTGCTCGGGCTGGATCCGCCAGCCTCCCCAGTGCCCCGGTACCGGCACCGGCTCGTCGTCGGCGAACCGCTGGGTGATGGCGGCCAGCGCGTCGTCGAGCACGCGGCGGTCGCGCACCACCGTGGACTGCGGCGATGCCCACGACCCCAGCTGCGCGCCGCGCGGACGGCTCGCCCAGTACTCCTGCGTCTCCTCGGGCGAGACCTCCTCGACCGGGCCGCGCACGTGCACCTGCCGGTGCTGGGCGTACCAGGGGAAGGTGGCCGACGCGTACCGCACGACGCGCAGGTCGTGGCTCTTCGACGAGGTGTAGTTGGTGTAGAACACGACGCCGCGCTCGTCGAAGCCCTTGCAGAGCACCGTGCGCGACGACGGCCGGCCTTCCGCGTTCGCCGTGGCCAACACCATGGCGTTGACCTCGGGGAAACCCGCCTCCTGCGCTTCGGCGAACCACTTGGCGAGCTGCTCGTGCCACGTGCCCGCAAGGGCGTCGACATCGAGCCCCTCACCCGCGTAGTCCACCCGCATCCCGGCCAGCTCCTGCGCCATCGACATCCCCTCTCTCAGCCGACGGTCGCGGGGTACCCCGCCTGGTGACCGAAGCCACCCGCATGTCCCGTTGCTTCGCAGCACCGGCGCGGGCAGATTGACGCCATCCACGGTAGCCGTCTGACCCGGCCGTGGGCACCATCCGACGGGCGGCGTAGCCCGGTGAGGAGACCGCAGTGACCGCTGCGCAGGACGTACCTCCGCCCCCGC
>DATAOO010000320.1:0-26814 GCA_036265695.1 Pseudonocardia sp. | reverse complement strand
CCCGCGCGCGCCGGTCTGGCCCGGGTGGGCGGCCTGCTGCCGGTCGTCGGCCTCCCGGTGCTCGCACGGCTGCGGGCGCGCGGCGAGCGGCGTCGGGTGGCCGCGTCGTGACGTGCCCGGGCCCCGGTTCGCCGTCGGTGGTCCACCCCGCGGCGACCCCGCACGGTGTGCGGGTGCGACCGACCGCCGCGCGTCGGGGCCACCGGTGAGCCGCACGCCCCGCAGGCACGACGCCGACGCGGGCGGCGACCCGGAGCTGCTCGCCGCGAAGGCCGCGCTGCGCGACGAGGTGTGGACCGCGCTCACCGAAGCGCGGGCGGCCCGCTTCCCCGGTGCCCGCAACCGGATCTCCAACTTCGTGGGCGCCGAGGCCGCCGCCGAGCGGCTGCGCGCCACCGCGGAGTGGGCGCGGGCCGCGACGCTCAAGGCCAACCCGGACTCCGCGCAGCTGCCCGTGCGGCAGCGCGCGCTCGAGGACGGGCGCACCGTCTACATGGCCGTGCCACGCCTCGCCGAGCCCGAGCCGTTCTTCCTGCTCGACCCGGCGCACCTGGCCGACCCGCCGCGCAAGGCCGCGTCGATCGCGGGGGCGAGCCGCTCGGCCCGACGGGTCTCGGTAACCGAGCTGGAGCCCGTCGACCTGGTCGTCACCGGGTGCGTCGCGGTCGGCGCGGACGGCGCCCGCCTGGGCAAGGGCGGCGGCTTCGCCGATCTGGAGTTCGCCCTCGCCGCCGCGGCCGGCCTGATCGGGCCCGCCACGCTCGTGGTGACGACCGTGCACGAGCTGCAGGTGCGACCGGCGGGCGCGATCCCGACGGCCGCGCACGACGCCCCCGTCGACCTCGTCGTCACCCCCGAGCGGGTGATCGACTGCAGGCCCCGCCGCGGACCCCGCCCGACCGACGGGATCCGCTGGGCGGAGCTGACCGACGAGAAGATCGCCGCGATCCCCCTGCTCGCCGCGCTCCGGCCCTGAGCCGCGTGCGGAAAATCGCGACTCGCCGTACCGAAAACGGAGACTCGCCGGGTTCCCGGGGGGTCAGCGCTCCAACCACGCCGCCGCGTCGACCGGCAGCCGCCCGTCCACCAGCGGCACCGACGACAGCAGCACCCGCGCCCCGTGCGGCAGCGCGACCGGGCCGTCCGACAGGTTCACCACGCACGTGAAGCCGGGGTCCCGGTCGAACGCCAGCACCCCGGGCTCGGCCGGGCGCCAGGTCAGCTCGCCGCCGCCCAGCGCCGGGTGGCTGTGCCGCAGCGCCAGCGCGGCCCGGTAGAGCGCGAGCATCGACCCGGCGTCGGTCTCCTGCGCCGCGACCGTCACGCCCGCGAAGTCCGCGGGCTGCGGCAGCCACGGCTCCTTCGTCGCCCCCTCGGGCGAGAACCCGAACGGCGCGGCCGCGCCCGACCAGGGCAGCGGCACGCGGCAGCCGTCCCGCCCGCGCTCGGTGTGCCCGGAACGCCGCCAGGTGGGGTCCTGCAGCACGGCTTCGGGCAGGTCCTCGACCTCCCAGAGGCCCAGCTCGTCGCCCTGGTACACGTACGCGCTGCCGGGCAGCGCGAACATCAGCAGCGCGGCCGCGCGGGCCCGCCGCGTGCCCAGCTCGCGGTCCAGCGTCTCGATCGGCGGCAGCGCGGAGAGCGAGTGCCTGCCCGCCGCCAGCGGGCGGCCCAGTCGCGAGACGTGCCGGACGACGTCGTGGTTGGACAGCACCCAGGTGGCGGGCGCGTCCACCGTCGCGTAGGTCGACAGCGACTCGTCGATCACGGCGCGCAGCGCGGCCGAATCCCACGGTGTGTTGAGGTACGGGAAGTTGAACGCCGTGTGCAGCTCGTCGGCGCGCAGGTAGCGGGTGAGGCGTCCGTTGGAGCCCACCCACGCCTCGGCGACGAACACCTTCCCCTCCGGGTACTCGTCGGCCACCTTCCGCCAGCCTCGGTAGACCTCGTGCACGCCGTCGCGGTCCCAGAACGGGTGGTCGGGCCGGTGGGCGGGCTCCAGCATCTCCTCGTCGGCAGCATCGGCGGGGGTGCCGACGTCGGGCAGGCCCGCGGCCTTCACCAGGCCGTGCGCGACGTCGATGCGGAACCCGTCGACGCCCTGGTCGAACCAGAACCGCAGGATCGACTCGAACTCGGCGACCACCTCCGGGTTGCTCCAGTCCAGGTCCGGCTGGCCGGGGTCGAAGAGGTGCAGGTACCAGGATCCGTCGGCCACCTGGCTCCAGGCCGGGCCGCCGAAGATGCTCTGCCAGTCGTTGGGCGGCCCGTCGCCGCGGCCCGGCCGGAACAGGTACCGCGCCCTGGCGGCCGCGTCGCCCGCCAACGCCGCCTGGAACCAGGCGTGTTGGTCGGAGGTGTGGTTGGGCACGATGTCCAGCAGCACGCGCAGGCCCAGCGCGTGCGCCTCCGCGATCAGCGCCGTGGCCTCGGCCGAGGTGCCGAACGCGGGCTCGATCGCCCGGTAGTCCGTCACGTCGTAGCCCGCGTCGGCCATCGGCGACGGGTACCAGGGGTTGATCCAGACCGCGTCGACGCCCAGGTCGCGCAGGTGCGGGAGCCGGGCCCGGATGCCGGCGATGTCGCCCACCCCATCCCCGTCGCCGTCGGCGAAGCTGCGGATGTAGAGCTGGTAGACCACCGCGGAGCGCCACCATTCGGTGGTGGCGGGCGCCTCCACCGTCGAGCCGAGGGACATCGCGATCCTTCCGGGTTGAGATTGATTAAGGACTCTGATTTATTCTGCGGGGATGACGCGGAGACGGTCAAGGTGACGACGGCAACGGATCTGCGGCGCCGCAACAGCCAGGCCGTGCTCGACGCGCTCCTGGCCGACGGGCCCCGCGAGGGCGGCGCGCTGATGACGGCGACCGGGCTGTCGCGGCCCACCGTGCACGAGATCTGCGACGACCTGATCGGCCGCGGCCTCGCCGTGGAGGAGGCTCCGCCCCCGGGCGGCGGCCCCGGCAGGCGGCCACGGGTCTACTCCGCCCGCACGGACGCCGCGCACGTCCTCGGGGTGGACATGGGCGAGTCGACCGTGCGGGCGGCGGTGGCCGACCTGCGCGGCGCCGTCGTGGGCGAGGCGCTGGCCGCGTTCGACGACCCCCGCACGCCGGTCGCGCGGCGGCTCGGGCGGGTGCGCGCCACCGTCGACGAGGCGCTGCGCGCGGCCGGGGTGTCCGCGGAGCACGTCCGCGCCGCGGTGCTGGGAGTGCCCGCACCGGTGACCGCCGACGGGCACGCCCTCGCCGTCGACTCCTACCTGCCCGGCCTCACCCGGGTCGACCTGCGCACGGCGCTCGCCCCGTTGCCGCTGATCGTCGAGAACGACGCGGACCTCGCCGTGCTCGCGGAGCGGTGGATGGGCGCGGCCGTCGACTGCGCCGACGCCGTGCTCCTGCTCGCGGGCGAACGCCTGGGTGCGGGCATCTGCGTCGGCGGACGGCTGGTGCGGGGCCGGACGGGGGGCGCGGGCGAGATGGGCTTCCTGCACCTGGTCGAAGGGGTCGGCGCGCCCGACGGGATCGGTCGGCTGCTGCGCCGGGCGACCGGGCTCCCCGCACCGGACGCGCTGGCCGCCGCCGCCCGCGGCGAGCAGGCCGCCCTCGACGCCCTCGACGCCGTCGCCGAACGCGCCGGGCGGGTGCTCGCGATCCTCGCGACCCTGCTCGACCCGCAGGTGATCGTGCTCGGCGGCGCGATCGCCGGTGCGGGCGACGTCCTGATGGGCCCGCTGCACCGCGCCTACGCGGGCGCGCTGCGGGAACGCCCGCTGCGCGCGACACCCGGGCTGGCCGCATCGCCGCTGGCCGAGCGCGGCACGGTGCTCGGGGCGGTGCGCGTCGCGCTCGACGACCTGGTGCCCCGGTTGATCGACCTCGATCGGGTGGGTGCCACGATGGGGTGACAGCTACGCGAAAGGGGTCGGTGAGTGAAGGTCGTGCTGTTCTGCGGGGGGCTGACGGAGGGCGACGACCTGCCCAAGCCCATGCACCCGGTCGGCCCGCGGCCGCTGTTGTGGCACGTCATGCGCTATTACGCCCATTTCGGGCACTGCGACTTCGTCCTGTGCCTCGGGTATGGCGGACATCACATCAAGGACTTCTTCCTGCACTACGACGAGACCGCGGCCACCGACTTCGTGCTCCGCGACGGCGGTGTCGAGTTGCTCGGCGGCGACGTGCAGGACTGGACGATCACGTTCGTCCACACCGGCCTCGACTCGTCGATCGGCGAGCGGCTGCGCCGGGTGCGCCACCTCGTCGAGGGCGAGGAGATGTTCTTCGTCAACTACGCCGACCTGCTCACCGACGTGCCGCTGGACGAGATGGTCGAGCGGTTCGCGGCGGCGCCCGACAAGGTGGGCGCCATGCTGGCGGTGCCGCCGCAGTCGGCGTTCCACCTCGTCGACGTCGGCGAGGAGGGCGCCATCACCTCGGTCACCACGCTGCAGGAGATGCCGGTGTGGGAGAACGGCGGCTACTTCCTGCTGCGGCCCACGATCTTCGACCACCTGCCGGAGCAGAGCGCGCTCGTGGAGGACGTGTTCGCCGGGCTCGCCCGCCAGGGCCGCATGCTCGCCTACCGGCACCGCGGCTTCTGGCACCCCGCCGACACCGTCAAGGAGCGCACGGCGATGGAGGCCGCCTACCGCAGCGGCCACCGCCCGTGGATGCGCTGGGAGCAGCAAAAGCCCGCCTGACCGGGAGGTCAGACCGCGGGCCGGTCGGTGCACCCCTCGTCGTGCTTGCGCCGGGCCATCTCGGCGATGCCGTGGATGGAGCACGGCCACGGCGTGGACGGGAGGCCGGTGCCGCCCTTCGTGCACACCACGCACCGGCCCGCCCGGTCGGGCACGTGCTGGGCGAGGAGCCGCTTCCAGACGTCCACCATCGGCGCGAGCTCGATGGCGAGCTGGTGCAGATCACCGCGCGGCTGGGGGCGGATCTCGCGGACGTCCGCGACGGGTCGTATTGCCGGTGCGTCCCCTGAGCGCTCCGGGTCGACCCCGACCCCCCACGAATACCCCATCGCAGCCCCGTCCCGCGCTTCGTCGTGCCTCAACTCGCTCACCTTCGCAACACGATCGTGTCGATTCTGCCTTGCATCCGCAAGTGCTGTTGCGTGAACATCTGCACGTGCATCTGCAATCTCGCAAGCTGGTCTGGCGGAAGAGCACAGCCAGCAACCCCAGCGGCAACTGCGTGGAGCTGGCCGAACTCGCAGGTGGGGACATTGCGGTGCGCAACTCGCGGCACCCGGGCGGCCCGACGCTCGTCTACACCCGTGCGGAGATCGCGGCGTTCATCGCCGGAGTGAGAAGTGGAGAGTTCGACGATCTCGCGGGACGCGCCCACGCGGAGTGAGTTGCACGTTCCTGCAAACCCCGGCAGAGTGAACCGGATCGCCACGCCCTGCGAACGCCAGAGGTGGTACCCATCCGCTGGGAGCAAGGATGAACGTCGTCAGCAACCTGCGGGCAGACGAGCCCGGCGATCGCCCTGTCTCGGGTGTGCAGCCCACCGGCCCCACGGTGTTGCGCATCGGGCTGGGCGCGCGGCTGCGGCACAAGCGCGAGCTCGCGGGCCTCACCCGTGAAGAGGCGGGCGACGCCATCCGCGGGTCGGCCGCCAAGATCAGCCGGCTGGAGCTGGGCCGCGTCGGGTTCAAGGAACGCGACGTCTCCGACCTGCTCACCCGCTACGGCGTGGTCGACCCGGACGAGCGGGCCGAGTTCCTCACCCTCGTCGGGCGGGCCAACGCCCCCGGCTGGTGGCACCGCTACTCCGACCTGCTGCCCTCCTGGTTCGAGACCTACCTCGGCATGGAGCAGGCCGCGTCGATGATCCGGACGTACGAGCTGCAGTTCGTGCCAGGCCTGCTGCAGACCCGCCGCTACGCGCGCGCCGTCACCCAGCTGGTGCACTCCGACCCCGCCGAGGTCGAGCGCCGCGTCGAGCTCCGGATGCGCCGCCAGGCCATCCTCTCCGCGCCCGACGGCCCCACCCTGTGGGCGGTCGTCGACGAGGCGGCCCTGCGCCGCAGCCTCGCGGGTGCCGAGCTCCAGCGCGAGCAGCTCGACCGGCTCATCGAGCTGAACCGGCTGTCCAACGTCGCGCTGCAGATCGCCCCGCTGCGCTACGGCGGGCACGCGGCCGCGGGCGGCCCGTTCACGATCCTGCGGTTCCGCGAGCCGGACCTGCCCGACATCGTCTACCTCGAGCAGCTCACCAGCGCGCTCTACCTCGACAAGCGGGTCGACGTCGACCACTACGCCATGGTGATGGACCGGCTGTGCGCGCAGGTCGAGCCACCCGACCGCACCGAGGCCACGCTGATGACCATCCGCGGGGAGCTCTAGCTGCCCCGATCAGCCCTACCCGTGTCGCCGCTGCCGCAGCGCCACGGCCTCGACGCGGTGCGCCTCTGCACGCCCGTCGAACGGCGCTGGTCGACCATGCGCGACCACCTCGTCGAGCGGCTCGGACGGCGGGTCGGCGCGGCGGGCGTCGACGCGATGCTCGCCGAACGCCGCGTCGTCGGGCTGGCGGGTCCGATCACACCCGACACCGCCTACGCGCCCGGCACGTACCTGTGGTTCCACCGGGACCTGCCGGTCGAGGCGCCGGTCCCGTTCCCGATCGGGATCGTCCACCGCGACGAGCACATCCTGGTCGTCGACAAACCGCACTTCCTGGCGACGATCCCGCGCGGCCGCCACATCGTCGAGACGGCGCTGGTCCGGCTGCGTCACGACCTCGGCCTGCCGGACCTCTCCCCCGCCCACCGGCTCGACCGCGCCACGGCGGGCCTGCTGCTGTTCGTCGTGCAGCGCGGGCACCGCGGCGCCTACCAGACGCTGTTCCGCGACCGCGGCATCAGCAAGACCTACGAGGCGATCGCGCCGTACAACCCGGACCTCGCGCTCCCGCGCACGGTCGCGAGCCGGATCGTCAAGGAGCGCGGCGTGATCCGCGCCGACGAGACCGACGGGCCGCCGAACGCCGAGACCCACGTCGAGCTCCTGGAGCACCGGGGCGGGCTCGGCCGCTACCGGCTGCGCCCCGCCACCGGCCGCACCCACCAGCTCCGTCTGCACATGAGCGGGCTCGGCGTGCCGATCCTCGGCGACGACCTCTACCCCGAGATCCGCGAGCGGGCGCTCGACGACTACCGCGCGCCGCTGCAGCTGCTCGCCGCGGAGCTCGCGTTCACCGACCCGCTCACCGGCGAGCCGCACCGGTTCAGAAGCCACCGCCCGCTCGCCGCCTGGTCCGCGGTGGACGATCACCCTTCTGACATCTCGATCTCCGAAGCGACCCGTATCAGAAGAAACGTTGTGCGATGCTGAAGCGACCCTAATACCGGAGCTTTGAAACCACATCCGAACGGAGGCTGGGGTCGTGCGTTCTGGCGACATCGGCGACGAGGTCGCGCGGTCGGCCGAGGACGCCGATCTGCCGCTCGACCTCGCGGCCGTGCGCGCCGACGATGACCTCATCGAGGCGCTCTCCGCCGGGCTGGTGCCGCCGCCCTCCGGTCCCCGCGACCCCTCCGACGTCGAGGGCGAGCTCGTCGCGCTGCTCGCGGGCTGGGTCGCCGACGTCCGTCCCGAGTCGCTCCTCCACCCGCCCGGCTCGCAGCCCGCCACCGTCCGGGTCATGGCCGACGCCGAGCCCACCGACGAGGACGAGCCGCTGGCCGCGGTCGGTTCACCCGCCCCGGTGCGGTCGCTGCTGGAGTTCGAGGACGCCGAGCCCGTTGCGATCACGCGCGGCAGATCCTCCGGCGCGCGCGCCTACCTGCTGCGGGCCGCGGCCGGGTTGGCTGCGGTCGCGCTCATCGGGTCGGGCCTGGTCGTGCGCTCCTACGACGCGCACCCCGGCGATTCGCTGTGGTTGGTGGCCAAGGTCGTCTTCCCGGAGAAGTCGCGGTCGGTCGAGGCGGCCACCGTCGTCAGCACCGCGCTCAACACCGCGCGGGTCGCGTTGGAGAGCGGCCGCATCGACGAGGCGCGGGCGGCGTTCCAGACCGTGCAAGACCAGCTCGCCGCCGTCGACGACGCCGACGGCCGCGCCGAGCTGGCCCACCAGCGCGACTATCTCACCACCCAGCTGAGCGGCTCCCCGCACATCATCGCCCAACAGGTGGTCGCCACCACGGCGGGCCCGCCGCCGCTCGCCACCGGGCAGGCGGGCGCCACGATCCCGTCGAGCCCCACCGTCACACCGGGGGCCACGCAGGCCCTCCTCACGCCGACGGCCTCGCCCAGCGTCCTCGCCGCCCCGCCCGCCGACCCCGCGGCCACGGCGCCGGGGGCGGGTGGCTCCTCCGCGGCCGCAGGCGGCAGCTCGGCGCCCGCCGTCGTCGCCGCGCCCGCGCCTGACGCCGCCGTGTCCGCGCCGCCCGCGGTCGGCGAGGCCGCCCCGTCCGATGCGGCCTCCGGGTCGTCGTCCGCGGGGTCAGCGCCGCCCGCCGCGGTCCCGCCGCAAGCCGCCGATCCGGCCACCAACCCGCCCGTGGCCACGCCGAGCCCGGAGCCGCCCGCTCCCACCTCGGCACCCGCAGACCCGGCCACCACCGTGCAGTCCACGCCCGATCCCCCCGTCGACAACGGCGGATCCGGGGGTGGCACCGACACCACCCAGAGCGCCGCCGACAACTCCCCCGCCGTTGCGCCGAGCGAACAGTCCGACTCGTCCGGGGGCTCCGGCGGCGACGCGGCCGCCAAGTCGTCCGACAGCTCCGGCGGCGGCTCGGACGGCGGTCAGGAGAGCACGAAGAGCAGCGACGGCGGCAGCGGCGAGACGGCGGCCGCGAGCGCCGAGATCTCGGTCGACGGGCTCGCCGGTTCCACGCTCGGTGCGGTCACCGGCGTGGTGGCCAGCACCACCGGCACCTCCTGAGCCGCCTCAGGCGGCGATCACCGTGCCCGCGGGCTTGCCGTTCACCGCGTCCGAGAGCGCGCCGCGGTCGCGGCCGTTCACCACGTGGATCTCCCGCATGTGCTTCGCGTTCGCCATGAGGTCGAGCACGAGCGCCTCCACCGGGCTGTCACCGCGGTCGCGCAGTTCAGCCGCGCCGATGGTCGTGGTGCCGAGGTCCCGGTCCTTGACGTAGACGAGGCGCTGGGCCCCGTAGGCGTCGGCGAGCAGGAACGCGCCCGCGTCGGAGCGGTGGACCGGGATCTTGCCGACGGCGGGCGGGAACTCGTGCAGGCCGTACGGCGGGAACGCGTTCGACACGACCGCGCGGGACGCGGCCAGGTGAACGGCCAGCTGGTGGGCCGCGCCGCCGTGCGGGAGGTAGGACACGCCCTCGCCTGCCAGCAGCGCCGCGACGAGGTGGCCGTTCTGCTCCGACTCGACGCCCGCGAGGCTCGCGAGCACCCCGGTGGGCAGACCCAGGTCGAGGCCCACGCCCAGCACGTGCCGCGCGCGGATGCCCGCACCGGTGAGGATCAGCATGCGGTGCTCGGGCAGCAGCTCGCGCAGCTCGTCGACCACGGGCAGCAGCACGTCGCGGCCGCGGTCGATGATCGCGCGGCCGCCGATGCTCACGACGGTGAGCCACGGCAGCACCCGGATCACCGGGCGTTCGACCGGCTTGACCAGCTCGCGGTCGAGCAGGGTCTGGCGCATCAGCGCGCTGGGGACGTCCTTCGCGGTGGTCACGAGCCACTCCTGATGATCGTGCCGACGTGCTCGCCCTCGACCGCGCGGCGGATGAGACCGGGCCGCAGCCCGTTGATGACCTGGATTTCCCGCACGTGCCGGGCGCGGCGCATGAGCTCGAGCAGCGGCCGTTCGACGACGAGGTCGGGCAGGTCGAGCGCGGCCAGCTCGTCGACGGTGATCTCCGGGATCAACGTGGCGGACGAGTCGGTCTTCGGGTTGGCCGTGTACAGGCCGTCCTCGTCCTTGATGAAGATCATCCGACGGCAGCCGTAGGTCTCGGCGACGAGGTAGCAGCCCGCGTCGGTGCGGTAGGGCGGGATCACGCCGTCGGCCGGGACGCGCTGCCACATGCCGTACGGTGGCATGCCCGAGAAGATCGCGGCGCCGGACTCGGCGAGATAGAGCGCCAGCGCGCTGAACGCCGCACCGCCGACGACGGGCACGCCGTGGCGGGCCATCAGGTAGCCGAGCATGTGCGCGTTCTGGCCGGAGACGGCGGCGCCGATGTCGGACAGCACACCGGTGGGCAGGCCCAGCTCGGCGGCGAGCGAGTACGCGTGTCGCGCACGGGTGCCGCCGCCGGTGCCGATCAGCAGCCGGTGGGTGCGCTTGACCTCGACGAGCTCGTCGACGACGGGGAACACGGCGTCGCGCCCCCGGTCCATCACGCTCTGGCCGCCGACCTTGACGACGGTGACGTCGGGCAGGATCGGTCGGTCGGGCACCGCGTCGGTGGCAGCGGCCAACTCCGGGTCGCCGAGCGCGCGCTCCATCAGCAACGTCTCGAGCGCCTCCCTGGTCGCCGTCATGGGGCCTCCTCCACGGGCTTCGACCTGCGCCGCCGACCTTAACGGCCTGCCCGCGCGCCCCGATCGGGTGAACGCGCCCGGCGCTGCGGATCAGGCGTCGGCCCGCCGACCACGCCGTCGGCGGGGACGAGCCGGGGTCACCGCGTACGCGGCACCGAGCTCCCCGGTGTGACGCCGGCCGCTCAGCTCCCGCGGTAGGTCGAGTAGGCGTAGGGCGCGAGCAGGAGCGGCACGTGGTGGTGCGCGGCCGGGTCGGTGACCGTGAACGCGATCGACACCTCGGGGTAGAAGTTCTCCTGCCCGGTGGCGGCGAACCAGGCGCCCGTGGCGAACGTGATGCGGTAGGCCCCCGCGGTGGGCAGCGCGCCCAGCTCGCGCACGCGGCCGTCGGCGTCGGTGACGTCCTCGGCGACCGTCGCGCCGTCGTGCTCCAGCGTCACCGCCACACCCACGGCCGGACGGCCGGAGACCGCGTCGAGGACGTGCGTCGAGAGACTCATGACCGCTCCACGGATCCGGCGAGCAACGGCTCGAGCATCATGTCGGGGAACTTGCGCCGGATCGTCTCC
This sequence comes from Pseudonocardia sp., assembly GCA_036265695.1. GTDB lineage: Bacteria > Actinomycetota > Actinomycetes > Mycobacteriales > Pseudonocardiaceae > Pseudonocardia. The sequence continues at coordinate 15,756 of DATAOO010000320.1, read as the reverse complement.
AGCCGCCACTTGTTGACGAACACGGCGAGCAGGGCCCCGTCCTGTCGGCGTTCCAGCACCTCGACCTCGGCCTGGCTCGACAGCAGCTCAGCGCCCGCCGGGTCGGTGAGCCGGGCCACCGAGTAGCCGAGGTGGTCGAGCTTCACCGGTGCGCCGAACTCGTCGGCCATGCGGCTCTCGACGACCTCGAACTGGAGCGGCCCGACGGCGGCGAGCACCGGCGCCTGGTCGCCGCGGAGATCCGAGCGCAGCACCTGCACGACACCCTCGGAGTCGAGCTGGTCGACGCCGCGGCGGAACTGCTTGAAGCGGCCCGCGTCGGCCCCCCGGACGACCGCGAAGTGCTCGGGCGCGAAGCTGGGGATCGCGGGGAACGTGACGGGCTCGGCCTCGTAGAGCGTGTCGCCGGGGCGCAGGGCACCCGCGTTGACCAGGCCGACGATGTCGCCGGGGAACGCCTCTTCCACGGTGGTGCGCTGGGCGCCGAACACCGACTGGGCGTACTTCGTGGCGAACGGTCGCCCGGTGGCCGCGTGGGTGAGCACCATGCCGCGCTCGAAGCGGCCCGAGCAGATGCGGACGAACGCCATCCGGTCGCGGTGCGCGCGGTCCATGCCCGCCTGCACCTTGAACACCAGCCCGGAGAGCGGGGTGGCCAGGGGGCGCGGCTCGCCCTCGGCGTCGTCGCGCGGTTCCGGGGCGGGCGCGAGGTCGACCAGTGCGTCCAGCAGCCGTCCGACGCCGACGCCCTGCAGCGCCGCGCCGAACAACACCGGGGTGGCGACCCCGGCGAGGAAGTCCTTGTCGTCGAACGCGGCGCCGATCTCGGCGAGGAGCGCGAGCTCGTCGGCGGCGCTCCCCCAGGCGTCCGGCTCCTCGGCCGCGGCCCGCTCCGGCGGCACGACCTCGACCTCGCCGCGCGTGGCGCCGCCCGCGGTGCGGTGGTAGCGACGCAGCTCGCGGGTCTCCACCTCGAGCACGCCGCGCAGGTCGCCCGCGATCCCGAGCGGCCAGGTGACCGGCATGGGGCGCAGGCCGATCGTCTGCTCCACCTCGTCGAGCAGCTCCAGCGCCTCGCGGCCCGGGCGGTCCCACTTGTTGACGAACGTCAGGACGGGGATCTTGCGTGAGCGGCAGACGTCGAACAGCTTGAGCGTCTGCGGCTCGAGGCCCTTCGCCGCGTCGAGCAGCATCACCGCCGCGTCGACGGCGGCGAGCACCCGGTAGGTGTCTTCGGAGAAGTCGCCGTGACCGGGGGTGTCGAGCAGGTTGATCACGTGGTCGCGGTACTCGAACTGCAGCACCGCGGACGTGATGGAGATGCCGCGCTTCTGCTCCATCTCCATCCAGTCCGACGTGACCCCCTTGCGGCCCGCCTTGCCGTGCACCGCCCCCGCCGCGTCGATGGCGGAGGCGTGCAGGGCGAGCGCCTCGGTCAGCGTGGACTTGCCCGCGTCCGGGTGGCTGATCACCGCGAACGTCCGGCGCCGGGCGGCCTCGCTCAGGACGCGGCTCAACTCACACTCCTCGCTGGGGGACCCTCCCAGGTTACTTGACGGCGCCGATGAGCTTCACAGCCAGCGCGCAGTTGGCGTCGTCGGTCCCGAAGCCGATCTGGTTGCCCTCGCCGATCTTGATGTCCGGCACGGCGGCGGCGCCGTTGCCCGCCGCGGTGGTGGACACGTAGACGAGCGTGTCGCCGCGGCGCACGAGGGCCCCGGCCGAGGACAGCGGGTCGCCGGTCGTGCAGAACGCCTCGTCGCCCGCCTGCACGTCCTTGCCGAGGTAGCCCTCGGTCGACACGGACAGGCCGTTGCCCTTGTCGACGGTGCTCCCCTTGGCCCGCGCCTTCTCCTGCGCGAACCGCGCGGCCGCGTCGGAGCCCTCGTACCGGGCGATTCGGGTGAGCTTGCCGTCCTTGTCCTCGGAGGCCCAGCAGGTCGTCGGGGCGTCGGCCAGCACCCGCGAGTCCAGTGCCGGGCCCGCGATCTGGCTGAGGCCGCCGAGCTGGAAGACCGTCCACTCACCGCCGAGTGCGGCGTTCACGTCCGCCGTGGACACCGCCGAGCACTCGGCGCCCGCACCTTCGGTGAGGCCCCCGACCGTGCCGAAGAACCCGCTGACTGCCCGGTACACGAAGAAGCCACCGAGCGCGAGCAGCGCGAGGAGCACCACGAGGACGATCGCCACGATCTTGCCTGCGGAGCTCTTCTTCTTCGGCGGACCGGGCGGCGGGCCGTAAGGCGGCGGGCGGTGGCCCGGCGGTGGCCCCTGCGGGGGCGGGCTCCAGCCGTTCGGCGGCGGGCCGTAGGCGGGCGGGCCGTAGGGGCCGGGCGGCGGGTAGGAGCCGGGCGGACGGTACGGGGCGGGAGGCTGGGTCATCGTGGCTCCTCGGAGGGTGTCGCTGGGGACGAGGGTGCTGCAGGCCGAGGAGGTACACGATCTCCGCCACGGTCATCCGCCTGTGCCGCGACGGCAGATGTGCCTTACCGATCGGCAACCCACGACCTGCTGTTACAGGCCGCCGCGCGGCCGGTCAGCGGACCTTCTCGATGAGCTTCAGCGCCAGCGCGCAGCCCGCGTCGGCGTCCGCGCCCGCCGCGGTCGTCCCCACGTAGACCAGCGTGTCGCCGCGGCGCACCAGCGCACCGGCCGCGGACGAGCTCTGGCCGGGCGTTGTGCAGAACGCCGCGTCGCCCGCCTGCACGTCCTTGCCGAGGAACGCGCCGTTCTGGGCCTTCTGCTTCTCTGCGGCGAACCGTACGGCCGCGTCGCCGCCGTCGTAGCGGGCGACCCGCGACAGCTTCTCGTTGAGGGAGTCGGTCACCCAGCAGGACTTCGGGACGCCCGAGAGCAGCCGCGAGTCGTACACCCGCCCGACGGCGGCGCCGGTGTCCAGGGCGGTCCAGCCCTCGTTCCCGAGCACGGCGCCTGCGATGGGCCCTGCGCTGGGCCGAAGCCACCTGCGGGCGTTCGGGGACCGCCGTGCGGCGGGCCGACACCGCCCGGCGGCGGGCCGAAGCCGCGTGGGGGTGCTCCGTGACCACCGGGCGGCGGGCCGAAGCCGCCCTGGGGCGGACCGTAACCGCGGCCGCCCCGCGGAGGGCCGAACGCGCCGGGGGCCGGACCGCGCTGTCCGCGCGGCGGGTGCGGGCCGTGTGGGGGCCTGCCGGTCGGCGGTTGCGTCATCGGAGCTCCTCGGGAGGCGATCATGTGGCTGAAAGCCTGCCCGCTCCGCGGTCGGGTGGCGATCACCGGAAAGGTGATCCGGCTGTGCTGTGCCGCCACGGGCGCCTGACCGTTCGGCAACCCCGGACCGGCCGCTACACGAAGCGCGTGACGTCCCCCGCGCCCTTGCGGATCACCTCCGGCTCGTCGCCGGACAGGTCGATCACGGTGGTGGGCTCGGTGCCGCACTCCCCGGAGTCGATCACCGCGTCGACGGAGTTGTCGAGCTCCTCCTTGATCTCCCAGCCCTGGGTGAGCGGCGCGTCGTGGTCGGGCAGGAGCAACGTGCTGGACAGCAGCGGCTCCCCCAGCTCGGCGAGCAGGGCCTGCGCGACGACGTGCTCCGGGATGCGCACGCCCACCGTCTTCTTCTTCGGGTGCATGAGCTGGCGGGGCACCTCCTTCGTCGCGGGGAGGATGAACGTGTAGCTGCCCGGCGTCGACGCCTTCACCAGGCGGAACACCGCGTTGGAGACGTGCACGAACTGGCCGAGCTGGGCGAAGTCGTGGCAGACGAGGGTGAAGTGGTGCCGCTCGTCGAGGTGCCGGATGGTCCGGATGCGTCCCAGCCCCTCGCGGTTGCCGAGGGCGCAACCGAGCGCAAAGCAGGAATCCGTGGGGTAGGCGATGAGCCCGCCGTTGCGCACGACGTCGGCGACCTGCGTGATCGCACGACGCTGCGGGTCGACCGGATGCACGTCGTAGTACCGGGCCATGACGCGCACTCTAGGGGTCCTCACCAGAGGGTGACAGAACCCTGACCGTCACGGGGATCGTCGGGAAGGTTCCGGCCGCCGCATCCTGTGACGGCAACCACGACACCCCCGGGGAGGTCCCGATGAGCACCGCGACCACCACCGCGCTCCGTCCGGTCGCTCAGACGGCCGCCACCGCGAACCACGACAGCGCGAACCACGACAGCGCGGACCACGACACGGCGGAGCGGCTCGCCGCCTACCGCGCCCGCGTCGACATCCTGCGCCGCAGCTACCGGCGCCGCGCGTGCCACAACGGCCTGGCCGCCAACGGACTGAGCCTGCTGCTGGTCGCCGCGGGCGCCGCGGTGGGGCTCTCCCCGCTCGTGGGCAGCGACGCGCGGTTCACCGCGGGGCTCGGCGTCGCCGTGATCCTGCTGGAAGGCATCGCGCGGGTCATGCGGCCCGCGCTGCGCGCCGCGCGGGCCCGGCGGGTGGCGCGCAAGCTCGACCGGGAGTTCCGCCTCTACGACGCGCAGCGCGACGACTACCGCTGCGGCAACGCCAGGGGCGACGCGGCGTTCGTCGTCGCGGTCGAGCGGATCCTGGCGCAAGCCGACGCGGCCGAGGAGCACGACGAGTCCGGCGCCGCCAACGAGCCGAGCGCACCCCGCAAGGCCAGCTGACCCCCCACTCGGTGAGTCGTACGTTCCACCGTTGCGTGTTGGCCGTTCGACCCCGGTGAGTCGTACGTTCCATCGGCCCGAGTCGGTTGTTACGGCACGTTGAGACGGCCAACTCGGGCCGGTGAGATGCACGACTCACCGTCCGTCGTGGGTTGCGTGCGGCCGCCCCGTCCGCCACACTGACCGAACGAACATTCGGTAGGAGGCGCGGTGGATCACCAGGCCCTTTTCGACGAGACGGTTGCCGCGGACCAGCGCATCGAGCCCCGCGACTGGATGCCCGACGCCTATCGCGCCACGCTGATCCGGCAGATCGCGCAGCACGCGCACTCCGAGATCATCGGCATGCAGCCGGAAGGCAACTGGATCCTGCGCGCGCCCAGCCTGCGCCGCAAGGCGATCCTGCTGGCCAAGGTGCAGGACGAAGCGGGCCACGGCATGTACCTCTACGCCGCGGCCGAGACGCTGGGCATCGACCGTGAGGAGCTCACCGAGAAGCTCATCGCGGGCAAGCAGAAGTACTCCTCGATCTTCAACTACCCCACGCTCTCCTACGCCGACGTCGGCGTGATCGGCTGGCTCGTCGACGGCGCCGCGATCTGCAACCAGGTGCCGCTCTGCCGGTGCTCCTACGGCCCCTACGCCCGGGCGATGATCCGCATCTGCAAGGAGGAGTCGTTCCACCAGCGGCAGGGCTACGAGCTTCTGCTGGCCATGGTGCACGGCACGGACGCCCAGCGGGCGATGGTCCAGGAGTCGACGAACCGCTGGTGGTGGCCGTCGCTGATGATGTTCGGCCCGCCCGACGGCGACTCCCCCAACACCCAGCAGTCCATGGCGTGGGGCATCAAGCGGCACACCAACGACGAGCTGCGGCAGCGGTTCGTCGACATGACCGTGCCCCAGGCAGCGGCGCTCGGCGTCACCCTCCCCGACCCGGAGCTGCGCTGGAACCCCGAGCGCGGCGCCCACGACTACGGGCAGCCCGACTGGAGCGAGTTCAAGGCCGTGATCTCGGGTGGCGGCCCGTGCAACGCCCAACGCCTCGCCCACCGCCGCCGCGCCCACGACAACGGGGCGTGGGTGCGCGAGGCCGCGCTGGTCCACGCCGAGAAGCAGGCCCGTCGCACGGAGTCCGCGGCATGAGCGAGTACACGGCGGAGGGTGGCCACGGCGCCGTCCCGACCACGGGGGTCGCCACCGGCAGCGGCACCCCACGGCGCAGCTGGCCGCTCTACGAGGTGTTCGTCCGCGGCAAGCGCGGGCTCAACCACGTCCACGTCGGCTCGCTGCACGCCCCCGACGACGCGATGGCGCTGCGCAACGCCCGCGACGTCTACACCCGTCGCAACGAGGGCGTCTCCATTTGGGTCGTGCGCGCCGAGCACATCACCGCGTCCAGCCCCGGCGAGAAGGACCCGTTCTTCGCGCCGTCGGGCGACAAGGTGTACCGCCACCCGACGTTCTACGTCATCCCCGAGGACGTGCCCCACCTATGAGCGAGAACGTCTACGACTCGCTGGCCGAGACCCACGAGGACGGCCAGTGGGCGTTCGGCACCGGCTTCGAGGACGTGCAGGAGGAGATCACCGCGCCCGTCCCGGACGGCGTCGACGCGGCGGACCTCGCGCAGTACTGCCTCATGCTCGGCGACGACGCGCTGATCTGCGCCCAGCGCCTCTCCGAGTGGGTCGCCAACGCGCCGGAGCTGGAGGAGGAGGTCGCGCTGGCCAACACCGCGCTCGACCTGCTCGGCCAGGCCCGCGTGCTGCTCGCCCGCGCCGCCCACCTCGGCGCGGGGGCCGACGAGGACGCGCTGGCGTTCCAGCGGGCCGAGTCGGAGTTCCGCAACGTCGCGCTCGCCGAGATCGGCGACGACCTCGACTTCGCCCGCGCGATCGCCCGGCTCCTGCTGTTCTCGACGTGGCGGCTCGCGCTGCTGGAGCAGCTGGTCACCTCGCGCGACCCGGTGCTGGCCGCGGTCGCGGGCAAAGGCGTCAAGGAGGTGGCCTACCACCGCGACCACGCCGCGCAGTGGACGGTCCGGCTGGGCGACGGCACCGACGTCTCCCACACCCGCATGCAGGCCGCGCTCGACGCCGCTTGGCCCTACGTCGACGAGCTGTTCCGCACGTCCGAGGTCGAAGCTCGGCTGCCCGGTGTGGCGGCCGACCCGGCGGAGACGCGCGGCGCCGTCGACGCCGTCCTCGACCAGGTGCTCGCGGCGGCCACGCTCACCCGCCCGTCGCGCCCCGGAGCCGGGACGATCGGCGGCCGCGGCGGCAGGCAGGGCGTGCACACCGAGGCGCTCGGGCACGTGCTCGCCGAGATGCAGAGCCTGGCCCGGCAGCACCCGGGGGCGGCGTGGTGAGCGCCCGCTCGGTGGCCGCGGCGGTCGTCGACCCGGAGATGCCGATGCTCACGCTCGACGACCTCGGCGTGCTGCGCGACGTCCGGGCGGCGGGCGACGCGGTCACCGTCACCATCACCCCCACCTACTCCGGCTGCCCCGCCCTCGAAGCCATCCGCGACGACCTGCGCGCGGCGCTCACCGAAGCCGGCTACCGGAGCGTCGAGGTGCGCACGGCGCTGTCGCCGCCGTGGAGCACCGACTGGATCTCCGACGCGGGCCGCGCGAAGCTCGCCGAGCACGGCATCGCCCCACCCGGGCGCATCGGCCCCCGCGCCGCCGGGCCCATCCCGCTCACCCTGGGGAGGCCGCCCGCGCGGGTGGCGTGCCCGCGCTGCGGGTCGACCGCCACCGAGGAGCTGTCCCGCTTCGGCCCCACCGCCTGCACCGCGCTCCACCGCTGCACCGCCTGCCGCGAGCCGTTCGAGCACGTGAAGGAGATCTGATGACGCTCGCCGAGGCACCGGCCCGCACCGGCTTCCACACCCTGCGGGTGGCGGGCGTCGAGCGGCTGTGCGACGACGCGGTCGCCGTCACCTTCGAGGTGCCCGAGCACCTGCGGTCGGTCTTCGCGTTCCGGCCGGGGCAGTACCTCACGCTGCGGACGATGCGCGACGGCGTCGAGGAACGACGCTCGTACTCGATCTGCGCCCCGGCAGGCGCGGCTCCGCGGGTCGGTGTGCGCAGGGTGACCGACGGGCTGTTCTCCGAATGGCTGGTGGACCGGCTGGTCGCGGGCGACGAGCTGGAGGTCGCGCCGCCGTCGGGCGCGTTCACGCCGGAGCTGCGGCCCGGCACGCACCACGGCCTCATCGCCGCGGGGTCCGGCATCACACCCGTGCTCTCGATCGCCGCGAGCGTGCTCGCCGCCCACCCCGACACGCGGGTCACGCTCCTGTACGGCAACCGCCGCACCGACACCGTGATGTTCACCGAGGAGCTCGCCGACCTCAAGAACGCCAACGGCCCACGGTTGCAGCTGATCCACGCGCTCTCCCGCGAGCCGATGGCTGCCGAGATCTCCTCGGGCCGCCTCGACGCCGAGCGCATGGGCCGCATCCTCGATGCGCTGGTCGACGTCGAGGATGTCGACGAGTGGTGGCTCTGCGGCCCGCTCGGCATGACCACGGACGCCCGCACGGTGCTGCTCGAACGCGGGGTCGCGGGGTCGCGGGTGCACCGGGAGCTGTTCTACGTCGACGAGCCGCCGCCCGAGGTCGTCCGGGTGGAGCCGGGGGTGGAGGGCGCGACCAGCGAGGTGACGATCGTCCTCGAAGGACGCACCACCACGCTCACGCTCCCCCGCGCGGAGCCGATCCTCGACGCCGCCCAGCACGTGCGCGCCGACCTGCCGTTCGCGTGCAAAGGCGGGGTGTGCGGCACCTGCCGAGCCCGGGTCACGACAGGCGAGGTGGAGATGCGCCGCAACTTCGCGCTCGAGGACGACGAGCTCGCCGCGGGCTTCGTCCTCACCTGCCAGGCCCGCCCGACCACCGACACGGTGACCGTCGACTACGACAGCTGACCGCCCCCGCCTGTGAGTCGTACGTATCGACCGGGTGTGTTGGCCATATCGCCTGGGCGTGATGGCCGTTTCGCCGCGGCCGATCGCCCGACTCACCGGGCAGAACGGCAATCTCGCGGCGGTGGCACGTACGACTCACCACGGCGGAACGTACGACTCACCACGGCGAGACGGCCAACTCGCGGGGGCGAGACGGCCAACTCGCGGCGGTGGAACGTACGACTCACCGGGGTGGAACGTACGACTCACTCACCGCGGGGTGAGGCGGCGGGGAGGATGCCGTCGAACGCGGCGCGGGCGACCTCGTCGGGCAGGTCCGCCGCGCCGGGGCGGCCCGGTCGGTACCACTCGACCACCGAGTTGACCAGGCCCGACAGCATCCGCGCGGCCAGGATCGGGTCCACGCCCGCCCGCAGCTCGCCCGCCTCGACCGCCGCCCGCACCAGCGCGGCGAGCCGCGCGTCGAACTCGCGGCGCCGCGCGAGCGCCCAGCGTTCGCTCTCGGTGTTGCCCCGCACCCGCAGCAGCAGCGTGACGTAGGGCAGGTCGCGCTGGAGCACCGCCACCTGCCCCCGCACGATGTGCCGCAGCCGCGAAAGCGGCGTTCCCGTGGCCGCCTCCGGCTCCTCCAGCAGCGCGAACAGCCCGGCGAGCGACCGGTCCAACGCCGCCCGCAGCAGGGCCTCCTTGCCCGCGAAGTGGTGGTAGAACGACGACTTCGTGATGCCCGCCGCGCGGGACAGGTCCTCCATGCTCGTGGCGTCGTAGCCGCGGGTGATGAACTCCCCCACCGCGATCTCCAGCAGCGAGTCCTGCCCGTGCGGCGTGCGGCGGACCCGGGCCGTCGACATCTGCGGGGTCACTTGCCCTGGAACGTCGGCTTGCGCTTCGCGAGGAAGTCGGCCACCGCGCCCGCGTGGTCCTCGGTGTGGGCCAACCGGGCTTGTGCTGCACCCTCGGCCGCCAGCACGTCGGGCAACGCGTTCACCGCGCCGAACCGCACCGCGTGCCGCACCTCGACGTAGGCCTTGGTCGGCCCGGCCGCCAGCCTGCGCGCCAGCGCCAGTGCGCTGGTGAGGACGTCCGACGGCGGCACGACCTCCCGCACGAGCCCCCACGCCTGCGCATCCTCGCTGGTGAACGGCTCGTTGAGCAGGAGGAGCTCCATGGCCCGCGGCACGCCGACGGCGTGGGCGAGGCTCGCGGACAGGCCCGAGTCGGCGGTGAGCCCGATCCCGGTGAACGCCGTCGAGAGCTTCAGCCCCGCCGCCGCCACGCGCAGGTCGCAGGCCATCGCGAACCCCAACCCCGCCCCGACGCAGGGCCCGTTGACCGCCGCGACCGTGGGGAACGGCAGGTCGACCAGCCCGGTGACGATCGGGTTGTAGTGCTCCACGACCGTGTTGAACGACGAGCCGGGGTCGGCCGCGAGCGCCTCCGCGTGCTCACCGAGGTCCTGCCCGACGCAGAACGCCTTGCCCGCGCCGGTCAGGACGGCCGCCCGCACGTCGTCGGCGTCGGCCAGCAGCGCGAGCGACGCGCGCAACGCCGACTTCAGCTCGGTGGTCAGCGCGTTGTAGCGGGCGGGCCGGTTGAGCGTGAGCACGACGACCGCGGAGTCGTCGGCGTCGCGGGTGAGCAGGACGGGCGGATCGTCGGTCACAGACGGCAGCGTACGGCCAACCGAACGATCGGTCGAGCAGCGCGGCTCGCACGGCGGCGCGTCGTGACCCGCGCTGGTGCTCGGCGCACACCGCTCGGGGCTCCGCGCACATCGGGTACCGCACGGTGTGCGCGCCTGGGGTGCGCGCGGCTACCGTCCTCCGGTGGATCTCGACGGTGTGCGGCTCGTGCGGTTCCTCTACGGGGATCCCTCCGGGGTGGTGCGGGGCAAGCAGGTGCACGCCGCCCGGCTGTCGGACGCGCTGACGTCCGGGCTCGGACTCACCCGCGCCCAGAACGCGCTGAACCTGCTCGACGACCTCGTCCCCGTCGAGGGCATGGAGCCGATCGGGGAGATCCGCATCGTGCCGGACCCGGCGACGTTCACCCGCCTCCCCTGGCTCGACGGCGTCGCGAGCCTGCTGTGCGACCAGGTCGACCACGACGGCCGCGACTGGGGCGGCTGCCCCCGCGCCTTCCTGAAGCGCGCCGTCGACGCGCTCGCCGCAGCCGGGCTGCGCGTCGAAGCCGCCTTCGAGAACGAGTTCTACCTCGCCGAGGACACCCCCGACGGCCCGCGGCCGTGGGGCGACGGGCCGGTCTACTCCTCGGCCGGGCTCGACCGGGCCGCACCGGTCGTCAACGACATCGTCGACGCGCTCGACGCCCAGGGCATCCAGGTCGAGCAGGCGATCAACGAGTACGGGCCGGGCCAGCAGGAGATCTCGATCACCCGGGCGGACGCGCTCGCCGCCGCCGACCGCCAGCTGCGGCTGCGCGACACCGTGCGCGGCGTCGCCGAGACCCGGCACGGCCTGCTCGCGTCGTTCGCGCCGAAGCCCTACGCCGACCACGTCGGCAGCGGCTGCCACCTGCACTTCTCGTTGTGGGACGGCGACCGCAACGCGATGACCCCGGATGGCGACCCGTTCGGGCTCTCCGCCACGGCTCGGGCGTTCCTCGCGGGCGTGCTCGACCACCTGCCCGCGCTGGTCGCGCTGACCTGCCCGTCCTACCTGTCCTACGCCCGGCTGCAGCCCAGCGCCTGGGCCGCCTCCACGGTCTCGTGGGGCTTCGACAACCGGGAGGCCGCGCTGCGGATCGCGTCGCCGTTCCGCGGGCGCGAGGACGCGAGCCCGAACGCCGAGCTGAAGACCTGCGACGCGAGCAGCAACCCGCACCTCGCGCTCGGCGGCCTGATCCTCGCGGGCCTGGACGGGCTCACCCGCGGGCGCACGCTGCCCGAGCCCGCCGCGCACGACCCGGCGCACCTCGACGCGGAGACAGCCCGCCGCTGCGGCATCCGGCCGCTGCCCACCGACCAGGCGGCCGCGCTCGACGCCCTGGAGGCCGACCCGGTCCTCATGGCCGGGCTCGGCGACCTGCTGGCACGCTGCGTGCTCGCGACGCGCCGGGCCGAGTACGCGCGTTGCACCCAGATGGGCGACGCGGCCGTTCGGAGAGTGACTTTCGCGGTGCTCTAGCGGGAGCATTCAGCCGTGGCACACCGCGTGGAACCGCAGGGCGCACTGCGCCGCGAGCTGTCGGTCTGGGAGGCCATCGGCCTGTCGCTGGCCCTGATGGCGCCGTCCATGGCGGCCAACATCAACCCGCAGGCCACCGCGGGCACGGTGGGCCGCGCGGTGCCGCTGGCTTTCCTGCTCGCCACGTTGGGCGTGCTGCTCATCGCCTACACGTTCGTGCGGCTCTGCCAGCGGTTCCACCACGCGGGCAGCGTGTACGGCTTCGTCGGCGCGACGCTCGGTGCGCGCGCGGGCGTGGTCGCGGGCTGGTCGCTGCTGGGCACCTACGTCTTCTACGGCGTGGTCACCTCGACCGCGGCCGGGATCTTCGGCGCCGCCGCGCTCGACTCGCTCGGCATCTGGCCCGACCAGCCGCCGTGGGCGGGGTTCGTCCTCGCGGCGGTCGCGCTGCTGCTGGTGCTCGTGCTGGCCCTCGTGCGGGTGCGCGGCGGCACCCGGGTGCTGCTGACGATCGAGGGCCTCACCGTGGCGTTGATCCTCGTCGTCGCGGTGGTGGTGCTGGTCCGGCTGGCCACCGGCACCGCGCCGGGTGGGCATGGCGTCGACCTCTCGGTGTTCACCCCCGCGCCGGGCACCGACGGCTCCGCGCTGTTCCTGGGTATCGTCTTCGGCTTCCTGTCGTTCGCGGGCTTCGAGGCGGCGGCGACGCTCGGCGAGGAGACCCGCGACCCGCGCCGCACGATCCCCCGCGCGATCCTCGGTGTCGCGATCTTCGGCGGGGTGTACTTCGTGTTCGTGACGGCCGTCGAGGTGATGGGCTTCGGCGCCGACGACGCGGGGGTCGCCGCGTTCACGAAGTCACCGTCGCTGATGGGCGACCTCGGCACGAGCTACGTGGCGGCCTGGGTCGGCGAGGTGATCACGATCGGGGCCGCGGTCAGCGCGTTCGGCTGCGCGCTGGCGTGCGCGGTGGGCGCGGCCCGGCTGCTGTTCGCGCTCGGCCGCGACGGCGTGCTGCCGGGTGCGTTCGGCGCGGTCGCACCGACGCGCGGCACCCCCGTCCCCGCGACGGTGGCCGTGGTGCTCGCGATGTACCTGGTGATCGCGGTGGCCTGGTTCGGCCTCGGCGGCGACCCGTCCACGCTGTTCGTCGCGTCCGGCACCATCGGCACGCTGATCCTGCTCGTCGTCTACGCGCTCGCCACGATCGGCGCGGCCAAGCTGCTGTTCTTCTCGGGGACCCGTGAGGTGCGGGTCGCCGAGGTCGTCATCCCCGTGCTCGCGCTCGGGCTGATCGGGTACACGCTCTTCCGCAACGTCTACCCCTACCCGGAGGGCGCGGCGGCGCTGTACCCGGCGGTGTCGGCGGCGTGGATCGTCGTGGGCGTGCTGATGGTGCTGCTGCGACCGGGCGCGGCCCGCCGCGCGGGCGCCGAGCTCACCGCGAGCGAGGGCCTCACCGATGAGTCCCGGCCCCGGGACCGGTCCCTCCCCTGACCGACCCACTCCAGGAGGACCGCATGCTCCCGATCTCGTTCACGGCGACCCTGCAGAAGAGCCCGGCCAAGGGCGGGTGGACCTACGTGGTCTGGCCGAAGTCGGCCGAGTTCTTCGGCACCCGCGGTCTGGTGAAGGTGCGCGGCACCGTCGACGGCCACCCGTTCACGAGCTCGTTCATGGCGCTCGGCGACGGTCGGCACAAGCTGCCGATGCGCACCGACGTGCGTTCGACGATCGGCAAGCAGGCGGGCGACGAGGTGACCGTGCAGCTGGACGAGCGGCTCTAGAACGCCGCTAGAACGCCATCGCCTGTGCGCGCCGCTTGACCTCCTTGTGCCTGCCGGAGCGCAGCGAGGCCACCGGAGTGCCGGGCAGGGAGTCGTCGTCGGCGAAGAGCCAGCGCAGGATCTCGTCGTCGCTGTAGCCACCGTCGCGGAGCACCGTGATCGTGCCGGGCAGGCCCTTGACCACGGTGTTGCCGTCGAGGAAGGCGGCGGGCACGGCCACGGTGCCCTCGCGGCGCACGGCGAGCAGCTGACCGTCGCGGACGTACTGGTGCACCCGCGTGGCGGGCACCGACAACCGTGCGGCCACCTCGGCCACCGACAGGGTCTCGACCTCATCGGACAGCGGCCCTGACAACTCCCCCGACAACGGGCCTGACAACGGCGTGTTCACGACCCGACACGATGCCACACCAGCGGGCCTCACGGGCAGTACTTCAGCGCAGCGGTACCGTCGGCGCGTGAACGCTGCCCCGGTCGCCGGTGCGCTGCTCGACGCCCGTTACCGCGTCGGGAGCCCCATCGCGACGGGCGGGATGTCCACCGTCTACCGCGGTGTGGACACACGGCTCGACCGACCGGTCGCCATCAAGATCATGGACGCGCGGTTCGCGGGCGACCCGGCGTTCCGCGTCCGCTTCGAGCGGGAGGCCCGCTCGGCGGCCCGCATCGACCACCCTGCCGTGGTCGACGTCCACGACCAGTGCGCCGACTCGCACAACGGCACGCTGTTCCTCGTCATGGAGCTGGTCGACGGCGGCACGCTGCGCGACGTGCTGCGCGCCCGCGGCGCACTCGGCGTGCCCGCGGCGTTCGCCGTGATGGAGCAGGTGCTCTCCGGGCTCGCGGAGGCGCACCGGCTCGGGATGGTGCACCGCGACGTCAAGCCGGAGAACGTGCTGATCTCCGAGGCCCGGCAGGTGAAGGTCGCCGACTTCGGGCTCGCGGTCGCGGCCGCGCAGGCGGGCGCGAGCCACGCGGGCACGATCATGGGCACAGTCGCGTACCTCTCCCCCGAGCAGGTCGCCACCGGCGCGGCCGATGCCCGCAGCGACGTGTACGCGGCGGGCATCCTGCTCTACGAGCTGCTCACGGGCGCGCCGCCGTACACCGGCGACACCGCGATCTCGGTGGCCTACCGGCACGTCACCTGCGACGTCCCGGCCCCGTCGGAGGTGGCGGGCGACGTGCCGCCCGAGCTCGACGCGTTCGTGCAACGTGCCACCCGGCGCGAGCCGGAGGGCCGCCCGGCCGACGCCGCCGCGATGCTGGCCGAGCTGCGCGCGCTCGCCGCGGTGCTGGAGGTGCCGCAGGTGCCGGTGCCCGCGCCGCCGCCGAAGCCGGTGGAGGAACAGACCACGCAGCCGCACGCGCACCCGCCGGTGCGGGGCGGCACCCGCCTGCTCGAACGCGACGTCCACCCGTCGATGCCGCTCGGCCGCGTGCGGACGCGCCGCCCCAGCCGTCGCCTGTTCACGGTATGGATCACGCTCGTCGTGGTGCTCGCGCTGGTCATCGGGCTCACCGCGTGGTGGCTCGGCAGCGGCCGCTGGACGGCCGTGCCGTCGCTCACCGGGGTGCGGCAGGACTCCGCCGAGCGCCTGCTCACCGGCGCCGACCTGGTGGCCGTCACGCGGCTCGCCTACGTCGAGGACGTGCCCGAGGGCGTCGTCACGGACACCGAACCGAGCTCGTCGACCCCGCTCCTGCGGGGCAGCACCGTCACGCTCGTGGTGTCGCAGGGGCTGCCGACCGTGCCCGCCATCGCCGCGGGCACCGCCGTCGACGAGGCGCAGGACGCGATCCGCGCCGCCCGGTTCACCCCCGTGCCGTCGGGTTCGGAGTACAGCTCGTCGGTCCAGGAGGGCGCGGTGGTGCGCACCAAACCGGCGGCGGGCACGCGCCTGGCGCCGGGCAGCCGCGTCGCGATCGTGGTGAGCCGCGGCGAGCAGCACGAGGAGCAGGTGCGGGTGCCGTTCCTGATCGGCCGCCGGTTCGACGAGGCCGAGAACATCCTGGACGACCTCGACCTGAAGGCCGAGGAGCGCTCGGAGCTCGGCCGCGACAACGGCCGGGTGGTCGACCAGTCCAACGGACCGGGCAGCCTGGTCGACCCCGGCACGACGATCGTGCTGAAGACGCTCTAGTGTCCCGCGCCTAAAATCCGGTCAACAAGTGTAGGTTGCCCGGGTGGCGCGGATGGGTCGGCCGGTGGCCGAGGTGTTGTTGACCGACGTCGAGCGTGAGACGTTGCTGCGCTGGTCGCGGCGGGCGAAGTCGTC
>DATAOO010000319.1:0-2453 GCA_036265695.1 Pseudonocardia sp. | reverse complement strand
CCGAGCTCGCCTCGAGGGTGACCTCGCCGATGACCTCGACCCCGGGGGGCGTGTGCGCCGGGGAGAGCCTGCCACCGATGAGCCGGAGCACGGCGTCGAGCGGTCCGACGAACGTCGCGGTCGGGTTGGTCACCGCCGTGGTGACGCTGACCTTGTCGGCGATCACGAGGCCGATGCTGCCGCCGCTCACCTGCACGGTCGCGGGCTTGGCCAACGCGTCGGCCTTCCCGGTGAACCCCGTCATGAAGCCGAGATCGCCCGCCAGGTGTTCCAGCAGCAGCTGGGCGGCCTCCTCGGGGACGGCCGCGTCCGGGTCGAGGGCCACCCGCGCGTCCCAGGAGTGCAGCGTCGACTCGTTGAGCCGCATGCCCGCCACCGCGGCCAGCGGCAGCGGCTCGGGCAGGAACCCGAGGTCGACGCGCAGCGACTCACGCTGGTCGGCGGTCAACGCCTCGTACGCCGCGACCAGCCTGCCGTTGTGCTCGACGAACCCGGTGGCCTGTTCGCGGGGGCTCATGGCGTTCCACCGGTCCCACACCCGCTGGTTGGCGTCCTGACCGGGGACCGGGGCGCCGTCCCGGGCCGCCACGAGGATGCCGAGGCCGATCTCGGCCCCGCTGCCCAGGTGCGAGAGGACCTGCGCGAGCGACCACTCGGCGGCGCCGGAAGGGCGGCGGAGCTGCTCGTCGGTGAGGTCGGGAACCACGGCGGCGAGCACGTTGTGGCTGGCCCGCAGGGCCGCGATCGTGCGATCGGCCAGAGTCGTCATGACCGGTCGAACCACGGGCTCGGGCCCGTTCTTCCCGGCTCGGCGTGCGGCGCGGCGCGGTCGGCGAAGCACTCGGACGGCCTCCGCCCGCGCAACAGGAGCCGATACCGCGGGACGCGCGGCGCCTCCGGCGATCGGTGGGTCTGCGGATCGTCGCTGCGGGTTCCCGGAGGCGGCTGGAGCACGATGCAGCCGTTCCCGCTCAGGCCCGCGCGTCCTGGTCGTTGGCAGGCTCGGCCCGTTCGGTGTCGGCGTTCCAGCCGCGGGCGAGCGCGGTGAGCGTCCCGGCGTAGTCGTGGGTGGCGACGGAGGGATCGGACGCCCGGCCGGAGGCGACCCCCACGAGGAACAGCGTGCGGGCCGTGAGCGCCTGGTCGACGTTCGTCGCGACGTGCCGGGCCAGCTCGTCGAGGGCGGTGAACTCCTCCTGGTCGGTGTCGAGCTCGAGCCCGAGCTCCTGCCCGACAGCGGTGAGCCAGGCCAGTTCGCGATCGTCAGTCATGCGTGGCGCCTACCCAGCACGCTCCCGGGTAATCGGCGGCCATGGGTGAACCGAAGACCGCGCAGATCGACGTCCTCGTACCGACTTGCGACCGACCCGTCGAGCTGGCGACGACGTTGGCCGGGCTCGCCGCGCAGACCGACGTGCCGTTCCGGCTGCTCGTATCGGACCAGTCCGAGGGGACCGCCTCCTACGCCACGCCCGCCGCGGAGACGTTGATCAGGGCCTTGCGCATGCGCGGCACGGCCGTGGAGCTGCACCGGCACCTGCCGCGCCGCGGGATCGCCGAGCAGCGCTCGTTCCTGCTGTCACTGGCGACGGCGCCCGCGGTGCTCTTCCTCGACGACGACGTCTGGCTCGAACCCGGGGTCCTCCACCGGCTGCACCACGCGTTGCGCACGTTGGGGTGCGGGTTCGTCGCCGCCGCGATGCAGGGGCTGTCCCACCTCGACGACCGGCGCCCGGACGAGTGCGCGCCGTTCGAGGTGTGGGAGGGGCCCGTGCGCCCGGAGCGGATCGCCAAGGACGGGCCCGCGTGGGCGCGGTGGACGTTGGGCAACGCGGCCAACGGGGTGCACCTCGCCGAGTCGCTCGGGCTCGGTCGTGACGTCGTCCAGCCGTCGGACCGCTGGGTGGCCTACAAGATCGCCTGGGCCGCCGGGTGCGTCCTGTTCGACCGCGGCGCCCTGCTCGAATCGGGCGGGTTCGACTTCTGGGACGCGATCCCCGACGCCGCGCACGGCGAGGACGTGCTGGTCCAGCTCCGGGTGATGGCCCGCCGCGGTGGTGCGGGGATCCTGCCGAGCGGGGCCTACCACCAGCAGTCCCGCACGACGCTGCCGAGCCGCGGCCCGTCCGCGGTCGACGCGTTGCCCCTCTGAGCGATCAGGTCCAGTAGAGGAGGCGGGCGGCGGGCAGCCGCCGCTCGAGCTCCTCGGCGAACCACGCGCGCAGCACGCGCATCTCGTCCGGCGGGTAGACGTACTTGACCGCACCGAACCTCCCGCGCTTGCGGGAGCGCAGCTCGGGCTCCATCTCCAGCTTGGTGCGCGGGTACCAGCCGGTGAGCACGTCCTTGCTGTTCGGCGTGAACCGGTGGGTGATGCATTCGACGGTGAGGTCGGCGCCGGACAGCTCCGCGGCCGCCGCGTCCAGCAGCGTTCCGTACTCCTCCCGCCAGCC
>DATAOO010000318.1:0-14754 GCA_036265695.1 Pseudonocardia sp. | reverse complement strand
ACCGTCGGCTGGCCCGCGCTCGTCATGTTCGCCGTGATCTTCTTCTGGACGCCGCCGCACTTCTGGGCGCTCGCCATGCGCTACCGCGACGACTACGCGGCCGCGGGCGTGCCGATGCTCCCCGTGGTGGCGAGCCCCGCGCAAGTGACGCGGCGCATCGTCGCCTACGCCTGGGTGATGGTCGCCGCCACGCTGGCGCTGCTGCCCGTCACGTCCTGGATCTACGCGGTCGCCGCGGTGGGCGGCGGGGCGTGGTTCCTGCTCTGGGCCCACCGGCTGCACGCGGCCGTGGTCGCGGGCCGCAAGGTCAGCTCGATGGCGCTCTTCCACCGCTCCAACGCCTACCTGTGCGGGCTGTTCGTCGCGATCGCCGTCGACGCCGCCGTCGGGCTCCCCACGCTGTTTTAGGAGCGCGCGGGAGAACTCGGCCCTACTGCGCGGAGTTCTCCCGCACCCTCCTAACGCAGCAGCTCCGGCACCACCCAGTCGCGACCGCGCACGTGGTGGTCGAGGAACGCCAGCACGGTCTCGTACCAGAGCACGGCGTGCTGGGGCGCGAGGACCCAGTGGTTCTCGTCGGGGAAGTACAGGAACCGGTGCGGGAGCTCGGCGGGGTCGCCGTCCCAGGCCGCGACGAGGTCCCACCACAGCGCCAGCGCCTCGCCGATCGGCACCCGGTAGTCCTTGTCGCCGTGCACGACGAGCATCGGCGTGGTGATGGCGTCGACGTGCCGGTGCGGGCTGTGCCGCGCCGCCATCTCGGGGGTGAGCTCGCGGCGCCAGTAGGCCGGGTCGTCGGTCGTGCGGCCGAACCCGTCGAGCGCCCACAGGCTGGCGTGGGTGACGATCGCGCGGAACCGGTCGGTGTGGCCCGCCACCCAGTTGGCCATGTAGCCGCCGAACGAGCCACCCATCGCGGCCACGGCGTCGGGGTCGACGCGCTGATGGGCGGTGGCGGCGTCCGTGAGCGCCATCAGGTCGGTGTAGGGCGCGGCGCCCCAGGCGCCCCAGCCGCGGGCCACGAACGCGCGCCCGTACCCCGTGGACAGCGCGGGGTCGGGCAGCAGCACGGCGTAGCCGCGGGCCGTCATCAACCACGGGTTCCACCGCCACTGCCAGGCGTTCCAGCTGCCCAGCGGGCCGCCGTGGATCCACAGCAGGAGCGGCGCCCGTCCGTCCCCGTCGGGCAGGGCGAGCCAGGCGCGCAGCGGGGAGCCGTCCTCGGCGGTCGCGGTGACCTCGGTGAGGGTGCCCGGCAGCTCCGGCCGCTCGGCAGGCCCGGGCAGCGGCACCGGGCGCTGGTCGGGCACGGCCGGGTCGAGCCGCACCGGAGCGGGTGGGGCGTCGACCGCGCTCCGCAGCGCGTAGAGCGCGCTGCCGTCCGGCGCGGCGACGAGGTCGCCGTAGCAGCCGTCGTCCCCGGTCAGCCGCATGACGTCCGGTGTCACGCGGAAGACGGGACGGCGGCCGCCGTCGTCGGCGGTGACGTGCAGCGCGTCGCCCACCCAGCAGAGCTCCTCGGGCCACCGGTCCCACTGCGGGGCGATCTCCGTCGGCTCGCCGCCCGCGAGCGGCACGACGAGCAGCCGCCGGTCGATCGGCGCCGTCGCCGAGGACGGCGTCTCGCGCACGCAGGCCACGCGGGTGCCGTCGGGGCTGATCGTGGGCGACACGACGTCCGCGGCGGGGTGGTCGAGCAGCACGCGCCGCTCGCCGGAGGCCACGTCGACGACCACCAGCGTCGTGCGGCGGCCGCCGTGTCGCTCGGGCACCGCCCACTCGGCCACCACCGCCGCGCCGTCCGGGGCGACGGCAAACGCGCCCAGCGCCCGTGCCGGTGCCGGGGTGAGGTCGCACCACGCGACCGCGCCATCTGCGGGCACGGTGCCCGCGAGCAGCCGGTTCTCGTCCGGGCCGAGGTCGTGGTCCCAGTGCCGCACCGGGTGCGCGGCGTGCAGGATCGCGCCGACCTTCCGTTCCGCGCGGGCCTTGCGGCGGCCCGCGTCGTCCTCGTCGGTGACGGCGCCGGGCAGCGTCTTGGCGGCGACGACGACGGTGCCCGCGTCCGTGGCGACCACGGGTGGCCCGATGCCGCCCGCCCGGGTGCCGACGACGTGGGCCTCGCCCGCGGGCGGGAGGCGCCAGAGCGCCGCCGGGGCGTCGTCGTCGGGCTCGGCCCGCTCGGGATCCGGGCGGGCCGAGGTGAAGAGCAGGTCGCCCCCGGGGAGGAACGCGGGCGCGGACTCCCCGGTGCCGCGGGTGAGCCTGCGGGCGGGCCGCACGCCCGCCGGGTCGACCTCCCACAGCGCGGTGCGGAAGCGGGTGCGGGCGGGGTCGGGCGTGGCGACCGCGGTGACCAGCCGCGCGCCGTCCGGCGACACGGCCAGGCCCGCCAGGCGGGGGAGGTCCTGGAACGCCTGCAGGTCACCCCACGCGGTCACGGAATGAGCACCAGTTTGCCCGTCGTGCGGCGGGCCTGGAGGTCCTCGTGCGCGGTGCGGGCTTCGTCCAGGCCGTAGCGGTGCCCGATGCGGACGTCCAGACGGCCCTCGGCCACCTCGGTGTAGACGGCCGCCGCCGTGGCGAGCAGCTCCTCGCGGCTGGAGATGTGGTGGAAGAGCGTGGGGCGGGTGAGGTAGAGCGAGCCGCCCGCGTTGAGCCGCTGCGGGTCGACCGGCGGCACCGGCCCGCTCGCCGCGCCGAAGAGCACGAGCATGCCGCGGCGGCGCAGGGAGTCCATGCTGGCGTCGAAGGTCGACTTGCCGACCCCGTCGTAGGCCACCGCCACACCCACGCCGTCGGTGAGGTCGCGCACCTGCCGGGCCAGGTCGTCGGAGTAGCGCAGCACGTCGGCGGCGCCCGCGGCCCTGGCGAGCTCCTCCTTCTCGGCGGTGGACACGGTGGCGATCACCCGGGCGCCGCGCCCGGTGGCCAGCTGGGTGAGGAGCAGCCCCACGCCGCCCGCCGCGGCGTGCACGAGCACGTCGTCGCCCGCCTGCACGGGGTAGGTCGTGTTGACGAGGACCCAGGCGGTCATGCCCTGCAGGAGCGCGCCGACCGCGGAGACGTCGTCCACGGCGTCGGGCACCGGCACGGTCTCCTCGGCGGGCACGGCGACCTGCTCGGCGTAGCTGCCCGGCGTGTTCGTCCAGGCCACCCGGTCGCCGACGGCCAGGTCGGTGACGCCGTCCCCGACGGCGGTGACGCGGCCCGCGCCTTCGAGGCCCAGCACCATCGGCAGGTCGACCTTGTACACGCCGCCGCGGTGGTAGGTGTCGATGTAGTTGACGCCCGCCGCGCCGACCTCGACCACCACCTCGCCGGGCTTCGGCTCCGGCGTGGGCAGGTCGACGACGTTCAGTACCTCGGGGCCACCGTTCTCGGTGATCTGGATCGCGCGCACGCCGCGATCATGCCCTGGTGGGGGCCAGTTCCGCTGGGGCGGGCAGCGCGGTTGCCCCATGTGGCCGCTCGGTGGTGCCCGCCCACAGCGCAGCGGCACCGACCGTCACGAGCGCGGCCCCGAGGACGTGCAGCGACACCAGCGCTTCCGGCACGCCCAGCGCGTACTGGGTGCCGCCGAGCGCGCCCTGGACCACCACGGCGGCGACGAGCAGCCGGTAGCGGCGGCGGAGCGCTACGGGCGCGCCGACCGCGTGCAGCGTGAAGCCGAGCGCGACGAGCATGCCGAGGTAGGCGAACAGCAGGTCGGCGTGCAGCTGGGCGAGCGCGGGCAGCGGCAGGTCCAGCCGTGGGGTGCCCGCGTCGCCCGCGTGCGGGCCTGCGGCCGTGACGAACGTGCCCGCCACCAGCAGCGCGGCGAGCACGGCGGTGCTGGTGGCGATCAAACCGCGCACGGCGGCAGGCACGGTCCGGGTCGGCAGGTCGCCCGCTTCCCCGGCGGCCGCGACGAGCTGCACCGCGAGCCACACCATGACCATCGAGACGATGAAGTGCACGGCCACCGACCACCACGCGAGGGAGAGCAGCACGGTGGCGCCGCCGATCAGCGCCTGCGCGACCACCCCGAGCGGCTGCACGAGCGCGAGGCGGGTGAGGCGCCGCCGTCGCGGCCGGGCGGCCAGCGCGGCGATCAGGCACGCCCCCGCGACGATGACGACGAGGAACGTGAGCAGCCGGTTGCCGAACTCGATCCACTGGGTGAGCGCCTGCGTCTCGGGGTGCGGGACGGGCACCAGGCTCCCGGGGAAGCACTGCGGCCAGGTCGGGCAGCCCAGCCCGGACCCGGTGACCCGCACGACCGACCCGGTGACGGCGATGCCCGCCTGCGCGACCACGGCGGCGACCGCCAGCGCGCGCATGACGCTGGGCGAGGTGGGCGGCAGACGGTCGAGCAGGGCCACGGCTTGATGCTAGGCGACCCCACCCCAGCCGGCCCGCCCACCCGCGCACCCCGCCGCGCACCCCGCCGCCCGACCGCGCACCCCACTGCCCGACCGCACACGCCACCAGCCGACTGCGCACCCCGTCGATGGGCTGCGCGGTGGGGCCGTGGGGTGCGCGGTCGCGGTGGTGTGGGTTGCCTGTCGCCCGGGCGCTGAGTTGTCCACAGGTTCGCCGAAACCGGCGAACGCGCACGGCGCGTCCGCGACGCTACAACCGTGCTCATCCGACGACGGCGGCTGCTCGCCGACGGCTACACCTCCGACGAAGTGCAGCGCGGCGTGCGCAGCGGGCAGCTCATCCTCCTCCGGAAGGGGTGCTACGTACCCCCGTCGGCCCTGCCCGAGAAGCCCGAGGACCGTTACGCGCTGCGGGTGCGCGCGACCGTCCCGGAGCTCGCACCCGACGCGGTGATCAGCCACGCCTCCGCGGCGGCGCTGTTCGGCTTGCCGCTCTGGGGAGTTGGACTCGCGCGCGTCCACGTCACGCGAGCTCGGCGCAACGGCGGTAGCGTCCATCGCCACTTGCACGTCCATTCGGCGCAGCTGGACACGGCGGACCTCGACGTATACGACGGGTTCCTCGTCACCTCGATCCCGCGCACCGTCGCCGACCTCGCTCGGAGCCTCCCGTTCGAACACGCTGTGGTGCTGGCTGACGCCGTGCTCAACCGCGGGCTCGCCACGCGCGAGGAGCTCGAGGCGGCGATCGAGCGGGGTACCCGGCGCTCCGGCACCCCGGCGGCGCGCCGCGTGGTCGCGTTCGCCGACGGCCGGAGCGAGAGCCCCGGCGAGTCCCGCAGCCGCGTGCGGATGCGGCTATCGGGGCTGCCCGAGCCGGAGCTGCAGATGCCGATCAACACCCGGCTGGGTGCGTACCGCGCCGACTTCGGGTGGCCGCGCTACCGCGCCGTCGGCGAGTTCGACGGGCTGGCCAAGTACGGCGTGCTGCTGCAGCCCGGCCAGGATCCACGTGATGCCGTGGTGGCGGAGAAGCGCCGTGAGGACGCGATCCGCGATGAAGACTGGCACGTCACCCGGTGGGTCTGGAGCGAGCTCGAACCGTTCGACGCGGTGGCGAGACGCATCGAACGCAGCTTCCGGCGGTGAGGGAGGCGGCTCCCGTCGCAGCACTGCGCACCCCGTCGCAGCGCTGCGCACCCCGTCAATGGGGTGTGCGGTCGCATCGCGGGGTGCGCGGTGGCACCGCGGGGCTGCGCGGCGCACGCGGGGTGCGCGGTGGCACCGCGGAGGGGTGCGCGGTGTGGCACCGGCGGTGCGCGGTCGTGCCTGCTACGGGTGGCGGGGCGTCGGTGCGACCCGGGGGTAGGCAGGGGTCAGCGCCAGCGGACCAGCCGGACCGCCGCGGATCCGGCCAGCAACGCCCAGACCACCAGGACCAGCACCTGCTGCTCGCTGGGGGCGGCGCCTGCCGCGAGGGAGGTGCGCAGGCCGTCGGCGAGCGCGGCGGTGGGTAGCCACTGCGCCACGGCGGCGAGCCCGCGCGGCATCTCGTCGATCGGCACGACGATGCCGCCGACGAACACCAGTACCAGCCAGATGAGGTTGGCGACGGCCAGGGTGACCTCCGCGCGCAGGGTGCCGCCCACGAGGATCCCCAGCGCCCCGAACGCCAGGCAGCCCAGCAGCACGAGCAGCACCGCCCAGCCCACGCCGTCGACGGCGGGCTGCCAGCCCAACGCGAGCGCGATCGCCGTGAGCACCACCACCTGCACCACGACGACGCCCAGCACGGCCACCAGCCGGCCTGCCACCAGCAGCCAGCGGGGGAGCGCGGTGGCGGCCAGCCGCCGGATCACGCCGTAACGCCGGTCGAAGCCCAGCGCGATCGCCTGCGCGGTGAACGCGGTGGACATCACCGCGAGCGCGAGCACCCCCGGGGTGACCGCCGCGACCCGCGGGTCGGGCAGCGGCACGAGCGTGACCAGCGTGAGGCCGATGAGCAGCGCCGTCGGGATGAGCAGCGTGAGCAGCACCTGCTCGCCACCGCGCAGCGCGAGCCGCAGCTCGATGCCCGCCTGTGCGGTCAGCATCGCCAGCGGTCGGCCCGCACCGGGGGCCGGGGTGAAGGTGCCCGCGGCGAAGCGGGGGGTCGTCATGAGCGCAGCTCCCGCCCGGTGAGCTCCAGGAACACGTCCTCCAGGCTGCGGCGCGCCACCTGCACGTCGTCGGCGAGGGCGCCCTGCTGCGCGCACCACGCGGTGATCGTGGAGAGCACGCCCGGGTCGATCCGCCCCTGCACGAGGTAGCGGCCCGCGATGGGCTCGGCCGCGTGGTACTCGGGGGGCAGCGCGCTGGCGAGCCCCGCGAGATCCATGCCGGGCTTGGCCCGGAACCGCAGCTCCTGCTGCGGGCCGGTGGAGGTGAGCGCGGCCGGGCTGCCGTGCGCGACCACCCGGCCGTTGTCGACGATCACCACATCGTCGGCCAGCGCCTCGGCCTCCTCCATGAGGTGGGTGGTGAGCAGCACGGCGACGCCGTCGCGACGCAGCGCGTCGACCAGCTCCCACACCAGCCGGCGGCCCTGTGGGTCGAGGCCCGCGGTGGGCTCGTCGAGGAACACCAGCTCGGGACGGCCGACGACGGCGCACGCCAGCGCGAGCCGCTGCTGCTGCCCGCCCGACATCCGCTTGTAGGGGGTGCGCGCGCACCCGGTGAGGCCCAGCACGTCGAGCAGCCACCCCGGCTCGAGCGGGTGCGCCGAGCAGGCCGCGACCAGCCGCAGCATCTCGTCCGCCCGCACGCCGGGGTAGGCCCCGCCACCCTGGGGCATCACGCCGATGCGGGCGCGCAGCCCGTCGGGTGCGCCCTTGGGGTTGAAGCCGAGCACCCGGACCTCGCCCGCGTCGGCGGCGCGGAGCCCGGTGCAGACCTCGACGGTGGTGGTCTTGCCTGCGCCGTTGGGGCCGAGCAACGCGAGCACCGACGCCGCGGGGAGGTCCAGGTCGAGGCCGTCGACGGCGGTGACGGGGCCGAACCGTTTGACCAGCCCGCGCACGGTCACCGCAGCGGCACTCACGGGTTCGATGCTAGCGACCCACCGGCGCGTGCCCGGGCAGGGCGTCGATGTCGACACCGGTGGCGCCCTGGATCCGGCTGCGCTGCCAGAGGATCAGGACGGCGAGCATCACCAGCGACGCGACGAGCGCGAGCGGCAGCTGGAAGGCGCGGAAGTTGAAGTCGGCGCCCGTGGGCGGCACGACCACGGCCAGCACGGCCGACGCGGCGAGCAGCGCCCGCCGGTAACGCGGCAGCGAGCGGGTGGCGGCGAGCGGGATGAGGCCCCACAGCACGTACCAGGGGTGCACGACGGGCCCGAGCAGCACGACCGCACCGAGCCCCGCCGCCATGCCGGTGATCGGGTCGAGCCTGCCGCGGTAGACCATCCAGAGCAGCCGCACGCACAGCAGGAGCGCGATGGCCAGCCCGACGCCGCGGAACAGCGAGAGCACGGCCGTGGTGTGGTCGCCCAGGCCGCCCAGGATGCCGACCTGGCCGCCGACCAGCCCGAGGTCGGTGGTGACCGACATCCAGGACAGGATCAGCGTGGGCACGGCGAGCGTGGTGGTCCAGCCGAGCCCGACGCCGGTGCCCACCGACAGCGGCGTGTAGACCACCACCGTGACCGCGGTCAGCACCCCGGCGGCGACGGCCACGTCGCGCACCCGACCGCCGCGCAGCCGCGCCCAGTGCAGTCCGAGGAAGCCGAGCACCAGCAGCGCGGGCAGCTTCACCGCCGAGGCGCAGACGATGAGGAACGCCCCGCCGAGCAGGTGCGGGTCGAGGACTTTGGGGCCCGCCCGCAGCCCCACCTCGATCCCGGCCAGCATGAGCCCGATCATCAGCGACTCGTTGTGCACGCCGCTGATCAGGTGGAACAGCACGAGGGGGTTGCCCACGCCGAGCCACAGCGCGAGCCCGACGTCGACCCCGCAGCGCCGGGCCAGTCGCGGCAGCGTCCAGATGATGAGGGCCAGCCCGGCCAGCGCGAGCACGCGGTAGGCGAAGATGCCGAGCACCACGTCGTTGCCGGTGAGGGCGGTGATGCCGCGGCCGACGACGAGGAAGAGCGGCCCGTAGGGGGCGGGCGTGTCGCGCCAGATCGTGGGGATCGAGCGCACCAGTGGGTCCTCGACGCCCAGGCCGCCCGCGGGACCGAACACGTAGGGATCGATGCCGCGCGCGAGCTCGGCGCTCTGGGCGAGGTAGCTGTAGACGTCGCGGGAGAACAGCGGCGGCGCGAGCGCCAACGGCACGGCCCAGGTGGCTGTGGTGCGCGCCAGCTGGGCGATCGTGGGCGCGGGCGCCACGGCCCCGTGGTAGCGCAGCATCTTGGCCACCCACAGCCACGCCAGCACCATCAGGACGATGCCCGCGTAGGTGACGGCGATGGCGAGCGTGACGTTGCGGCTCGGCAGCCCGATCAGCCGGAGGCCGAACGCCGGGTTGGGGATCGGGAGCGCGCCCGCCCCGAGCCCACCCGCCGCCATCAGCAGCGCAGCGACCAGCCCGAGCCGCCGCGCGCGCCTGCTGGGATCGGGTGCGCGGACGGCAAGCACGGCTGGTGGCGCCGCGTCCAGCTGTGGTGCCACCATGCGGTGAAGCGTAGCGACCGGACCCGGGAGCGCTGCGCGGGGCGCGAACCGGTGATCGCGGTCACCGTGGCACCCCCCGCCTTTGCCTGCCGCCGCCAAATAAGCAACACTGGTGTTGTGAAAAGCGAGCTCGGCACGCGTGAGGCGGTGGCGCGCCTGCTCATGGAGCAGGGGCCGGTCACCGCGGCCGCGGTCGCGTCCGCGCTGAAGCTGTCCGGGCCCGCCGTCCGCCGCCACCTCGACGCGTTGATCGACGACGGCGAGGCCGAGCTGCGGGCCGCGTCCCGCCGTGCTCGCAGGGGCCGCGGCCGTCCGGCCAAGCACTACCTGCTCACCGACGCCGGGCGGGCGCGCTTCGGCCACGGCTACGACGACCTCGCCGTCGCCGCCCTTCGCTACCTCGCCGAGCACGCCGGGCCCACCGCGGTGCAGGATTTCGCCGCGCACCGGGTCGACGAGCTGCTGGGCGAGGGCAAGGCGCAGGTCGCGGCGGCCGACGGTCCCGACGCACGGGCCGACGTCCTCGCCGACGTCCTCACCGCCCGCGGCTACGCGGCCCAGATGCGCGAGGCGGGCGCGGGCGTGCAGCTGTGCCAGCACCACTGCCCGGTCGCGCACGTCGCCGCCGAGTTCCCGGAGCTGTGCGAGGCCGAGACGCAGGCGTTCGCCGAGCTGCTGGGCACCCACGTGCAGCGGCTGGCCACCATCGCCCGCGGCGACGCGGCGTGCACCACCCACGTTCCACTGGAAATCCCCGCAACGATCCCGAGAGGGAGGCAGTCCGTATGACGACCGCTCCTGAGTCACTCACCCAGGAGGAGACGCTCGCGACGCTCGGCCGGTACGACTTCGGTTGGGCCGACTCGGACGCCGCCGGAGCGACCGCGCGCCGCGGCCTGTCGGCCGACGTGGTCGCCGACATCTCCGCCCTCAAGAACGAGCCGCAGTGGATGCTCGAGTTCCGCCTCAAGGCGCTGGACATCTTCGAGCGCAAGCCCATGCCGCGCTGGGGCGCCGACCTTTCGGGCATCGACTTCGACAACATCAAGTACTTCGTGCGCTCCACGGAGAAGCAGGCCGCGTCCTGGGATGACCTGCCCGCCGACATCAAGAACACCTACGACAAGCTGGGCATCCCGGAGGCCGAGAAGGCCCGGCTCGTCGCGGGCGTGGCCGCGCAGTACGAGAGCGAGGTCGTCTACCACCAGATCCGCGAGGACCTGGAGGAGCAGGGCGTGATCTTCCTCGACACCGACACCGGCCTGCGCACCCACCCGGAGCTGTTCCGGGAGTACTTCGGCTCGGTCATCCCCGCGGGCGACAACAAGTTCTCCGCGCTCAACTCGGCGGTCTGGTCCGGCGGGTCGTTCATCTACGTGCCGCCGGGCGTGCACGTCGACATCCCGCTGCAGGCCTACTTCCGGATCAACACCGAGAACATGGGCCAGTTCGAGCGCACGCTGATCATCGTCGACGAGGGCGCCTACGTGCACTACGTCGAGGGCTGCACCGCGCCGATCTACTCGTCCGACTCGCTGCACTCGGCGGTCGTCGAGATCATCGTCAAGAAGGGCGGCCGCTGCCGCTACACAACCATCCAGAACTGGTCGAACAACGTCTACAACCTGGTCACCAAGCGGGCGAAGGCCGAAGAGGGCGCCACCATGGAATGGGTGGACGGCAACCTCGGCTCCAAGGTCACCATGAAGTACCCGGCCGTCTGGCTCATGGGCGAGCACGCCAAGGGCGAGGTGCTCTCGATCGCGTTCGCGGGCGAGGGCCAGCACCAGGACGCGGGCGCCAAGATGGTGCACCTCGCGCCGCACACGTCGTCCACGATCATCTCGAAGTCGGTGGCGCGCGGCGGCGGTCGCACCTCGTACCGGGGGCTCGTGCAGGTCAACCCGCGCGCGCACCACTCGCGGTCCACCGTGAAGTGCGATGCGCTGCTGGTCGACACGATCAGCCGCTCCGACACCTACCCCTACGTCGACGTCCGCACCGACGACGTCACCATGGGCCACGAGGCCACCGTCTCCAGGGTCAGCGACGACCAGCTGTTCTACCTCATGAGCCGCGGGCTCACCGAGGACGAGGCGATGGCGATGGTCGTGCGCGGGTTCGTCGAGCCCATCGCGCGCGAGCTGCCCATGGAGTACGCGCTGGAGCTGAACCGGCTCATCGAACTGCAGATGGAGGGCTCCGTCGGATGACCCAGGAAGTCGCTGGGCTCGCGCCCGAGCTGAAGGGCGCCAAGAAAGGTCAAGGCCAGGCGCCGATCCTGTCGGCGAGCGAGCGGTTCACGGCCTACGCGGTCGAGGCTTTCGAGGTCCCCGGCGGCCGCGAGGAGAACTGGCGGTTCACCCCGCTGCGCCGCCTGCGGGGCCTGCACACCGACACGGTGACGTTCGACGGCCACGCCACCGTCGAGGTCGAGGGCGCGGAGGCGGAGACCGTCGGCCGCGACGACCCCCGCCTCGGCGAGGGCGGCGTGCCCGCCGACCGGGTCGCGGCCGCGGCGTGGTCGGCGTTCCGGGAAGCCACCGTGGTCACGCTCGACGGCACCCCCGCGCCGGTCACGGTCACCGTCACCGGGCCGGGGGAGGGCGCGACCGCCGCGTCCCACCTGCAGCTGCGCACGACGCCGTTCGCCGAGGCCACGGTCGTAATCGAGCAACGCGGGTCCGGCACGCTGGCCGACAACCTCGAGGTCGTGCTGGCCGAGGGGTCGCGGCTCACGCTGTTCGTCACCGAGGAATGGGCCGACGACGCCGTGCACGTGGGCGCCCACCACTTCGCGCTCGGCCGCGACGCCACCCTGCGCACCACCACGATCGCGCTGGGCGGCGACCTGGTGCGGGTCAGCCCCACGGTCAACTACCGCGCGCCCGGCGGCGACGCCGAGCTCTACGGCCTCGGCTTCGCCGACGCGCGCCAGCACCTGGAGCAGCGGCTGCTCGTCGACCACGGCGAGCCGCACTGCCGCTCGCGCGTCAACTACAAGAACGCGCTGCAGGGCGACGGTGCCCGCACCGTGTGGATCGGCGACGTGCTGATCCGCAACACGGCCGAGGCCACCGACACCTTCGAGCTCAACCGCAACCTCGTGCTCACCACCGGCGCCCGGGCCGACTCCGTGCCGAACCTGGAGATCGAGACCGGCGAGATCGCGGGCGCGGGGCACGCGAGCGCGACCGGCCGCTTCGACGACGAGCAGCTGTTCTACCTGCAGAGCCGCGGCATCCCGGAGGACGTCGCGCGGCGGCTCGTCGTCCGCGGGTTCTTCGGCGAGATCCTCAGCAAGATCACCATCCCCGAGCTGCGGGAGCGGCTGGAGGCGGCCATCGAGGCCGAACTCGCCGCTTCGAGCATCTGAACGGAGCTTCATGTCCACGTTGGAGATCAAGGACCTGCACGTCTCGGTGGCGACCGAGGACGGGCCCAAGGAGATCCTCAAGGGCGTCGACCTCACCGTCGACTCCGGCCAGACCCACGCGATCATGGGCCCGAACGGCTCGGGCAAGTCCACGCTCGCCTACGCGATCGCGGGCCACCCGAAGTACGAGGTCACCGGCGGCACCGTCACGCTCGACGGGCAGGACGTGCTGTCCATGACCGTCGACGAGCGCGCCCGCGCGGGCCTGTTCCTGGCCATGCAGTACCCGGTCGAGGTGCCCGGCGTCTCCATGGCCAACTTCCTGCGCTCGGCCGCCACCGCCGTACGCGGCGAGGCGCCGAAGCTGCGCACCTGGGTCAAGGAGGTCAAGGGCGCGATGAGCGACCTCGACATCGACCCCGCGTTCGCCGAGCGCAGCGTCAACGAGGGCTTCTCCGGCGGCGAGAAGAAGCGGCACGAGGTGCTGCAGCTCGCGCTGCTCAAGCCGAAGTTCGCGATCCTCGACGAGACCGACTCCGGCCTCGACGTCGACGCGCTGCGCGTGGTCTCCCAGGGCGTCAACGCGTTCCGGGCGTCCGGCGACGTCGGCGTGCTCCTGATCACGCACTACACGCGGATCCTGCAGCACATCAAGCCCGACGTCGTGCACGTCTTCGCGGGTGGTCGCGTGGTCGAGTCCGGCGGCCCCGAGCTGGCCGACGAGCTGGAGCGCAACGGCTACGAGCGGTTCACCGCGGAGGCGAAGCCGACCGTCAGCTCCGCCAACGTCTGACTGAAGGTCTGATGGACGTCACGAAGATCCGGGCGGACTTCCCGATCCTCGCGCGCACCGTGCGGGACGGTAAGCCGCTCGTGTACCTCGACTCCGGCGCCACCTCGCAGCGGCCGCGGCAGGTGCTCGACGCGGAGCGCGCGTTCCTGGAGCAGCACAACGCCGCCGTCCACCGCGGTGCGCACCAGCTGGCCGAGGAGGCCACCGACGCCTACGAGGCGGCGCGGGCGCGCATCGCCGCGTTCGTGGGGGCGCACCCGGACGAGGTCGTGTTCACCAAGAACGCCACCGAGGGGGTCAACCTCGTCGCTTACGCGTTCAGCAACGCGGCCACGTTCGGCGGCGCGGCCGAGCGGTTCGTGCTCCGGCCGGGCGACGAGATCGTCGTCACGGAGCTGGAGCACCACGCCAACCTCGTGCCATGGCAGGAGCTCTGCCGCCGCACCGGGGCCACGCTGCGCTGGTACTCCGTCACCGACGAGGGCCGGGTCGACCTCGACTCGATCGAGCTCACCGAGCGCACCAAGATCGTGGCATTTGCGCACCAGTCCAACGTGCTCGGCACGGTGTTGCCGGTGGCCGAGCTGGTTGCGCGGGCGAAGGCGGTCGGCGCGCTCACGCTGCTGGACGCCTGCCAGTCGGTGCCGCACATGCCGGTGCACTTCGGCGACCTCGACGTCGACTTCGCGGTGTTCTCCGGGCACAAGATGCTCGGCCCGTCCGGGGTCGGGGTGCTGTACGGGCGGCGCGAGCTGCTCGAAGCGATGCCGCCGTTCCTCACCGGCGGCTCGATGATCGAGATGGTGCGGATGGAGGGCTCCACCTACGCCGCGCCGCCGCAGCGGTTCGAGGCGGGTGTGCCGATGACGTCGCAGGCCGTCGGGCTGGGTGCGGCTGTCGACTACCTCACCGGCATCGGCATGGAGGCCGTGCACTCGCACGAGATCGAGCTGGTCGCGCAGGCGCTCACCGGCCTGTCGGCGGTGCCGGGCGTGCGGATCATCGGGCCTCGCGACATGGTCGACCGGGGTGGGCTGGTGGCGTTCGTCGTCGACGGGATCCACGCCCACGACGTCGGTCAGGTGCTCGACGACCAGGGGATCGCGGTGCGGGTGGGCCACCACTGCGCGTGGCCGTTGCACCGGCGCTTCGGCGTCGCCGCTACCGTGCGGGCGTCGTTCCACGTGTACTCGACGCCCGAGGAGGTCGACGTTTTGGTCGACGGCGTGCGGGCCGCCAAGGACTTCTTCGGAGTGGGGTAATGCAGCTCGAACAGATGTACCAGGAGATCATCCTGGATCACTACCGCACCCCGCACAACGCGGGGCTGCGCGAGCCGTTCGACGCCGAGTCGTTCCAGATCAACCCGACCTGCGGCGACGAGATCACCCTGCGCGTACGGGTGGACGACGGCACCGTGGCCGACGTCTCGTACGAGACGCTCGGGTGCTCGATCAGCCAGGCGTCGGCGTCGGTGCTCAGCGACCTGGTCGTCGGTAAGTCCGTGGAAGACAGCCTCACCGTGCTGCGCGCGTTCCAGGAGATGGCGCAGGGCCGCGGCCAGGT
>DATAOO010000317.1:0-23512 GCA_036265695.1 Pseudonocardia sp. | reverse complement strand
GGGAAGAATCGGGTTGCCGATCCGACTTCGTACCCGAGGATGTCCCGCATGGCCGAAGCACCTGCGCCCACGCTGACCCGTCGCACCGTCGAGGGCGACGGTCTCCCGATCGCCGTCTGGGAGACACCACGCACCGGTCCGACGGTGGTGCTCGTGCACGGCTACCCGGACACCCACGCGGTGTGGGACGCGGTCGCCGCCCGGCTGTAGAGACTCCGACGGGAACAACGGCGGGGTGGGCGCCGCGCGCCCACCCCGCCGCCCCCGTCAGCCGAACAGCGAGCCGAACGGACTGCGCTTCGGCTGCTGCTGCATCGTCGGCGTGCTCGCGGACTCCTCGTCGTCGAGCGCGTCCGCCTCGTCGGTCGGCCGGGCCGCCGATGTGGTGTTCGTTTCCTCGTCGTCGCCGCTGGAGCCTGCGCGGTGGCTGCTCGGCGTCGCCGTCGGACGCGCCGGGGCGGCCGGTGCGCGGCCGTCCACGGACACATACTCCTGCGCCGCCCAGCCGTCGAGGTCGGTCAGCTGGACGAAGCCGTCCTGCGTCTTGCCGACCTGCACGGACTGGCCGCGCTCGCACACCGCCACGATCTCCGAGGTGATGTCGGGCTGCTCGCGGACGTTCACGTTGTCGGTGCATCGTCCGGTGCCTGCGGCGTTGGCCGTGCCGCCGACGACCACGAGCGTCACGGCTCCTGCTGCGACGAGTGCGCCCACCCCGGCGGCGGCGCGTCCCATCAGTCGGGCGTTCATCGTCTGTCCTCCGTTTAACTCGGGTATGACGACTCGCCCAACGAGCCGATCCGTTATCGATTCGCTACTTCGCGTGACATCACCGGATGGAGGCTTGTAACGGTGGGCGTGTCGCCCGCGACGTCACCCACAGTGACCGTTGCCACGGCGCGATGACCACGGTGCGACGTCGACTAAGCTCGTTCGAGAGGTCGCGTCCGGTCAGCCTGTCTACCGACCCATACGAGAGAGACGGAACACGGCGTGTCGAGCCTGAGATTGTTCACCAGCGAGTCCGTGACCGAAGGTCACCCGGACAAGATGTGCGACGCCATCAGCGACTCCGTCCTCGACGCGCTGCTGGCCAAGGACGCGCGCAGCCGCGTCGCGGTGGAGACGCTGGTCACCACGGGCCAGGTGCACGTCGCGGGCGAGGTCACCACCAGCGCGTACGTGGACATCCCCACCCTGGTGCGGGAGAAGATCCTCGAGATCGGCTACGACTCCTCGGCCAAGGGCTTCGACGGCCACTCCTGCGGGGTCAACGTCGCGATCGGCGCGCAGTCGGCGGACATCGCGCAGGGCGTGGACACCGCCTACGAGAGCCGCGTCGAGCTGTCCGACGACGAGATCGCCCGCCAGGGTGCGGGTGACCAGGGCCTGATGTTCGGCTACGCGAACAACGACACCCCCGAGCTGCTGCCGCTGCCGATCGCGCTGGCGCACCGCTTGGCGCGGCGCCTCACCGAGGTGCGCAAGTCGGGCAGGCTGCCCTACCTGCGGCCCGACGGCAAGACCCAGGTGACGATCGCGTACGACGGCACCAACGCCGTGAAACTCGACACCGTTGTCGTGTCGAGCCAGCACGCCGCCGACATCGACCTCGAGGCCATGCTCGCCCCGGACATCCGCGACCAGGTGGTGGCGCCGGAGCTGGCCGGGCTGGGCATCGACGTCTCGGACTACAAGCTGCTGGTCAACCCGACCGGCCGGTTCGTGGTCGGCGGGCCGATGGGCGACGCGGGCCTCACCGGGCGGAAGATCATCGTCGACACGTACGGCGGGTTCGCCCGGCACGGCGGTGGCGCGTTCTCGGGCAAGGACCCGTCGAAGGTCGACCGCTCCGCGGCGTACGCCATGCGGTGGGTCGCGAAGAACGCCGTCGCCGCGGGCCTCGCGGAGCGGCTCGAGGTACAGGTGGCCTACGCGATCGGCAAGGCCGCCCCGGTGGGGCTGTTCGTCGAGACGTTCGGCACGGAGAACGTCGACCCGGCGCGCATCTCGTCGGCGATCACCGAGGTGTTCGACCTGCGGCCCGCCGCGATCATCCGCGACCTCGACCTGCTGCGCCCGATCTACGCGCCCACCGCGGCGTACGGGCACTTCGGCCGCACCGACATCGAGCTCCCCTGGGAGTCGACCGACCGCGCCGACGCGCTGAAGTCCCTGGCAGGCGGCTGACCCGCCCGAAAGGCGAGTCTCCGTTCCGACGACGGCGAGTCGTGCGTTTCACCGCGGTGAGTCGTGCGTCTCGTCGCGGTGAGTTGCACGGTCCGCCGCGGTGAGTCGTGTGTTTCGCCACGGTGAGTTGGGCGTTTCGGGCCGCCGCGTGGGTATTTGCGGCGGAGGCTCGCTGGGCGTGAGGCATCGCGGGCGGGAGTGTCGGTGGGTGCGCGCAGAATGCGGGCATGTCGTCGCCAGCGCGTCCCGCCGTCGTGCGCGGGGCGGTAGGGCCGTCTGGTAAACCGGACGCCCTGCCGCCCGCGCAGGCGAGGAGGGGTTCGGTGGCCGGGCGAGCGGGGGTGCGCAACCGGGGGGAGTGGCGGCCTGCCGCCGAACTGCCCGTGGCGCGGATCGCCGTCGACGTGCCACTCGCGCACCTCGACCGCCCCTTCGACTACGCCGTCCCGGAACACCTGGATGCCGACGCCCGCGTCGGGGTGCGGGTGCGGGTGCGGTTCGCGGGGCGGCTCGTCGACGGGTTCGTACTCGAACGCGTGGCGGCATCGGAGCACCCGGGGCGGCTCGCGTGGCTGGAGAAGGTGGTCTCCACCGAGCAGGCCCTTCCTCCGGAGATCGCCGCGCTGTGCCGCGCGGTCGCCGACCGCTACGGCGGCGTGCTGGCCGACGTCCTGCGGCTGGCCCTCCCTCCCCGTCATGCGCGCGTCGAGGCCGAGTCGGCCCGCGCGGCGGCGCGTTCGATAACCGGCGTCGAGGTGCGGGTCGCACCGGATGCAGATGGTGCCGTGGGGGGAGTCACCGCCGCTGCAGGGCCGATGAACGGTACCGGAGTGCCGGTGGCCGCCGCCGACCGCGCCGACCAGGCTACGACGGCGCCGCGCGCTCCGGGAGGCGTCGTGGCGGAGCCGCAAGGCGGCGTCGTTGCGGACGCCCGAGGACGCGCCGCCACCGAGCCGCGAGGTGGCACCGCGGCGGAGGTACGGAGCGATGCCGCGGGGGTGCGGGACGGCGTTGCGGCGGAGGCGCGGGACGGCGCTGCCACGGGTGCACGGAACGGCGACGACGCGGAGCTGCGGCGTGGAACCGCGGCGGAGGTGCGAGGTGACACCGCCGCGGAGACGCAGGGCGGTCCGGCGGAGGACCGGCGTCGCGGCGGAGGCGGCGGGGCCGCCGTCGGCGGGCGGGTCGGTTGGCAGCGATACCCGCGCGGGCAGGCGTTCCTCCGCGCGTTGGGCGAGGGTCGGGCCGCGCACGCCGTGTGGCAGGCCCTTCCCGGTGAGGCGTGGGCCGAACGGCTGGCCGACGCCGCGCAGGCCTGCGTCGACGCAGGGCGCGGCGCGCTGCTCGTCGTCCCCGATCAGCGGGATGTCGACCTCCTCCACGCCGCCTGCGCCGCGCGCCTCGGCGACGAGGCGGTCGTCGCGTTGACCGCGGACCTGGGGCCCGCGGAGCGCTACCGCCGGTGGCTCGCGGTGCGCCGTGGGCAGGTCAGGGTGGTCGTCGGCACGCGGTCGGCGGCGTTCGCGCCCGTCGCCCGGCCCGGCCTGCTCGCCGTGTGGGACGACGGCGACGACTCGCACGCCGAGCCCCGCGCCCCCTACCCGCACGTCCGCGACGTGCTCGTCCTGCGCGCACACGCCGTCGGCGCGGCGCTGCTCGTCGGCGGGTACGCGCGCACCGCCGAGGGGCAGCTCCTGGTCGAGTCGGGGTGGGCCAGTGAGATCGTCGCCGACCGGGCCACCGTGCGCGCCGCGATGCCGAGGGTCGTCGCGCAGGGCGAGAGCGATCTCCAGCTCGCGCGCGACCCGTTGGCCCGCGCGGCACGACTCCCCTCGGCGGCGTTCGAAGCCGCTCGCTCCGCGCTCGCCGCGGGACGGCCCGTGCTGGTCCAGACGCCGCGCGCGGGCTACGTGCCGTGGTTGTCGTGCGCCGCGTGCCGGGAGACGGCCCGCTGCCGTCGCTGCGCGGGCCCACTCGGCCTCCCCGGCCGCACGGCCGACGCCGCGACCAGCCGCACCACGGCAGGCGCCGCGGATCACGCTGGCGCGGACGGCGCGGCCGCTGGCGCGAGGGGTGCTGGTGCGGCGGGCTCAGCAGGTGCGGCGGTCGCGCAGAACGCGGCCCGAGCCCCGGGCGCGGCGCATCACCGTGCCCCGGGCACCGGCGCGGCGGACGCGGCGGCGCCGAGCTGCCGCTGGTGCGGCCGCGTCGAGAGCGCCTACCGGTGCGGGGCCTGCGGCTCGCGCAGGCTGCGGGCCGGGGTGGTCGGTACCCGCCGCACCGCCGAGGAACTCGGCCGGGCGTTCCCCGGCGTCCCGGTGCGCATCTCCGGGGGCGGCGCGCCCGTGCTGAACACGGTCGCGGCCCGCGCCGAGATCGTGGTCGCCACCCCCGGGGCGGAGCCGCGCGCCGCGTACGGCGCTGCGCTGCTGCTCGACGGCTGGGCCCTGCTCGCCCGGCCGGATCTGCGCGTGGCCGAGGAGACGCTCCGGCGGTGGATGGCGGCGGCGGCGCTCGTGGTGCCGCACACCGACGGCGGCCGGGTGCTCGTCATGGCCGACCCGGCCCTGCCGCCGGTGCAGGCCCTGGTGCGCTGGGACCCGGTCGGGCACGCC
Source organism: Pseudonocardia sp. (assembly GCA_036265695.1). Classification (GTDB taxonomy): domain Bacteria; phylum Actinomycetota; class Actinomycetes; order Mycobacteriales; family Pseudonocardiaceae; genus Pseudonocardia. The sequence goes on along the minus strand of DATAOO010000317.1, from coordinate 18,707 downwards.
GCCGCCGAGCTCGCCGCCCGCACCGAGGTGGGCTTCCCGCCCGCGGTGCGGATGGCCGCGATCGACGCCGCACCGGCCGCGCTGAAGGACATCCTCGACGAGCTGACGGCCGAGCTGCCCGCCGCCGAGGTGCTCGGGCCGGTCGAGCTCGACCCGGCGCCCGATGCCCGGGCCGACGACGAGGTCCGTGAGCGGGCCCTGGTGCGGGTACCGCGGGCCGAGGGCCGCGCGCTCGCCCACGCTTTGCACGTCGCGCAGGCCGCCCGCACCGCCCGCAAGGCGACCGATCCGGTGCGGGTGCGGATGGATCCACCCGACGTCGGTTGATCCCCACGGGTGGCAGAATGGGCGCTTCCCACCAGTGAGGAGTTCCGTGACCGTCCAGCCCATCCGGCTCTTCGGCGACCCGGTGTTGCGCACCCCCGCCGTCCCGGTCACGACGTTCGACGCCGAGCTGCGCAAGCTCGTCACCGACCTCACCGACACCATGCACGACGAGGGTGGCGCAGGCCTCGCCGCGCCCCAGCTCGGCGTCGGCCTGCGGGTGTTCACCTACGACTGTGACGAGTTCAGCGGGCACCTGGTCAACCCCACCTTCGACGTGGTGGGCGACGAGGAGCAGGTGGGGCCCGAGGGCTGCCTCTCGATCCCCGGCCTCAGCTGGGAGTGCCGCCGCCACCTGCACGTCGTCGCCCGCGGCTGGAACCAGCACGGCGAGCCCGTCACCGTCGACGGCAGCGAGCTGCTGGCGCGCTGCATCCAGCACGAGGTCGACCACCTCGACGGTGTGCTGTTCGTCGACCGGCTCGACGCCGCCACCCGCAAGGCCGCGATGGCCGAGATCCGCGCCACCGAGTGGTTCGGCGCGCCGGAGCCGGTGGTGAAGGTGAGCCCGCACCACCTCTTCGGGAAGGCCAGGTAGCGGCGTGCGCCTGGTCTTCGCGGGCACGCCGGAGCCCGCCGTGCCGTCGCTCTCGGCGCTGCTCGCGTCGCCGCGCCACGAGGTCGTGGCCGTCGTCACCCGGCCCGACGCGCCGAGCGGCCGCGGGCGCACCCTGCGCCGCTCGCCGGTCGGTGCGCTGGCCGACGAGGCGGGCGTGCCGGTGCTCACGCCCGAGCACCCGCGCGAACCCGGGTTCCTCGCCGCGCTCCGCGACCTGCGCCCCGACTGCTGCCCGGTGGTCGCCTACGGGGCCCTCGTGCCCCGGGCCGCCCTCGACGTGCCCGCGCACGGTTGGGTCAACCTCCACTTCTCCCTGCTGCCCGCCTGGCGCGGGGCGGCGCCGGTGCAGGCCGCACTGCGCCACGGCGACGACATCACCGGCGCCACCACCTTCCTCCTGGAAGAGGGGCTGGACACCGGGCCGGTGTTCGGCGTGGTCACCGAGGCCGTGCACGCCGAGGACACCGCGGGCACGCTGCTGCAGCGGCTGGCCGCCTCCGGGGCCGACCTGCTCACGGCTACGCTCGACGGCATCGCCGACGGCAGCCTCACCCCGCGCGCGCAGCCATCGGAAGGCGTGTCGCACGCGCCGAAGGTGTCGGTGGCCGACGCGCGCGTCGACTGGGCCGCCGCTCCCGTGCCGATCGACCGGCTCGTGCGCTCGGTCACGCCCGACCCGGGCGCCTGGACCACCTTCCGCGACGAGCGCCTCGGGCTGGGCCCGCTCCGGCCCGCGTCCGACGCCCGCGAGCTGAAGCCCGGCGAGCTGCACGCCGAGAAGCGGCGCGTGCTCGTCGGCACCGGTGGCGCGCCGCTCGCGCTCGGCGAAGTGCGACCCGTCGGCAAGCGGGCGATGCCCGCGCCGGACTGGGCCCGCGGCGTGCGCATCGAGCCCGGCGAGCTGCTGCGATGACCCCGCGGGAGCGCCGCGGTCGCCCGGCAGGCCCACGCGGCAGCGGACCACCGCGCGGGCGCACCGGCCCGGCCCGTCCGCCTGAGATCGACCTGTCCCGGCTCGCGGCGCTGGAGCTGCTCACCGCCGTACGGGTGCGCGACGCCTACGCCAACCTCGCACTGCCCGCGATCCTGCGCCGCCACCGGCTGCACGACCGCGACGCGGCGCTGGCCACCGAGCTGGGCTACGGCACCCTGCGCGCCCGCGGCCTGCTCGACGCCGTGATCGACGAGTGCACCGACCGCCCCCTCGTGCGGGTGGAGCCGACACTGCTCGACGCCCTGCGCCTGGGCGCTTACCAGCTGCTGCGCACCCGGGTGCCGCCGCACGCCGCCGTCGACACCACCGTCGAGCTGGTGCGGGTGGAGGCGGGCAGCCGTGCCGCGGGCTTCGTCAACGCCGTGCTGCGCCGGGTGGGGGAGCGCGACGAGAAGGCGTGGGTGCAGCAGCTCGCGCCGGACGCCGTGGAGGACCCGCTGGGCCACACGGCGTTCGCCCACGCCCACCCGCGGTGGATCGCGCAGGCCTTCGCCGACGCGCTCGGCGGTGAGGCCGAGCTCGACGAGGCGCTCGCCGCCGACGACGCCCGTCCCGTGGTGCACCTGCTCGCCCGCCCGGGCGAGATCACCGCCGAGGAGCTGGCCCTCGTGACGGGCGGCACCGAGGCGCCCTACTCGCCCTACGGCGTGCACCTCGAGGCGGGCAGCGGCGACGTCGGCGAGCTCGACGCGGTCGCGGAGGGGTTGGCGACCGTCCAGGACGAGGGCAGCCAGCTGGTGGCCCTCGCCCTCACCCGTGCGCCGCTGCTCGGCGCGGACACGGGTCGCTGGCTCGACCTCTGCGCAGGCCCCGGCGGGAAGTCGGTGCTGCTCGGGGCGCTGCTCGCCTTCGACGACGGCCACCTCGACGCCGTCGAGCAGAGCGAGCACCGCGCCGATCTCGTGCGCCGCGCCGTCGACGGCCTCCCGGTGGACGTGCACACCGCCGACGGCCGCGACGCCCCGCTGCCCGAGGGCGCCTACGACCGGGTGCTCGTGGACGCCCCGTGCACCGGCCTCGGGGCGCTGCGACGGCGGCCCGAAGCGCGCTGGCGCCGTCGGCCCGATGACGTGGCGGCGTTGGCCAAGCTCCAGCGCGAGCTCCTCACGGCTGCGCTGCGGCACGTGCGCCCCGGCGGTGTGGTCGCCTACGTCACCTGCTCGCCGCACCTCGCCGAGACCCACGGTGTGCTGCGCCCCGTGCTGCGCAAGCACCCCGAGGTGGAGCAGCTCGACGCCCGGCCGCTGCTGCCCGGGGTGCCGCACCTCGGAGACGGCCCGAGCGTGCAGCTGTGGCCGCACCGGCACGGCACCGACGCGATGTTCCTCGGGCTGCTGCGGAGGCCGGGCGCGTAGCCTTCTGGCGTGCCTCCGATGATCGCCCCCAGCTTGCTGGCCGCCGACTTCGCCCGTCTCGGCGAGGAAGCCCGGATCGTCGGCGGCGAGCCGGGCACAGGCGCCGACTGGCTGCACGTCGACGTGATGGACGCGCACTTCGTGCCCAACCTCACCCTCGGCCTGCCCGTGGTGCAGGCCCTGCTGAAGGCGACGACGACCCCGCTCGACTGCCACCTCATGATCGACGACCCGGACCGGTGGGCGATCGGCTACGCGGAGGCCGGGGCGTACAACGTGACGGTGCACGTCGAGGCGGCCCGCGACCCGGTCGCGCTGGCCCGCGACCTGCGCGCCGCAGGCGCCCGCGCTGGGTTGTCCGTCAAGCCGAACACCCCGCTGGAGCCCCACCTCGAGACGTTGCGCCACTACGACACGCTGCTGGTGATGAGCGTGGAGCCCGGGTTCGGCGGCCAGAGCTTCATCCCCGAGGTGCTCGAGAAGGTGCGCACCGCGCGACGCCTCGTGGACACCGGGCACCTCCAGGTGCTCGTCGAGATCGACGGCGGCATCAACGCCGACACCATCGACGCCGCCGCCGAAGCGGGCGTCGACTGCTTCGTGGCGGGCTCGGCGGTGTACGGCGCGGACGACCCGGCGCGTGCGGTGCGGGCACTGCGCGAACAGGTGATCGTGGCCACTCCGCACCGCGCCTGGGCGGGGTGAACTGCCCGTCGTCGCGCGGGCGTGTACACCGGAGGGGACGTAGACAGGCGGGAGGCAGGGAATGTTCACCGGCATCGTCGAGGAGATCGGCGAGGTGCTCGCCGTGCGGGAGCACGCCGAGGTGGTGGTGCTCACCGTGCGCGGGCGCACCGTGACCTCCGACGCCGCGCACGGCGACTCCATCGCGGTGAACGGGGTGTGCCTCACCGTGACCGACCCGGCGGGCAGCACCGACGGGACGTTCACCGTTGAGCTGGTGCCCGAGACGCTCAAGCGCACGAGTCTGTCCGCCGTCGCGCCGGGCGCCGGGGTGAACCTCGAGCGGGCGATGGTGGCGGGCGGTCGCCTGGGCGGTCACATCGTGCAGGGCCACGTCGACGGGGTGGCCACGCTGGTGCGCCGCACGCCCTCGGAGCGCAGCGACGAGCTGGAGTTCAGCCTGCCCGCCGACCTCGCGCGCTACGTCGTGGAGAAGGGCTCCATCGCCGTGGACGGGGTGTCACTCACCGTGGCGGGCGTGACGGACGACACGTTCGTCGTAGCGCTGATCCCGACGACCTTGTCACACACCACTCTCGGTGTGCGCAAACCCGGCGATACCGTGAACATCGAGGTGGATCTCATCGCGAAGTACGTGGAGAAGCTGGTGGCGGGGGCGAATTACGGTGAATGACTTCGGGTCCATCGAGCGGGCCGTCGCCGACATCAAGGTGGGCAAGGCCGTGGTGGTGGTCGACGACGCCGACCGGGAGAACGAGGGCGACCTGATCTTCGCGGCCGAGCTCGCGACCCCCGAGCTGCTGTCGTTCATGATCCGCTACACGTCGGGCTACATCTGCGTGCCGCTGGTCGAGGCCGAGTGCGACCGCCTGGACCTGCCGCCCATGCACTACTCCAACGGCGACCACTTCCGCACGGCGTTCACCGTGACCGTCGACGCCCGCGAGGGAGTGACCACCGGCATCTCCGCCTACGACCGCGCCCACACGATCCGCATGCTCGCCGACCCCAAGTCCGCCGCCACCGACTTCGTGCGCCCCGGCCACGTGCTGCCCCTGCGCGCCCGCGAGGGCGGCGTGCTGCGCAGGCCCGGGCACACCGAGGCGGCGGTGGACCTCGCCCGGCTCGCGGGCCTGAGCCCGGCCGGTGTGCTGTGCGAGATCGTGTCGCAGAAGGTGGACGGCGAGATGGCCCGGGCCGACGAGCTGCGGGTGTTCGCCGAGGACCACGACCTCACGATGATCACGATCGCCGATCTGATCGCCTACCGTCGACGTACCGAGAAGCACGTGGTGCGGGTGGCGCGGGCCACGATCCCCACCCCGCACGGCGACTTCACCGCCTTCGGCTTCGACTCGCTCCTCGACGGCATCGAGCACATCGCGCTCGTGATCGGCGGCATCGGCGAGGACGACCCGGGGGCGGGCGAGGACGTGCTGGTGCGGGTGCACTCGGAGTGCCTCACCGGCGACGTGTTCGCCTCCCTGCGCTGCGACTGCGGCCCCCAGCTCGACGCCGCGCTCGCCGCGGTGGCCGCCGAGGGCCGCGGCGTGGTGCTTTACATGCGCGGGCACGAGGGCCGGGGCATCGGCCTGCTCCACAAGCTCCAGGCCTACCAGCTGCAGGAAGCGGGCGCGGACACCGTGGACGCCAACCTCGCGCTCGGCCTGCCCGCCGACGCCCGCGACTACGGCATCGGTGCGCAGATCCTCGTGGACCTCGGGGTGCGCTCGATGCGGCTGCTCACCAACAACCCGGACAAGCGGGCGGGCCTGGAGGGCTACGGGCTCACCGTGGTGGGCCGGGTGCCGCTGCCCGTGCGGATGAGCCCGCACAACCTGCGCTACCTCCGCACCAAGCGCGACCGCATGGGCCACGACCTGCCGGATCTCGACGAGGGCGGCGGCGCGGACGCGGCCACCGGCACCTCGGTGGTGGACAGCGCAGGCTCGTGAGAGGCTGCCGTTCGTGAGCGAGCTTGCGAGCTCACCATTCAACACAGCAGCGCCGCGAACGCGGCTGGCGAGCGTCAGCGAGGAGGATGCGTGAGCGAGCTTGCGAGCTCACCATTCAACACAGCAGCGCCGCGAAGGCGGTTGACGAGCGTCAGCGAGGAGGACGCGTGAGCGGTGACGGACGGCCGGTGATGGGGCAGGCGCCCGACGCCTCCGACCTGCGGCTGGCCGTGGCCGCGGCGACCTGGCACGGCGAGATCGTCGACGTCATGCTGGAACGCGCGCTGGCGACCGCCCGCGAGGCGGGCATCGCCACGCCCACCGTGGTGCGCGTGGCGGGCACGGTGGAGCTGCCCGTGGTGTGCCAGCAGCTCGCCCGCACCCACGACGCCGTGGTGGCGCTCGGCGCGGTGGTGCGCGGCGGCACACCGCACTTCGAGTACGTGTGCGACGCCGTGACCGCGGGCCTCACCCGGGTGTCGCTCGACGAAGGGGTGCCGGTGGGCAACGGGGTGCTCACCACGAACACCCGCGAGCAGGCCGTCGACCGCTCGGGTGGCCCCGGCAGCGCCGAGGACAAGGGCGCCGAGGCGTGCCTCGCCGCGCTGCACACCGCCCTCGTGCTGCGCGACCTCCGGAAGAACGCATGAGGCGCGCCGCCGTCGACGCCGACACCGTGGTGGTGCGCCCCCGCAAGACCATGCTCGTCGCCTGGGTCTGCGCCGTGGTGGTGTTCGTCCTCTTCGTGGTGGTGGCGGTGGTGCTGCGCACGGCGGACACCGGGGTGTTCTTCCGGCTTGCCGACCAGATCGCCATGGTGGCCATCGGGGCGCTGATCGCGGGCGGCGTGTTGTTGCTCGCCCGGCCGCGGGTGCGCGCGAACGCCGAGGGCATCGAGGTGCGCAACGTGCTGGTCACCCGCACGCTGCCCTGGGAGGTGGTGGAGCGCGTGGCGTTCCCCGACGGCGCCTCGTGGGCGCGGCTGGAGCTCATCGGCGACGACTACCTGCCGGTGCTGGCCATACAGGCGGTGGACGGGCAGCGGGCCGTGGACGGGATCCGCCGGGTGCGGGCACTGCACGCCGCCGCCTCCCGGACGGGGCGTCCGTAGGATCGTGACCGTGCGAGATGGGCGAGGAGAGGTGCGCCTCGGCGACATCGTGCTCCGCAACCGGCTGGTGACCTCCTCCAGCCTGCTCGGCTACGGCATGAGCACCTCCGGCTTCTACGGGATGAGCCCGGTGGCGCTGTTCCTCCCGCTCGCCGAGTTCGGCGCCGTGACCACCCGCACGCTCACGGTGGAGCCCCGCGAGGGGCACTTCACCACCCGCGAGGACTGGGCACCCCGCGAGCTGCCGGGCCTGCTGCGCCGCTACCGGCGGGTGCTGCGCAGCACGGACGGCGGGTGGCTCAACGCGTTCGGCTGGTGCAACGTCGGCATCGACGCCTACCTCGCCGACTACTACCCCCACACCCGGGACCAGCGCACGATCATCTCGCTGGGCGGCTTCTCCACCGAGGAGTTCGTGACGCTCGTGGACCGGGTGAACGCCGCGGTGCCCGCGGGCGACATCGCCGCCGTGGAGTTCAACGTGAGCTGCCACAACGTGAACTTCGACTTCTCGACCATCCTGCAGGACGTGCTCGACGAGGCCGTGCCCCGCAGCAACCACCCGGTGATCCTCAAGCTCTCGCCCGACTACGACTACCTGCGCAACGCCCGCCAGGCGGCGCGGGCGGGCGTGGCCGCGCTCACGGCGATCAACACGGTGAAGGCGCTGCGGCTCGACCCGCGCACCGGCACGCCGTGGCTGGCCAACCGCTACGGCGGGCTCTCCGGCCGGGCCATCAAGCCGATCGCGCTGCGGGTGGTGGCCGAGCTGCGCGACGCCGGGGTGACGTTGCCGATCATCGCCACCGGCGGCATCCGCACGGTGGACGACTGCCGGGAGTACTTCTGGGCGGGCGCCGACGCCGTGAGCCTCGGCAGCGCGACCTGGCTCGCGAGCTACCCCGGCTACGCGCTCTCGCCGCTGCGCGCGCTGCAGGCCCGACGTGTGCTGGCCGCCGTGCGCCGGATGTCGCCGCCCCACCGCGCGCCCCACGCCACCGCCCAGACACCGGACCGGCCCGACCGCACGGGCAGCGCCGCGCATCACGCGGCGCTCGACGAGGCCGCCGAGACGGCAGCCACCGAGTAGGGGGCCCACCGGCCGCCCGTCCGGCCGCGGAAGCCCGCACCGCCCACCTCGGCCGGTGAGCCGCTGCGCCGACAAGATCGGCGCGAACGGCACGTGGTGCGGGTCGCGGGCGGCGTGGTGTGCCTCTCGACAGGATCATGAGTGGGGGTAGCCGCCAAGCGGTGGCTAGCCATCGAGGGCCTGCCACGCGGTGGGCCGAACCGCCCGGCCGCCCAGGTCGGCGCGCGCCCCGGCCTGGGCGCCCGCCGCGTGGCCCGAGCCGGAGAGCCGGGTCTGGCGGGCCCGGCCGATCTGCGGGAACTCCTCGGCGTACGCCCGATCCACCCGGGCGCGACGATCGGCGAGCACCAGCGCCACCGACGGCCCGGCCGACGGCCCGGCCGACGGCGACGCCCGGGCGGCAGCCGCCGACTCCGCCGCCCGCGCTTCGGCCTCGACCAGCCGCTGGTGCACCCGCACGGCGAACCCGTGGAGCCACGACCGCCGGTACGCCGCGACCGACTCGCCCACCCACGCGGGCCGCTGCCGCGCGAGCTGGGCGCTCGCCTGCAGCAGCAGCGACGTGTACAGCAGCTCGACCCACGCCCGGTCGGACGCGAACCCGAGGACGGTGACGGCCGCGACCCGCCCGCCCCCGGCCTCGTGCAGCACCGCCCGACACCGCAGCGCGCTCGCCGTCCACGCCAACAGCCGCGCCTTCCCCGCGCTGTAGGGATCCGCCACCGGGATGCGGCAGGTGGCCACCTCGTCGCAGTGGGGGGCCGCGGCACCCAGCAGCGCCTCGTCGATGCCGTGGCGGGCCATCAGCTCGACGGCCTTGGCCGTGTAGACCTCCGCCTCGGCGGGCGTGGCGGCGCCATCGGCCTTCGCGAGGAGCTTGCGGACGGTGTCGAGCTTGTCGATTCCCACGGCGACCTCTCTTCGAACGCACGTTTGGTGCGGAAGAGGTGTAGCACCCGGGCCCGACAAACCCGGGCGGCATACGCTGGACACGCCATGCCGGATCCCGCCACATACCGCCCCGCGCCCGGGTCCATCCCGGAGGCCCCTGGCGTGTACCGCTTCTCCGACACCCACGGCCGCGTGATCTACGTCGGCAAGGCCAAGAGCCTGCGCCAACGCCTCAACTCCTACTTCGCCGACCTCGCAGGCCTGCACCCGCGCACCCGGCAGATGGTCACCACCGCCGCGCACGTCGAGTGGACGGTCGTCACCACCGAGGTGGAGGCGCTCCAGCTCGAGTACAACTGGATCAAGGAGTTCGACCCGCGCTTCAACGTCCGCTACCGGGACGACAAGACCTACCCGGTGCTCGCGGTGACGATGAACGAGGAGTTCCCGCGGCTGCACGTCTACCGCGGGCCCCGGCGCAAGGGTGTGCGCTACTTCGGGCCCTTCGCCCACGCCTGGGCCATCCGGGAGACACTCGACCTCCTGCTCCGCGTCTTCCCCGCCCGCACCTGCAGCGCGGGGGTGTTCAAGCGGCACGGCCAGATCGGCCGCCCCTGCCTGCTCGGCTACATCGACAAATGTTCCGCCCCCTGCGTCGGGCGGGTCGACGCCGACGAGCACCGCGCCATCGTCGAGGACTTCTGCGACTTCCTCGCGGGCCGCACCGACCACCTGATCCGGCAGCTGGAGCGGCGGATGGCCCGGGCGTCGCAGGAGCTGGAGTTCGAGAAGGCCGCACGCCTGCGCGACGACGTCGGGGCGCTGCGCCGCGCGATGGAGCGCCAGGCCGTCGTGCTCGGCGGCGGCACGGACGCCGACGTGGTCGCGTTCGCGGACGACGAGCTGGAGGCCGCCGTCCAGGTCTTCCACGTGCGCGGCGGCCGGGTGCGCGGCCAGCGCGGCTGGGTGATCGACAAGGTGGAGCCCACCGACACCGCCCAGCTCGTCGAGCGCTTCCTCACCCAGTTCTACGGCGAGCAGGCGGCGCTGGCCGAGTCGTCCGACGACGCCCACCAGCCGGTGCCCAAGGAGATCATCGTCCCCGAGCTGCCCGCCGAGGTGGCCTCGCTGACCGAGTGGCTGTCCGGCCTGCGCGGCTCGCGCGTGAGCGTGCGGGTCGCGCAACGCGGCGACAAGCGGGCGCTCGCCGAGACCGTCGCGCGCAACGCGGCCGAGGCCCTCACCCAGCACAAGCTGCGCCGCGCGGGTGATCTCACCGCCCGCTCCGCGGCGCTGGCGGAGATCCAAGACGCGCTCGGGCTGGACTCCGCGCCGCTGCGCATCGAGTGCATCGACGTCTCGCACGTGCAGGGCACCAACGTGGTCGCCTCGTTGGTCGTGTTCGAAGACGGGCTGGCCCGCAAGTCGGAGTACCGCCGTTTCGAGATCCGCGACGGCGCGGCGGGCGGCGACGTCGCCTCGATCGCCGAGGTCGTGCGGCGGCGGTTCCGCCGTTACCTCGCCGAGACGGCGACCGTCGGTGCACGCCCGATCACCGATCGCGATCTCGAAGGGGGTAACGTCGGATCCGCCGCGATCGACGGATTCGGTGACGCCCCCGACCTGAGCACGCACAACCACCGTCCCGGTATCGACCCCGAGACCGGACGCCCCCGCAAGTTCGCGTACCCGCCGAACCTGCTGGTCGTCGACGGTGGGCAAGCTCAGGTCGAGGCCGCGTCGGACGTGCTGGCCGAGCTCGGCGTCACCGACGTCGCCGTGTGCGGCCTCGCCAAGCGCTTAGAGGAGGTCTGGTTGCCCGCCGAGCCCGACCCGGTGATCCTCTCGCGCACCAGCGAAGGCCTCTACCTGCTGCAGCGCGTCCGCGACGAGGCGCACCGCTTCGCGATCACCTACCACCGGCAGCGCCGCTCGGCGGGCATGACCGTCTCCGAGCTGGACTCCGTGCCCGGGCTCGGCCCTGCCCGGCGCGCCGCGTTGCTCAAGCACTTCGGCTCGGTGCGCAAGCTCAAGGCCGCCAGCGCCGACGAGATCGCCGCGGTACCCGGGTTCGGGCCGTCCACGGCGGCGGCGGTGGTCACCGCGCTCGGCGGGGGGCCGGGCGCATGACGGAACCGGACGAGCGGGGCGGCATCGACGTCGCCCTGATCAGCGGCCTGTCCGGGGCAGGCCGCAGCACCGCGGCGAAGGTCCTCGAAGACCTCGGCTGGTTCGTCGTCGACAACCTGCCGCCCGCGCTCATCACCACGATGGTCGACCTCGGCGCGCGGGCCCGCGGCGAGATCACCCGCATCGCCGTCGTGATGGACGTCCGCAGCCGGGCGTTCACCACGGACCTCGCGGCGGTCATCAAGGACCTCGACGGCCGCGGCTACCCGCCGCGCCTGCTCTTCCTCGAGGCGTCCGACGCCGTGCTGGTGCGCCGGTTCGAGCAGGTGCGCCGCAGCCACCCCCTGCAGGGCGACGGCCGCCTCGTCGACGGGATCAACCGCGAGCGGGAGCTGCTGCGCCCGCTGCGCGAGGCCGCCGACCTCGTCGTCGACACCTCCACCACCACGGTCCCCACCCTGCGCGCCACACTGGAGCGCGCGTTCGGCACGGACTACGAGCACCACACGCGCGCCACGATCGTCTCGTTCGGCTACAAGTACGGCCTGCCGATGGACTCCGACCTCGTCGTCGACGTGCGCTTCCTGCCCAACCCGTTCTGGATCCCCGAGCTGCGCGACAAGACCGGCCGCGACGAGCAGGTGCGCGACTACGTGCTCTCCCAGGAAGGCTGCGCGGAGTTCATCGACCGCTACCTGGAGCTGCTGGGCCTCGTCGGGGCGGGCTACCGCCGCGAGGGCAAGCACTACATCACGGTCGCCATCGGGTGCACCGGCGGCAAGCACCGCAGCGTGGCCATCAGCGAGGAGATCGGGCGGCGGTTGACCGACGCCTCCGGCATGACGGTCAGCGTCGCCCACCGCGACCTGGGGCGCGAATGAACACGCCGCCCACCACCCTCAAGGCTGTCGCCCTCGGCGGCGGCCACGGCCTGCACGCCACCCTCTCGGCGCTGCGCCTGCTCACCGACGACGTCACCGCCGTCGTCACCGTGGCCGACGACGGCGGCTCGTCGGGGCGGCTGCGGCGCGAGCTTGGCCTGCTCCCGCCGGGCGACCTGCGGATGGCGGTCTCCGCGCTGGCCGCGGACGACGAGCTCGGCCGCCGGTGGCGCACCCTGGTGCAGCACCGCTTCGGCGGCATCGGCGCGCTCGCGGGCCACGCGGTGGGCAACCTCCTCATCGCCGGGCTGATCGACACCCTCGGCGACCCCGTCGCCGCGCTCGACGCCCTCGGGGGTCTCCTCGGCGTCCGGGGGCGGGTCTTGCCGATGTGCACCGAGCCCCTCGACATCGGCGCCGACGTCACCGGCCTCGGCGCCGACCCGGAGCGCGCGCACCGCATCCGCGGCCAGGTGGCGGTCGCGTCCACCCCGGGCCGGGTGCAGCGGGTGTGGCTGGTCCCCGACCAGCCGCGGGCCTGCCCCGACGCGTTGGCCGCCGTCCTGGCCGCCGACGTGGTCGTGCTCGGGCCGGGGTCGTGGTTCACCAGCGTGCTGCCGCACCTGCTCGTCCCCGAGCTGCGCGACGCGCTGATCGACACCGCGGCCCGGCGGATCATCGTGCTCAACCTCGCGCCGGAGCCGGGGGAGACGGCCGGGTTCTCACCCGAGCAGCACCTCGCCGTACTCTGCGAGCACGCCCCCGCGCTGCGGGTCGACGCGGTCGTGGCCGATGTCGACGCGGTGCCCGTGCCCGATCGGCTGCACTCCGCGGCCACGGCGATCCTCAGTCCGGGCGGCAGTGTGCACCTGGCCCCCGTCGCCGCGAGCCCGATCGAGCCCAGCCACGACCCGGTGGCCCTGGCCGCGGCGATCGCCGCGGTGGTGGCCGATGTCGCGACGAACCCCGATGTCGCGGCCGAAGGAAGGACGTGATCATGGCGATGACCGCAGCGGTGAAGGATGAGCTGTCCCGGCTCGTCGTCACGAAGCCGTGCTGCCGCCGTGCCGAGGTCGCCGCGCTGCTGCGGTTCGCGGGCGGGCTGCACATCGTCGGCGGGCGGGTCGTCGTGGAGGCCGAGGTCGACACGGGCTCGGTGGCCCGTCGGCTGCGGCGCGACATCCACGAGCTCTACGGCCACACTTGCGAGGCGCACGTCATCACGGCGGGTGGGCTGCGGCGCGGCGCGCGGTACGTCATGCGCGTCGTCCGCGACGGGGAAGGGCTCGCCCGGCAGACCGGCCTTCTCGACGCCCGCGGCCGCCCCGTGCGCGGACTGCCGCCGCCCGTCGTGTCCGGCGGGGTGTGCGACGCCGAGGCCGCGTGGCGCGGCGCGTTCCTCGCCCACGGTTCGCTCACCGAGCCGGGCCGCAGCTCCGCGCTGGAGATCACCTGCCCGGGCCCGGAGGCGGCGCTCGCGTTGGTCGGCGCGGCCCGTCGGCTCGGGGTCACGGCGAAGGCGCGCGAGGTGCGCGGCGCCGACCGCGTCGTGGTCCGCGACGGCGACGCGATCGGGGCATTGCTCACCCGCATGGGCGCGCACGAGTCCGTGATGGCCTGGGAGGAGCGGCGGATGCGCCGCGAGGTGCGGGCCACCGCCAACCGCCTGGCCAACTTCGACGACGCCAACCTGCGCCGCTCCGCGCGGGCCGCGGTGGCCGCGGCCGCGCGGGTGGCGCGGGCGATGGAGATCCTCGGCGACGACGTGCCCGACCACCTGCTGGCCGCGGGCAGGCTGCGGGCCGAGCACACGCAGGCCTCGCTGGAAGAGCTGGGCCAGCTGGCCGATCCGCCGATGACGAAGGACGCCGTCGCGGGCCGCATCCGACGGCTCCTGCACATGGCCGACAAGCGCGCCGCCGACCTCGGCATCCCCGACACCGACTCGGCCGTCACCGCCGACATGTTGGAAGAGGCCTAGCGTCCCGAAAACCGGGACTCGCCCTCACGGAATCGGAGACTCGCCGTCAGCGGTTGGGGCGCTGGTCGGCGGGCGGGAAGTCGGCGTGCCGGTGCACCAGCCACCACCGCCCGTCGATGCGGCGCAGCACGTGCGTGACGCGGATGGTCATCTCGAAGGGCTCGCCGCCGTCTACGCCCACGGTGCCGCGCTCGGTGCCGACCGTGTAGGCGAGGTCGCCGCTCACCGCCACCACGTCGTTCGTGGGCACCATCGGGCCGCCGGAGAAGCGGCCACCCACCCAGCGGAACGTCGTGGTCACGGTGTCATGGCCGCGGTCCATCGGTCCCCACGCGCCGTACAGCGTCACGTCGGGGGAGTCGGCCCACAGCGCGGCGTAGGGGGCGGGGTCGCCTTGGCCCATCGCGCCGAGCGCCGCCGCGACGCGGTCGAGCATCTCGGCCAGGTCCTGGGGCAGGGTCGTGGTGGTCATGTGTACTCCTTCCGGCAGACGAGCATCTGGTCGCTGCCCGGGGTCGTGTTCCACGCGCAGCCCGTGTTGCGGATCTCGGTGTCGACGCCGTGCGCGGCCAACCCGGCGCGCAGGGCAGGCAGTTCGGCGTACGCCTCGCCCGCCGAGGACAGGACGGGGTAGACCCGCACCTCGCCGCGGGTCACCCTGGTCAGCTCGCGCAGGGCGGCGAGCAACTCGTCGGGGCCGAACAGCTCCGGGTAGACGAACAGCAGGAACCCGGAGAGGGTCAGCGTGAACCGGTCGTCGGGGAACGGCAGGCGCGGCAGGGCGGCGGCGACGTAGCGGGCGTCGTCCGGAGTGAAGTCGGCGGCGAAGATCGAGAGCGCCGCGGCCCACGTCGCGGCCAGTTCTTCCGGCGAGCCGAGGTAGTCCCAGTTGAACCCGGCCGGGTTCGCGCGTTGCCACGCGCTGATCCGCGCGATGTCGGCCGCCACCCGCTCGACGAGGCCGTCGGGCGCCGCGTAGGCGGGGTCGACGCTCGTCACCTCGCCGCCGATCGCCCGCACGAGCGCGCCGAACGAGGACGCCCCGGCCGGGCAGTCCAGGATCGGGCCGGCCAGCAGGTCGGCGTCGGTGAGCTGGAACATGTCGCGGTAGGCGGGCAGCGGCCGTGGGGTCACGGCCACGGCGCCCAGCCGCGACCGGGTCGGTGCGCCGGTCACAGCGCGCCCACCACGGCGTCCGCGTCGGGCATGGCGGCGATCTCCGCGCGGATCTCCCCGGCCCGCGCGGCGAAGCCGGGCTCGGCCAGCAGCCGCTCCACGGCGTCGCGCACCCGCTCCGCCGTCACGGCGCCCGGCGCCAACGCCAGCCCGGCGCCCGCCCGTTCGACGGCGAGGGCGTTGGCGGGCTGATCGGCCGCCTGCGGCAGCACGAGCTGGGGCAGCCCGTGCGCCAACGCGCCGAACAGGATGCCCGCGCCGCCCTGGGACACCACGAGGTCGCAGCGCGGCAGCAGCAGCGCGTGCGGCAGGTAGCGGGCCAGGAGGACGTTCGCGGGCTGCGGGGGCAGCGTCGCGCCCGCCGTGGTCACGACGACGTTGACGGGCAGCTCCCGCAGGCCCGCCAAGGCGGCGGCCAGCACCCCGGTTGTGCCGAACACCGTGCCGAGCGTGAGGTGCACCGTGCGCGCGTGCGGCAGCGCCGCGAACGCGGCCGGGAGGGCGTCGCCCGGCGCGGGCGGCGAGAGCGCCGGACGCAGGCGTCGGACGGTGGGTCGGCCGGGCGCCGCCAACGACGGTGGGCAGATCGACAGGAAGGGCGCGGCCTGCACCCGTGCGGCGAGGTCGGCCACCTGCCACCGCGTGCCGAAGTCGTCGAGGATCGGCGCGAAGGCCCCCAGACCGCCCTCGGTGCCGTCGCCCGCCCCGCTCGCGGCGATCCCCAGCCCATGCCGGACCATCCGGGCGCCGGACCGCCCCGCGGCGATCGGACCGGCGACCTCGGTCTCCTCGAAGACGACGACGTCCGGGCGGAAGCGCTCCGCGCGGGGCAGCAGGTCGACGAGGCGCTTGTCGGCCGTGTCGATGAAGGCCATCGGCGAGCGCGGCGGCCAGCCTGCCTCGGCGAACGTCGGGCCGACCGCCCAAGCGGTGAGCCCGGCCCGCTCGACCCGACCGACCTGGTCGCCCCCGGTGGCGAAGGCGACCGCGTGGCCCGCGCGCTGCGCCGCCAGCGCCAGCGGCAGGAGCGTGTTGACGTGCCCGACCAGGGGGCACGCGGTGAACAGGACGCGCATCACCGGCCCCGCAGCAGCCGTCGCAGGATCTTGCCGCTCGGCGACACAGGCACCGCGTCGATGAACGCGATCTCGCGCACCTGCTTGTAGGGCGCGACGTGCGCGGCGACGTGGGCGGTCAGCTCGTCGGCCGAGACGGGCGCGCGTGCGACGACGAACGCCTTCGGCACCTCGCCCGACCGCTCGTCCGGGATGCCGATCACCGCCGCGTCGGCGACCGCGGGGTGCCCGCGCAGCACGGCCTCGAGCTCGGCGGGCGCGACCTGGTAGGCCTTCACCTTGATCAGCTCCTTGATCCGGTCGACGACGAAGAGCGAGCCGTTCTCGTCGAAGTGGGCGACGTCGCCGGTGTGCAGCCAGCCGTCGGCGTCGACCGTGGCCGCCGTGGCGTCGGGGTTTCCCAGGTAGCCCGCCATCTGCGCGGCGCTGCGGATCCACAGCTCGCCGGTCATCGGGTCGATGCGGGCCTGCACGCCGGGCAACAGCTGCCCGCACGAACCGGCGACGACGTCGGTGTCGATGGGGTCGGCCGCGATCGTGGCCACCGCCTCGGTCATCCCGAAGCCTTGGACCACCGGGATGCCGAGGCGGGCCATGCACTCCCGCTGGAGGTCGGCGCCCAGAGGGGCGGCGCCGCACGCGAGCCACTTCAGGGAGGACAGGTCGTAGTCGGCGACAGCGGGGTGGCGGGCCAGCGCGAGCACGACCGGCGGCACGACGACGGTCTGGGTGACCCGGTGCTCTTGGATCGCGCCGAGGAACGCGTGCGGCTCGAACCGGGGGAGGGTGACGATCGTCGCCCCGATCTGCAAGGCGCAGTTGGCGACGACACCCCAGCCGACGGCGTGCGAGAACGGCGCGACCGCCAGCGTGCGGTCCTCGGGCCCGATCCGCAGCGCCGCGACGGTCTGCAGCACGTTGGCGATGCACGCGCGGTGGGTGAGCATCACGCCCTTGGGCAGGCCGGTGGTCCCGCTGGAGTAGGGCAGTAGCGCGAGGTCGACGGCCGGGTCGATCACGACGTCCGGCGCGGGGTCGGTGCAGGCGAGCAGGTCGGTGAGCCCGAGCGCGTCGGGGGAGTGCCCGTCGAGCAGCACCAGCCGGGTGCCGACATCCGCCTTCGCGGCGGCGGCCCGCGCGGTCGCCGCGAGCGCTCCGGTGGTGACGAGGAACCGGGCGGCGGAGTCGTGGATCTGCGCGGCGATCTCGTCAGCGGACCAGAGCGGGTTGAGGCCGCTCACCACGCCGCCCGCCGCGATCGCGCCGTGGCAGGCGACGAGCCACTCGGGCGAGTTGGGGGACAGGATCGCCACCACGTCGCCCTTGGCGAGCCCCTGCGCCGCGAAGCCCGCAGCGGCTCGATCGATCTGGTGGGCGAACTCCCCGTAGCTCAGCGAGCGGCCGGTCGCGGCGTCCACGACGGCGGGGTGCTCGGCCCGGCGCGCCGCCGCGGCCAGCAGGAACGCGGTGAGCGGGACGTCGGGGATGTCCAGGTCGGGCCAGGGGCTCGTGACGACGGTGGACAGCGACTCAGCGGTGGTCATGCCATCCTCCACGGCCTCGGGGGTGCGCCCGGTTCACGAGGGGCGACCGAGCAGGGCAGGGCGGCCAGGCCGTGCATCAGCACGCTGGGGCGCCACCGCAGCTCGGCGACGGGCACGGCGAGGCGCAGGTCGGGGAGGCGGGCGAGCAGGCTGCCCAGCGCGATCCGGCCTTCGAGACGGGCCAGCGACGCGCCGAGGCAGTGGTGCACGCCGTGGCCGAACGCGAGGTGCGGCGCCGCGGCGTCGCGGGTCGGGTCGAACACGGCGGGCTCGGCGATGCGGGCCGGGTCCCGGTTGGCGGCGAGCAGGCCCGGGACGACGATCTCGCCCGCCGGGATCTCGGTGTCGCCGATCTGCACGGGCGCGCTCGTCCACCGGAAAGTGGCCACCTGCACGGGGCCGTCGAAACGCAGGAGCTCCTCGATCGTGGCCGGGAGGCGTTCCGGCTCGGCCTGCAGCAGCGCGCGCCGGTCGGGGTGGATGAGGAGGGTGTACATCCCGTTGCCGATGAGGTTGACCGTGGTCTCGTGGCCCGCGACGAGCAGCAGGAACACCATGGAGGTCAGCTCGTCCTCGCTGAGCCGGTCGGCCCCGTCGCGCGCCGCGACCAGTGCGGACATCAGGTCGTCGGCGGGGTGCGCGCGTTTGGTGGTCACGAGCTCGCGCACGTAGGCGACCAGCGCCGTCGCCGCGCCGACCCACGCGTCCGGGCCTACCGCGGCGCCGCCGACGAGCGTCGTCGACCACTCGCGGAACCCGGCCTGGTCCCGGGTGGGCACCCCGAGCAGCTCGCCGATCACCGTGACCGGCAGCGGGTAGGCGTACGCCGCGATCAGGTCGGCTTCGCCGTGCTCGGCGAGCGCGGCGGTGAGCTC
>DATAOO010000316.1:0-4478 GCA_036265695.1 Pseudonocardia sp. | reverse complement strand
CCTCGATGCTGGCCGAGCTGGGCGGCCTCGACGTCGAGGGGCTGTACATCCCGGTCGCCACCGTGACGACCACGCTGGGCGGCGCCGCCGTGGCCGCCCTGGCCGTCGCGCTGCGCGGCGTCGCGGGCCGCACCGGGACGGTGCTGGCGGTGCTCGGGGTCGTCGTGGTGCTCGGCTGCCTGTTCCTCGACCCGATCGTGCCGTTCGTGCTGGCAGGCGTGCTGGGTGTCGCCTTGGCCCGGTCGGGTGCGTCGGCAACGATGTGACCATGTCGCGTCGGCAGCTCGCCTTCGCCGCGGGCCTGGTGCCGGTGCTGGTGTGGGCGGCCGTGGGCACCCCGGCGTTCGTCGCGGAGCTGTCGACCCCCTGCCCCACCGGCATCTGCGCCACGTTCGAACGTCCCACGCCGGAGGCGGTCGGCTTCTACGCCGTGCTCGGCATCTCACCGTTCGGCTACGCCCTCGTGGTCACGGTGCTGGCGTGGGCGCAGCTCCTGGTGGCCGCCGCCGTCGCGCTGCTGCTGCCGCGCAGCCGCAGCGGCGGCCTGCTCGTCGCGGTGACGGCGGTGCTGCTGCCGGTGCTGTCGGCCACCGGCTTCGGGGCCGCGCTGGCCACCCGGTCGCCGGTGGGCCAGGTGCTCGACGTCGCGGCGGGCGTCGTCGTGGGCGTACTGACCCCGCTGCTCTTCGGCCTGTTCCCGGACGGCCGGTGGCACCCCCGCTGGTTCCGGTGGGCCTGGGTGGCGCCTGCCGCGGTGAGCACGGTGTCGCTGGCCGCGCCGGGCCTCGGCGACTCCGACGCGGTGGCGTTCGCCGAGCTGGCCTCCTGGCTGCTGCTCGTCGGCATCCAGGTGCACCGCTACCGACACGCGGACTGGACGGCCCGCCAGCAGACCAAGCTGGTGCTGCTCGCGGTCGTCCTCGTGGTGGCCAACCTCGTGCTCGGCACGCTGGCCGACCTCGCCGGGCTGGTCGGTGCCTACCAGCCGGTCGCCGTGCTGCTCACCTACGTGGCGCTCGGAGCGTTGAACGTCGGGCTGCTCGTCGCCCTGTTCCGGTTCCGGCTCTACGACGCGGACCTCGCGCTGCGCCGCACCGCGGTCTACACGTCGGCGCTGGTGGCGCTCGCCGCCGTCTACGTGGGACTGGTCGCGGCCGCGGCGCCCGCGTTGAGCGCCGCCGCGGTGGGGGTGCTCGCCCTCGCGGGCGGGCTGGCCGTCTTCGCGCTGCGGGAACGGCTGCGACGGCGGCTGTTCGGCGGCCACGGCCTGGCCCGCGCGATCGCCGCGGTGGCCCGCGACTCCGTGACCCGGCCCGGCGCCGATCTCGCCACGACCATCGCGCACGGGCTCGGCCTGCCCTACGCGGCGGTGTTCGACCGTGACGGCGAGCTGGTGTGCGAGCACGGCGAACGGCCGTCGGAGCCGCACCGCGAGTCCGTGGTGGACGGTGACGGCGCCGAGGTCGGCGCGCTCGTGCTCGGGCCGCCGCGGGGCACCCGCAGGCTCGACCGCCACCACCGGCGCGTGCTCGCCGAGGTGCTGCCGTTCGTGGTGCTCGTGCTGCGCTCGCGGGCGGAGGCGCAGGCGCTCCGGGCGGCGCGGGCGGCCGCGGCGGGCGCCCGGGAGGACGAACGGCGGCGGCTGCGCCGCGATCTCCACGACGGCGTCGGCCCGTTGCTCGCCACCCAGCTGCTGATCCTCGACACCCACCGGGTCACCGGCAAGCCGGAGCTGCTCGTGCACCTGGAGGAGCAGGCCAGGGCCGCGGTCGGCGAGGTGCGCCGGGTCGCGCGCGACCTGCGTCCGGCGGTCCTGGATGCCGGTGGGCTGCCCGCCGGGCTCGCCGCGGAGGCCGAGCGGGTGGGGGCGGCCGGGCTGCCCGTCGAGCTGGTGGTCGACCTCGGCGACGCCGAACCCACCGCCGCCGCCGAGGTCGCCCTGCTGCGCATCGCCCAGGAGGCGCTGACGAACGTGGTCAAGCACGCCGGGGCGAGCGGGGCGTGCGTCCGCCTCACCGCGACCGAGCACGACGTGGAGCTCGCGGTCGAGGACGACGGACGCGGCCGCGCGGGCGCCCCCGACGGCATCGGCACGGCGTCGATGCGCGAGCGCGCCGTCGAGATCGGCGGCGAGGTCCACATCGGAGCCCGTCCGGACGGTCGTGGCACCGTCGTGCGGGTGCGGGTGCCGCGATGACCGAGCCGATCGAGGTGCTGCTGGTCGAAGACCACCCGACGTTCCGCTTCGGCCTGCGGATGCGGCTCGAAGCCGAGCCCGACATCGCCGTGGTCGGCGAGGCGGGGTCGGCGGAGGAGGCCGTGGCGCTGGTGGAGCGCACCGCCCCCGACGTCGCGGTGGTGGACCTCAACCTGCCCGGGGTGGACGGCGTCGAGCTGATCCGGCGGCTCGCCGTGGCCGCCCCGCACGTCGCGACGCTCGTGCTCACCATGCTCAGCGACGACTCGGTGACCGCCGCCGTGCGCGCGGGCGCCCGCGGCTACCTGCTCAAGGACGCCGAGCCTGGCCGGATCGTCGCGGCCGTGCGCGCGGTGGCCGCCGGGGAGTCGGTGTTCTCCGGTGCGGTCGCGGCGCAGCTGCTCGGGGGGCTGGCCGCGCCGCAGCCGGGGCGCACGGTGTTCCCCGAGCTGACGGCCCGGGAGCACGAGATCCTGGAGCTGTTGGCCGCGGGGCTCGCCAACGCCGAGATCGGACGGCGGTTGGCGTTGCGGCCCAAGACCGTGCGCAACTACGTCGCGAACGTGCTCGCCAAGATCCACGCTGCCGACCGGGCGGACGCGGTGCTGCGCGCCCGGCGGGCGGGACTCGGCTAGTCCGTCACGTCGAGCTGTGGAGCCGGACGACACCGACCGTGACGTCCTCCAACCCACCGCGGTCGAAGTCGCGCCTCAGCTGGTCGGCTTTGATCGTGGCAGTCAGCCCGTCGAACGGACCGTGAGCATCGACCTCGCCGGTTTGCGGGTCGACGGCGAGCACGACGTAACCGTCGCACTGCGTGAGCTTCTCGGCGGCGGCGACGAGGGTCGCGTCGTCAGAAACTGGGTAGTCCGGCACCGGATCACCTCCTGGTCACTAAGTACAGCGTTGCCGGCGGCTTCGGCGTGACAGTGTTCTGCCCAGACCACCCGTTCGGGTCAGGGTGAAAATCATCGATGATCACCGAAGGTGCCGAGGTCGAGACGGTGAGCGCATGGATCGGTGGACGAGGGCGGTCAACGCGACGGTCCTGACACTCTTCGTGTTCGCGGTCGCGACCGGCGGGCTGGCGTTCGCGCTCGGCGCGGCGCCCCTCGAATCCGTCGTCGTGGCTGCGCACGGCGTAGCCGGGCTCGGCCTCCTCGTGCTCGTGCCGGCCAAGGCGCGGGTAGCGCGCCGCGGCCTCCGCAGGCCCGGTGGATCACGGAAGGTGATCAGTTGGACGTTGTCCGTGTTGGTCGTCGCCGCGATCGCGGGCGGCCTGCTGCACGCGATCCGCGGGTTCGCGCCCGTGCTGGGGCTCCTGCCGATGCAGATCCACGTCGGCGCCGCGCTCGCTGCGGCCGTTCTGCTGGCCGCGCACGTGCTGCCGTACCGGCGCCGCCGCCGGATCGACCTCGGCAGGCGCACGGCCTTGCGCGCGGCGGTGGCGGCCGCGGGCGGGTTGGCGCTGTGGGCCCTCGCCCCGGGCCGCGAGCGGCGCTTCACCGGCTCGCACGAGGTGTCCGCGCTGCCGGTCACGCAGTGGCTGTTCGACCCCGTGCTCGCCCTCGAGCCGACGGCCTGGCGGCTGCGGCTGCCCACCGGCGCGCTCGACCTCGACGCGCTCGCCACCCTCCCGCAGACGACCGTCCGCGCGGTGATCGACTGCACCGGCGGCTGGCGGGCGGAGGCGGAGTGGCGCGGCGTGTTGCTGGCTGACCTCGGCCTGCCGTCCACCGCGCTGGACGTCGTGTCGGCCACCGGCTACCGGCGTCGCCTCCCCGGGCCCGGCGGTGTGCTGCTGGCGACCCACGTGGACGGTCAGCCGCTGCCGGACGGGCACGGCGGCCCCGCCCGGCTCGTCGTGCCGGGCAGGCGCGGGTTCTGGTGGGTCAAGTGGGTGGTGGCGCTCGAGCCGACCGACGAGCCGTGGTGGCTGCAGCCGCCGCTACCCCTGCAGTGACCGCCACATCACGTGCAGGCCGACGTAGCCGTGCGTCGGGTGGTGGAACGCCTCGGGGACCGTCGCCAGCACGACGAACCCGAGCGCCCGCCACAGCCGCACGGCGCCCGTGTTGGTCTCGACGACGGCGTTGAACTGCATGGCGCGGTACCCGTCGGCCCGGGCGCGGTCGAGCACGGCGGTGCCGAGCGCCCGTCCGACGCCCTTGCCCGCGTGGGCGGGGTCGACCATGAAGCTCGCGTTCGCGACGTGCGCGCCCGGACCGTCCTGGTTGGGCACGATCTTCGCGGTGCCGAGCACCGCGGCGCCGTCGACCGC
>DATAOO010000315.1:0-17170 GCA_036265695.1 Pseudonocardia sp. | reverse complement strand
CGCGACCTGGACCTCGACCTGATCGCCGAGGTGCGCCAACAGTGGGCGTTCTACCGCGACCGACGCCCCGACGCCTACGGACCCCTGGTGGAAGCATGAGTCTCCTGGACCGCACGCGCGCCGTCCTGCCGTCCTGGCTGGCGATCTACTACGAGGACCCCATCGAGATCGAACGGGGCGAGGGACGCCACGTCTGGGACGCGCAGGGGAACGTCTACCTCGACTTCTTCGGCGGCATCCTCACCACGATGACCGCGCACGCCCTGCCCGAGGTGACGAAGGCGGTCAGCGAGCAGGCCGGCCGGATCATCCACAGCTCCACGCTGTACCTGAACCGGCCGATGGTGGAGCTGGCCGAGCAGATCGCCACGGTGTCGGCGATCCCCGACGCGAAGGTCTTCCTCACAACGTCCGGTACCGAGGCCAACGACGCCGCGCTGCTGCTCGCGTCGTCGCTGCGGCGCTCGAACCAGATCCTGGCGCTGCGCAACAGCTACCACGGCCGGTCCTTCTCGACGATCGCGATCACCGGCAACCGGTCGTGGAGCCCGACGTCGCTCTCGCCGTTCCAGACCTACTACGTGCACGGCGGCCAGCAGTACCGCTCGCCGTTCGCAGGCCTTCCCGACGGCGAGTTCATCGCCGCGTGCGTCGCCGACCTGCGCGAGGTGCTCGACCAGGCGGGCGGCGACGTCGCGGCGCTCATCGCCGAGCCCATCCAGGGCGTCGGCGGCTTCACCTCCGGCCCGGACGGGCTGCTCGGCGCGTTCGCCGAGGTGTTGCGCGAGAAGGGGATCCTCTGGATCTCCGACGAGGTGCAGACCGGATGGGGCCGCACCGGCGAGCATTTCTGGGGCTGGCAGGCGCACGGCGCCACCCCCGATCTGGTGACGTTCGCCAAGGGCGTCGGCAACGGCCTCTCGATGGGCGGCGTGATCGCACCGGCATCCATCATGGATTCGCTCGGCGCCAACTCGATCTCGACGTTCGGCGGATCGCCGTTGACCTCGGCCGGAGCGCTGGCCAACCTGCGCTACCTGCTCGACCACCGCCTGCAGGACAACGCCGCGCGGCAGGGCCCGATCCTGTTCGAGGGGCTGCGCGCGATCGACAGCCCGCATGTCGGCGATGTGCGCGGCAAGGGTTTGATGATCGGCGTGGAGCTCGTCCGCGACGGAGACCCGGCCCCCGACATCGCGAACATGGTGTTGGAGGGCGCGAAGCGCCGAGGCGTGCTCATCGGCAAGGGCGGCCTGCACGGCAACGTGCTGCGCATCGCCCCACCCCTTTCGCTGACCCGCGCGGAGGCCGAGGAAGGCCTTGCCGCGCTCGTCGCCGCCATCGAGGAGGTCCCGTAAGTGCGAACGCTCATCACGGGTGGGCTCGTCATCACCGCGTCCGACGAGCTCGCGGTCGACGTCCTGATCAAGGACGAGAAGGTCGTCGCCCTGGGCACCGGCCAGGGCTGGACGGCGGACACGGTCATCGACGCCACCGGCCGCTACGTCATCCCGGGCGGTGTCGACGGCCACACCCACATGGAGATGCCCTTCGGCGGCACCACCGCGGCCGACACGTTCGAGACCGGCACCCGGGCCGCGGCGTGGGGCGGCACCACCACCATCGTCGACTTCGCCATCCAGTCGATGGGCGCCACCCTGCGCGAGGGCCTGGACGCCTGGCACGCCAAGGCCGAGGGCAACTGCGCGATCGACTACGGCTTCCACATGATCTTGGCCGACGTCAACGAGGGCTCGCTCAAGGAGATGGAGGGCCTCGTCGGCGAGGGCGTCACCAGCTTCAAGATGTTCATGGCCTACCCCGGCGTCTTCTACTCGAACGACGGGCAGATCCTGCGCGCGCTGCAGAAGGGGGCCGAGACCGGCGGGCTGATCCTCATGCACGCCGAGAACGGCATCGCGATCGACGTGCTCATCGAGCAGGCGCTGGCCCGGGGCGAGACCGACCCCCGCTACCACGGGATCGTGCGCCACGAGCTCCTCGAAGCCGAGGCCACCCACCGGGCGATCAAGCTGGCGCAGGTGGCGAACGCGCCCGTCTACATCGTCCACTTGTCCGCGACCTCGGCGCTGGCCGAGGTGGCGAAGGCCCGCGACGAGGGCTACAACGCGTTCGCCGAGACCTGCCCGCAGTACCTCTTCCTGTCCACCGATGACCTCGCGCGGCCGGACTTCGAAGGGGCCAAGTACGTCTGCTCGACGCCCTTGCGCCCCAAGGAGCACCAGGCCGCGCTGTGGCGGGGGCTGCGGACCGACGACCTCTCGGTGGTGTCCACCGACCACTGCCCGTTCTGCTTCAAGGGGCAGAAGGAGCTGGGCCTCGGCGACTTCTCCAAGATCCCCAACGGGCTGCCGAGTGTCGAGCACCGGATGGACCTGCTGCACACCGGGGTGTTGGAGGGGCACATCTCGCGGCGGCGCTGGGTCGAGATCGCCTGCGCCACACCGGCCCGGATGTTCGGGCTCTACCCGCGCAAGGGCACGATCGCGCCCGGCTCCGACGCCGACATCGTGATCTACAACCCGAACGCGAAGCAGGTGTTCTCGGCGGCGACGCACCACATGGCCGTCGACTACTCCTGCTACGAGGGCAAGGAGATCACCGGCAAGGTCGAGAAGGTGCTTTCGCGGGGGCGCCTCGTCATCGACGGCGACTCCTACACCGGGGCAGCGGGGCACGGGCAGTTCCTGCGCCGCGACACGTGCGGATACTTGCGGTAATGGACATCGGGCTGGTCTTGCAGACCGATCCCCCCGCGCAGGCCGTCGTCGACCTCATGGTCCGCGCCGAGGGCCTCGGGTTCAGCCACGGCTGGACGTTCGACTCGCACGTGCTCTGGCAGGAGCCGTACGTGATCTACCCGCGGATCCTGGAGCGCACCTCGCGGATGGTCATCGGGCCGATGGTGACCAACCCCGGCACTCGCGACTGGACGGTCATCGCGTCGCTGCACGCCACGCTCGACGAGCAGTTCGGGCACCGCACGATCTGCGGCATCGGCCGGGGTGACTCGGCGGTGCGCGTGCAGGGCAGGCCGCCCACGACGCTGGCCCGGTTGGAGGCGGCGATCGGGGTGATCCGGGACCTTGCCGCAGGCCGGGCGGTGGACCTGGGCGGCACGCAGGTGCAGATCCCGTGGGTCGCGCCCGGGGTGCCGGAGCTGCCGGTGTGGATGGCCGGGTACGGGCCCAAGGCATTGGACCTGGTCGGCCGGTGCGCCGACGGGTTCATCCTGCAGCTCGCCGACCCCTACCTCGTGGAGTGGACGGTGAAGACCGTGCGCTCGGCGGCCGAGGCGGCGGGCCGCGACCCGGCGGCCATCACGATCTGCGTTGCCGCGCCCGCGTACGTCGGCGACGACCTGGCCCACGCCCGCGACCAGTGCCGCTGGTTCGGCGGGATGGTCGGCAACCACGTCGCCGACCTCGTCACGCGCTACGGCGCGGAGTCGGCGGCGGTGCCGGCGGAGCTCACCGGCTACATCAAGGGTCGCGCGGGCTACGACTACAGCCACCACGGCCGGGCCGGGAACCGCACCACGGACTTCGTGCCGGACGAGGTCGTCGACCGGTTCTGCCTGCTGGGGCCGCCGTCAGCGCAGCTCGACCGGCTCGCGGGCCTGCGCGCCCTCGGCGTGGACCAGTTCGCGATCTACGCGATGCACGACGCGCGCGAGGCGACGATCGAGGCCTACGGACGGTCGGTGATCCCCGCCCTCTGACCCGACCCGCCCGCACCTCGCACCCCGGACCGCACGTCGACCTGGGCCGACTTCGCACCCCCAGGGTGCACTCCGCGCCCCGTCGACGGGGTGCGAAGTCGCCGAAAGGGTGCGAAGTGGCCGAAGGGGTGCGGACTCGGGGTGGCGGCCGGGGGTCAGCGCACGGGGGTGCTGCCCGCCAGGATGCGCGGGTCGGGCGCGGGCACCGCGAGCGCGCGGGCGCTGCGGCGGGCCGACCAGCGCGCGAGCCGGGGCACCGCCGCCATGAGCCGCAACGGCAGGGCGGGGCTCAGGTCGCGGCCGGTCGCGAGCCGCTTCCCGGTGCTCCGCTCCACCCGCACCTGGAACGCCTGCTCCCGGTCGACCCGCGGCCGCCGCACACGCTCCACCTCCGCGGTCGCCGCGTCGACGGCCGCCGGGTCGACCGGTGCCGCCGTGAGCGGACCGACCAGGCGGTTCGCGGCTTCGGCCGCGTCGACGATGGCGAAGTTGATGCCGTTGCCGCCGACCGGGGAGATGACGTGGGCGGCGTCGCCGATCAAGAGCAGGCCGGGCTCGCTCCAGCGGTCGAGCTTCGTGATCCGGATCGGGAGGAGCGTGAGCTGGTTGGTGTCGGTGAGCAGGTCGACGCGGTCGCCCAGCCACGGCGCCCGCCTGCGCTGCACCGCTCGCAGCGGCTCGACGCCCGCCTCCCGCAGCTCGCCGAACGTGTCGGACGGGATGGTGAAACCGACCTGCCAGCCCCCGCCCTGGCCGAGGAAGGCGAGGTTGTGCCCGCGTTCGGACATCAGCTCGAGCCCCGACAGCGGCGGGTCGCCGTCGCGGCGGGGCAGCTCGATCCAGGCGATGTCGATGCTGGAGTTGAGCTCGGTGGCGGTCAGCGACGACAGCTGGCGCACCTTCGAGTTGCGCCCGTCGCTGCCGACGACGAGGTCGGCGCGCAACCGGTGCCGCGCGCCGTCCTGGGTGTACCCGACCCCGACGACGCGGCCCTCGTCGTCGCGCAGCAGCTCGGTGACCCGCGCGCCCATCCGCGCGTCCAGCCCGTAGGACTTGGCCCGCTCGACCATCCACGGCAGGAACCGGGCCTGCGGCACCAGCGCGTAGAACGGGAACTTCGCGCTCGTGTCGCGGTAGTCGGCGAGCACGTAGCGCTTCTCGGGCGTGCTCCAGACGAACGCGCTCGCCTGCACGTGCGGAATCTCGGCCAGCAGGGGCTCCGCCAGCCCGAGCCGGTCGAGGTGGTCGAGCACGGCGGGCGCGAGGGAGTCGCCGCGGAACCGGCGGTCGAAGTCGCCGCGCGACTCCAGGAGGGTGACGGCCACGCCCGCCCGGGCCAGGAGGTAGCCCAGCACCACCCCACCGGGGCCGCCGCCCGCGATCACACAGGTCGTTCGCTCATCCATAATCTCGATGATAGAGATATCTGCTGCTTCCCGCTCCGCGAACCGAGTGACGGCGGCTCGACGATCGCCTGCCGGGTGGATCCCCGAGGTCTACCCGCGGTGGAAACGGCCGACGGATGCGCCGTCGGCGTCGAAGAGCACCGCGGTGGGGCCGTCCATCCCGATCCGGCGGGCCGCCCCCATCTGGGGCGCGACACCCACGCCCGGGCAGGCCATGAACGTCATCAAGGTGCGGGCGGTGGCCAGGAACGCGCCATCGGGGCCCGCGAGCCACGACCCGCCGGTGCCGGTGCAGCCGTCGGAGCCGGTCCAGGTGCCGTCTGCGGCGAACTCGACGTACGCGGGGTAGTGGCCCACGTCGTCGACGGGAACCCAGCGCCCGGTCAGGTCCCCGACCGGCAAGAGGTTCGACGGGACCGGAGCGACGGGGCCGCGCGCCCGGAGCTCCAGGTCCGACGGCGGACGGGCGGGGTCAGCGGCACCGGTGACCGTGCCGACGGGCCCGGGCTGCAGCCGGGCCACCGGCGCGCCCGTCCGGTCGAGCAGCACGCGGTCGGGCCCGTTCACCGCGAAGCCCGCCGCCGTGGCGAGCCACTGCGGCGACTCACCGTAGGCGCGCGCCAGGAACCGGCCCGCGTTGTCACCCACCCACGAGCCCTCGGTCGTCCCGGTGGGGGTGCGCACCTCGAAGCGCGACGGGTCGATCACCACGGTCGCGCCCGTCGTCGCCTCCCGCCACCAGCCGACGAGCGCGAGCGGGTCCGCGCCCCGCAGCTTCGGGGTGACCGCCTGCGCGGGCGTGCCGAGGCCCATGAGCAGGGCGAGGACGAGCAGGAAGCGCAGCATGCCCCTAGGACGGAAGGACCGCCCGGGACGGTTGCACGCTGTCAGGGACCGACGGACGGCGGTGGGTCTGCCGCAGTGCGCCACAGCGGCCGACGGGCCCGATCAGCGCATTGCTCAGACCGTGCGGATCATGGCCATCATCGCCATGTCCTCGTGTTCGAGGTTGTGGCAGTGCAGCACGAAACGACCAGCGTGCTCGGTGAACCGGACGGCCACCTCGACCACCTCCGCGGGACGCAGGTCGACGGTGTCCTTCCATCCCGCGTCCGACCGACCCGGGCCGCCGCTGCCGCGGCGCAGCACCTGGAAGGCGTCGAGGTGGACGTGCACGGGATGGTGGACGTCGGTGACGAACCGCCAGCGTTCGACCGCGCCGAGCGGGATGTCGGCGATCGAGGTCGTCGGGTCGAACGCCGAGCCGTTGATCGTCCAGCCGGTGTGCGGGCCCCAGCGGCCGCGTTGGAACTGGAACGTCCGCACGGTGTCGCCCGGGACGAGCACCTCGGGTTCGGCGAGCCGGGCGGGCACGGCGCTGTCGTCGCGGGCGCGGCGCAGCACCCGGAAGCGCATGACGTCGGCCGTCGAGCCGTCGCCGAGCGTGTTGACCATCGTCACCTCGGTGCCGACGGGCACCTGGGCGAAGTCGACGACCAGGTCGAACCGCTCCCCCGGCGCCACGTCGACGCTCGGGCGCTCGACCGGTGCCGCGAGCAGACCGCCGTCGGAGCCGATTTGGGTGAACGGCAGGTCGGGACGGCCGGGCACGCGCAGTGCGAGGCCGTAGCGGCGGGCGTTGGACGCATTGAGGACCCGCAGCCGGTAGCGCGCGGCGTCCACCTCGCACACCGGCCACGGCGCCCCGTTGACGAGTACGACGTCGCCGAGCACGCCCGCCGTCCACGGGCCGTCCACCCCGGGCAGCTCGCGCATCCGCGGGTCCAGGGCCGGGTAGGCGAACGACCCGTCGGCGGCGAACGCCCGGTCGCAGATCATCAGCGGCAGCTCGCGGGGGCCGCGGGGCAGCGGCAGCGCGTCCTCCTCGTCGTCACGCACGATGTGGAAGCCCGCCAGTCCGTGGTAGACGGCCGGACCGGTGAAGTCCATGCGGTGGTCGTGGTACCAGAGCGTCGCGGCGCGTTGGGTCATCGGGTAGCGGTACTCGCGCTCGCCCGCGGCGAGGTCGCCGACCATGCCGTGGTGCGCCCATCCGGCGGTGTTGCCCACCGGGAGCAGGAGGTCGAGCGGCCAGCCGTCCGCGGCGGCGGGGGTGTGCCCGCCGTGTAGGTGCGCGACGGTGGGCACGGGCAGCTCGTTGCGGTGGCGGACCACCACCGGCCGCCCGCGCCGCGCCGCGATCGTGGGGCCCGGGAAGATGCCGTCATAGCCCATGACCGGGGTGCGGATGCCGGGCAAGATCTCCGCCTCCGCCATCCGCTGGGTGATCAGGTAGCGGTCGGTGCCTGCGGTGCCGTTCGTGGGCCGGGCGACCGGCGGCACCGGCAGCGGCACCCGGTACGGCAGCGGCAGCGGGACCGCGCTGACGAGCTGGGTGCCGGTGGAGCCGCGCGGACCCCACCCCCCGCAGCCCGCCAACGCCGTCCCCGCGACCGACGCCCCGAGCAGCCCGAGGAACTCGCGCCGGTTCACCGCCCGGCCTCGGGCAGCGCCCGATCGGACCGCGCCCGGCGGGCCGAGGGCGTCCACACCCACGCCGTGAACAGCACCGAGGCGGTGACGATCCCGACCCCGAGCGGAACGTGCAGGCCGAGCTGCCGCGCGTAGCCCATGCCGATCTGCAGGCCCACCGCGAGGAACAGGAGCACAGCGGCGGGCAGCACCCACAGCGGCCCGCGCCCGCCCGCGACGTAAGCCACCGCCGCGGCGATGACGAGCAGGTCGAGTGCCGCGAGCGAGGTACCGACCGCCCCGTGGGCGGTGATCGCGTCGACGTCGCCGGTGAGGTACCGCCCGGCGAGGATCGGCTGGGCGAGCACCGCCACCAGGTGCGCGGTGATCGCCATCCGCAACGACCACAGCGTGATCAGGGGTCCGGTGCGGGTCGCGACGTCCATGCGACGACGCTAGGAAGCGCCGACCCACCCGAGATCAGGGAACGCCCGGACCCCGACCCGGGCGTTCCCCGGAGCCCCGTGCGGCCAATCCCGAGCCACGAGATTGCCCTGAGCGGCCTTCGATCATGGGATAACCCCGCTCAGGGCGATCTCGTGGACCCTTACGTCAGGCTGTTCTTGCTCAGCCAGTTCTTCGCGACGGTCTCGGGGCTCGGCTTGGTGTCCGACGACGCCTCGGCGTTGAGATTGGTGAGCTCCTCGGTGGTGAGCTTGGCCGAGATCGCGTTGAGCGTGTTGGTGACCGTGTCGTTCACCTTCGACTTGTTGATCAGCGGCACGACGTTCTGCGCCGCGAAGTTGCTCTTCGGGTCGGTGAGGACGACGAAGTTGTTGGCCACGATGGACGCGTCCGTGGAGAAGATGTCGGCCGCCTGCACGTCGCCGTTCTTCAGGGCCGCGACGGTGAGCGGGCCGCCCGCGTCGAGCGCCTTGTAGTCCTTGAACGTGCAGTTGTAGGTCTTCTGGAGGCCCGGGATGCCGTCGGGGCGGGTCTTGAACTCCGGCGGCCCACCGAACGTGAGCTGCCCGCAGTTGGCGGCCAGGTCGGCGATCGAGGTGGCGTTGTACTTCGTGGCCGTCTCCTTGGTGACGACGACCGCGTCCTTGTCCTCAGCGCTCGACTTCTCCAGCACCGTGAGGGTGCCCGGCAGCGCCTTCTGCAGCGCGGCGTAGACGGCGTCGGGCTCCGTCTCCGTGGCCGACTTGTTGAGGTACTGCAGCAGCACGCCGGTGTACTCGGGGATGAGGTCGATCGAGCCGTCCTGCAGGCCCGGGAAGTACGCCTCCCGGCTGCCGATGGACAGCTTCTTGGTGACGTTGACGCCCTTGGCCTGCAGGGCCTGGGCGTAGATCTCGGCGAGGATCTGGTTCTCGGTGAAGTTGGCCGAGCCGACGACGATCGTGGGCGATGACCCACCGCCTCCGCCGGATCCGGAGCCGCTCTTCAGCGGGTCGCCACCACCCCCGCATGCGGTGAGGGCGAGGCTCGCGGCGGCCGCTATGGCCAGGGCACGGGCGACCAGGGAGCGTTTCATGATCGGTTCCTCCAGCTCGGGGTGACGACGGGCTCAGGCCGCACGGGCGGCGGCCGGACGGTTGGTGGGCACGGCGCGCAGCCGACGCGGGCCACTGCGCGGAGCGGCCTGCAGGCCGGGCGAGACGATGACCTTCTGGAGCGCCGCCAAGAGCAGGTCGACGACGATGGCGAGCAGCGCGACCAGGAGCGAGCCGCCGATCATCTGCGGGAAGTCGCGCTGGGCGAGGCCGTCGAAGATGTAGCGGCCCAGCCCACCCAGGCCGACGTAGGCCGCGATGGTGGCCGTGGAGATCACCTGCAGCACGGCGCTGCGGACGCCGCCGATGATCAGCGGCAGCGCGTTGGGCAGCTCGACGCGCCAGAGCACCTCCCCGCCGCGCATGCCCATGCCTCTGGCCGCGTCGACCACGGCCGGATCGACGTTGCGCACCCCGGCGTAGGTGCCCGCCAACAGCGGGGGTACGGCGAGCACGACCAGCGCGATGAGGGGGCCGATGATGCTCAGCCCGAACGGGGTGACCAGCAGGATCAGCACACCGAGCGTGGGCAGCGCCCGCAGCGCGTTGGCCGACCCGACGACGAGGAAGCCGCCCCGGCCGGTGTGCCCCACCCAGGCCCCGACCGGCAGGGCGATCACGAGCGCGATGATCATCGCAAGCGCGACGTAGCCGAGGTGCTCGACGAGCCGAGCCGGGATCCCACCCGACCCCGTCCAGTTGGCGGGGTCGAACAGCCAACCGAAGTAGCTCACGCGGGCCTCCCGACGGCCGAGCCGACCCGCGTCCACGGGGTGAGCGCGCGCCCTATCAGCACGATCAGCCCGTCGACGGCCAGCGCGAGCAGCAGCACGAGGACGATGCCTGCGATCGTCTCGGCCGGGATGTCGCGCTGGAAGGCATCGGTGAACATCTTGCCCAGGCCGCCGAACCCGATCACCGCACCGACCGTGACCAGGCTGATCGCCGACACCGCCGCCACCCTGAGCCCGGCGAGGATCACCGGAACGGCCATCGGCAGCTCGACGCTGATGAACCGGCGCAGGGACGTGTACCCCATGGCCGTGGCCGAGTTGACAACGGCCGAGGGCACCGCGGCCAACCCGTCGGCGACCGTGCGGACGAGCAGCGCGACGGTGTAGATCGTGAGCGCGACGATCACGTTGGCCGGGTTGAGGATGCCGGTGCCCAGAAGCGGCGGAAGAAGCACGAAAAGCGCCAGCGAGGGGACCGTGTAGAGCAGTCCCGAGACGTTGAGCAGCGTGCTGCGGAGCACGGTGTTGCGATTGGCCAGCCAGCCCAGCGGGATCGCGAGCACGAGCCCGATGATGATCGGTGGAATAGCGAAGTAGAGGTGCTGCAACAGCAGCTCCCCGATGAGGCTGAGGTTGCCGAGCACCCAGGTCATGTGCCGACCTCAGGCCGCATCGTCGCGGCGGGCGTCGTCGAGAACGCGCAGCACGTCGTCGGCGCTGACCGAGCCTACGACCGCGCCGCTCTCGTCCACCGCGACGCCGACGCCGGACGGCGAGGAGAGGGCGGCGTCGAGCGCGCTGCGCAACGAGCCCGACCCCACGACGTACAGCGAGCCGCCCGGTACGAGCTGCTCGGGCGCCACGGCGGCGTCGGGCGCGGACTCGGCGGTGTTGAGCCAGCCCTGCGGGCGACCCTCGGCGTCGACCACCAGCACCCAGCCCGCGTGGCGGGCGGGCTTCTCGCCCAGCGTGACCGTGGGCAGCTCGCCGAGGGTGAGCGCGGCCGAGGACCGGAAGCCCAGCCCGCGGTAGCCGCGGTCGCGCCCGACGAAGTTGTCGACGAAGTCGTCGACCGGGCGCGCCAGCAGGTGACCCGGGTCGTCGAACTGCGCGAGCTTGCCCCCCACCCGCAGCACCGCGACCTTGTCGCCGAGCTTGACGGCCTCGTCGATGTCGTGGGTGACGAACACGATCGTCTTCCCGAGCTCGTCCTGCAGCCGCAGGAGCTCCTCCTGCAGGCTCTCGCGCACCACCGGGTCGACCGCGCTGAACGGCTCGTCCATCAGCAGGATCGGCGGATCGGCGGCCAGCGCGCGGGCGACCCCGACGCGCTGCTGCTGGCCGCCCGTCAGCTGGGTGGGGTAGCGCTTGGCCATCTCCGGCGCGAGCCCGACCGTCTCCATCAGCTCCGCCGCCCGCTTGCGCGCGTCGGCCTTGCTCCAGCCGAGCAGCAGCGGCACCGTGGCGATGTTGTCCAGGATCGTGCGGTGCGGGAACAGGCCCGCCTGCTGGATCACGTAGCCGATGCCGCGGCGCAGCTCGGCCGGATCGCCCGCCATGATGTCCTTGCCGTCGACGAGGATCGTGCCCTCGGTCGGCTCGATCATCCGGTTGATCATCCGCAACGACGTGGTCTTGCCGCACCCGGACGGGCCGACGAACACCGTGATCCGGCCGGCCTCGACCTCGAGGTCCAGCTCGTCTACGGCGACGGTGCCATCCGGATAGCGCTTCGTAACACCTCGGAACTCGATCACCGAGGGCCTCCGTGGATCACCGACGGCCATTCGCCGGCCGACGTATCGCGTCAACCTATCCCGGTCCACCGACAGTTCGCAGAAGCTGTGATCCATCTGCGACCGCGGGTGACCCGTCAGGTGCGCGCCGCGGGTGTCTCCAGTCGACCGGTCGCGAGCAGCGCGCGGACCTGCTCGGGCGCCAGGGGGCGCGAGAACAGCCAGCCCTGGTAGGCGTCGACGCCGATGCCGCGCAGCACGTGGAACTGCTCGGCGGTCTCCACCCCTTCGGCCACCGTGTTCCGGCCCATCGCGTGCGCCATGTCCACAACGGCCCGCGCCACCGCGAAGTCGACCGGGTCGTCGGCGACCCCGGTGACGAACGCACGGTCCACCTTGACCGTCTGCGCGGGCAGCTCCTTGAGCCGGGCCAGTGAGGAGTAGCCGGTGCCGAAGTCGTCGACCGCGAACCGGACGCCCTGTTCGGCGAGCCCGGCCATGGCGGCCAGCGCGTGCGGCGGGAGCGCGACGAGGCTGGTCTCGACGAGCTCGAGCACGAGCCGGTCCCACGGCAGGCCGCCGCCGACGACGGCGTCGCGCACCTCCGCGGCGAAGTCGACGTCGCCCGGCAGCAGCCCGGCGAGGTTGACGGCCACGGCGGGCGTGCGACCCTCGGCTTCGGGCCACCCCGCGGCCTCGGCGGCGGCCGTGCGCAGCACCCACCGGTCCAGCTCCCGCAGCAGCCCGCTGCGCTGGGCCACCGGGAGGAACTCGCCGGGCGGGATCAGCCCGCGCTCCGGGTGCGGCCAGCGCACGAGCGCCTCCAGCGACAGCACCCGCCCGTCCGGCCCGACGACCGGCTGGTACTCCAGCACGAGCCCGTCGGCGGCGATGGCGGCCTGCAGCTCCGCCTCCAGCTCCAACGCGCGGGTGGCCGAGCTCACGACGCCGTCGGTGGCCATCGCGATGCCGCCGCGGCGCTGCCTGCGCTTCACGTCGAGCATGGCGGCTTCGGCGAAGCGCAGCAAGTCGGCGGCGCGGACGTCGCCGGTGGGCACCGGCGTGGCGAGGCCGACCGACGCCGTCATGTCCACCGGCCTGCCGTGCACGGTGATCACCGTGCGGAGCAGGTCGGCGACGAGGCTCGCGAGCTGGTCGGGGCCGCCCACCTCGGCGTGGTCCGCGCAGATCACCACGAACTCGTCGCCGGAGAGCCGCGCCGCCGTGCAGGTGACGGGCAGGTCGCGCTGCAGCCGTCCGGCCAGCGTGACGAGCAGGTCGTCGCCCGCCTCGTGGCCGAGGGAGGAGTTGATGCGCTGGAAGTCGTCGAGGCCGCCGCACACCACGGCGACGCGCTCGTGGTCGGGCTGGGCGAGCAACCGGTCGAGCAGGTCGAGGCAGGCGGCGCGGTTGGGCAGGCGGGTGAGCTCGTCGACGGTCCCGGCGCGGCGCAGCAGCTCCGCCACCCGCCGCCGCTCCGAGACGTCGGTGACCACCATGAGCCACTGCGTGCTGCCGTCGTCGGCGTGGGTGCCCGCCACGTCCAGCTCGCACCAGACGGTGGTGCCGTCGGCCCGCACCAGCGGCGCCGCGTCGACGCGGTAGCCGTACTGGGCGCCCGGCGGCACCGGCCACAGCCAGCTCGGGTGCGCACCCATCGGCGGCTCGGCGGCCAGCGCGACCGCGGAGACCCCCCGGAGCTGCTCGGCGCGGGCGCCCAGCAACGCGCAGAGCCCGGGGTTGGCCGACACGATCCGGCCCGCGGGGTCCAGCACGGCCACGCCGACCGGCATCACCGTCATGAGGTCCGCG
Source organism: Pseudonocardia sp. (assembly GCA_036265695.1). Lineage (GTDB taxonomy): Bacteria > Actinomycetota > Actinomycetes > Mycobacteriales > Pseudonocardiaceae > Pseudonocardia. The sequence continues at coordinate 3,709 of DATAOO010000315.1, read as the reverse complement.
AAGCGCTGCGCCTGCCGCTGCGCCTCGCTCACGTCGCGCACGACACCGACGACGCGGAACGGGATGCCGTCGGCCGACCACTCGATCTCGGCCCGGCAGGACAGCAGCACGTCGCCGGGCAGGTGCATCTCGAGGTGATCATCGGGGCGCGGCGTGCCCGCCGCCACCGCCGCCCGCAGCGTCTCGGCCTGCCGCCGCTCCACGCCGCCGCGCTGCGGATCGTCCGCGTCGAGCCCGACGTCGCGGTAGAGCTCCTCCAACGTGTCGCTCCGCGCGAGCACACCGGTGTTGAGGTCGAGGCTCCACGTGCCCAGGCGCGCCAGGCGTTCCAGCTCCGCGGCCCACGTGCGGTCCACGCGCCCCTCCGTGCTCCCGGCACCGCCCTGCTCGACCAGCGCGACGACGGCCAGCTCACCATCGAGCGGGCCGAACCGAACGACGCCGACTCCCACCGTGTTTCCGTCGGTTCGCAGGAGGCGAGCGTCACGGTCGGGACCGGCGAGAATCTGTGAAAGGCGCATTCCGAACAGATCGGCGTCGCCAGCGGCGCCTATCAGTCGGTGAAAGGCGGGATTGGAGCGCACGATCCGGCCGACGTTGTCGCAGACGACGGCGGGGCTTTCGGGGAGCGGGAGGTTGACGACGCCCGCGCCCGCTCCCTCGGCCATCGCGGTGACGACGCTGGCGGCGAACCGCAGCGCGTCGGGGCTGCGCGCCGGGCCGAACGCGGCCTGCCGGGAGCGGAACAGATCGGCCCGTGCGACGGCGTCGTCGAGCGCGTCGGGCTCTCTCACGGGCGGCTCTCCTGACGTGGATGCGGCGGGCGTCACACCTTCAACGACGCCCACCGCCACACGATCCGCCCCGCTATTCGGCCGCGGCCGCCACCGCGGCGGAAACGGCGGGCGCGACCCGCGGGTCGAACGGGCTCGGCACGATCCGGTCCGGGCCGAGGTCGTCCTGCGCCACCGCGAAGATTGCGTCCGCCGCGGCGATCTTCATGCGCTCGGTGATCCGGCGGGCGCCCGCGTCCAGCGCGCCGCGGAACACGCCCGGGAAGGCCAGCACGTTGTTGATCTGGTTGGGGAAGTCGCTGCGCCCGGTGGCGACGATGGCGGCGTGCCTGCGCGCGACGTCCGGGTGCACCTCCGGGTCCGGGTTGGACAGCGCGAACACGATCGCCTCGGGCGCCATGAGCGCGAGCAGCTCCTCGGGCAGGGTGCCGCCGGAGAGGCCGACGAACACGTCGGCGTCCGCCAGCGCCCCGGCGATCCCGCCGGTGACGGCGCGCGGGTTGCTCACGGTCGCGAGCGCCGCCTTCTCTCCCCCGCGGGTCGCGTCGATCACCCCGCGGGAGTCGAGGACGACGATGTCGCGCACACCCGCGCCGAGCAGGATCCGCGCGCAGGCGACGCCCGCCGCGCCCGCGCCGGAGACGACGACGCGCAGGCCCTCGACCGGACGGCCCTGCACGGCGCACGCCCCGCGGAGGGCGGCGAGCAGGACGATCGCGGTGCCGTGCTGGTCGTCGTGCATGACGGGGCAGTCCAGCGCGTCGACGAGCCGACGCTCCAGCTCGAAGCAGCGCGGCGCGGCGACGTCCTCCAGGTTGACCGCGCCGAAGCTGGGCCGCAGCCGCACGAGCGTCTCCACGATCTCGTCGACGTCGGTGGTGTCGAGCACGATCGGGATCGAGTCGAGGCCGCCGAACGCCTTGAACAGCGCGGACTTGCCTTCCATCACCGGCAGCGCGGCGCGCGGGCCGATGTCGCCGAGGCCGAGCACGGCGGTGCCGTCGCTGACCACGGCGACGAGGCGGTCGGCCCAGGTGTAGCGGCGGGCGAGGGCGGGCTCGGCGGCGATCGCCCGGCTCACCTGGGCCACACCGGGGGTGTAGGCGATGGCGAGGTCGCGGGCGTTGGCGAGCGGCGCCTCCAGCCCGGTGGCGAGCTTGCCCCCCTCGTGCGCGGCGAAGATCTCATCGAGGGACGGCTGGGTGTCGCTGAGAAGCGTCATGGGTTCTTCCTGGGTGCGTTCGGCAAGTGTTCGTCGCGCACCGGGGCCATGGGTACGGGCCCGCACGTGCCGGACGGCCACCGCTCGGTCGAGGGCCGCGGGTGGGCGGCGGACCGGGGTGGGCGGTCGGGTACAGGATGACGGTACCGCGCCGTCGCCGTGGACGGGGGTGATATCGGCCCCACGCCGCGCGGGACTACCTGCGGAGCCGCCCGGGACGCGGCCAGAGGCGCGCCCGGACGACGGCCCGCACCTGCGCCGGGCCGAGCGTGCCGGAGTCGGTCGAGCCGAACGGGTTGTCGCCCAGCACGTGCCAGCCCTCGCCGTCGGGTCGAACGGCGCGTTTCACCGAGAGCTGGCCGGGCCGGGACGGCCAGCCGACGAGCACGACGTCACCCGGCCGGGGGATGGCGCCGAAGCGGGCGAGCACGACGTCACCGTCGTGCAGGGTGGGCGACATCGACGGTCCCCGCACCCCCACCCGCCGCCACTTTCCGGGCCACCTCATGCGCTGCCCCCTCGCGGGCTCGGGAGTAGTGTCGGGCCAGCCAGAACGATCACCTTCCAGGGAGGACCACCCATGCGGATGCTGTCCCGCATTCTCCGCCCGCGGCTGGAGGCCAGCGCGCACTGCGACCTCCCCTGCGGCGTGTACGACCCGGCCCAGGCGCGCATCGAAGCCGAGTCGGTCAAGGCCATCCAGGAGAAGTACCAGGGCAACGACGACGTCGATTTCCGCACCCGCGCGGTCGAGATCAAGGAGCAGCGCTCCGACCTCGTGAAGCACCACCTGTGGGTGCTGTGGACCGACTACTTCAAGCCGCCGCACTTCGAGAAGTACCCGGAGCTGCACGAGCTCTTCAACAAGGCCACCAAGGCCGCGGGCGGCGGCCCCAACGGCACGAAGTCGTCCAACGACCCGGCCACCGGCCAGGCGCTGCTCGACCTGATCGCGCAGATCGACAAGATTTTCTGGGAGACGAAGGCCGCCTCCTAGTCAGAGGCTCGACAACGACGCCGACCAGCGATCAGCTGGTCGGCGTCGGCCGTTCGGGGCGGTTCGGCCGTCGCGGCGGGCGTTAGCATCGCCGGGTGGCGAGGGACTCCCGTGACTCCGCGCCGCGGTCGGCGGTCCTCGCCCGCCGCGCCGTTCTCCGTCGCCGGATCCGGCTGCTGGTGGCCGCCACCATCACCTACAACGTGGTCGAAGCGATCATCGCCATCAGCGCCGGGACGGTGGCGGGCTCGATCGCGCTCATCGGGTTCGGGCTCGACTCGGTCATCGAGGTCAGCTCCGCCGCGGCGGTGGCCTGGCAGTTCTCCGCGCCCGATCCCGAACGCCGGGAGCAGGTGGCGTTGCGGGTGATCGCAGGCTCGTTCTTCGCGCTGGCCGCCTACGTCACCGTGGAGGCGCTGCGGACGCTCGCCACCGGGAGCGAGCCCGAGCGCTCGACCGTCGGGATCGTCCTGGTGGCGGTCAGCGTCGTGGTCATGCCGTTCCTGTCGTGGGCGCAGCGCAGGGCGGGCCGCGAGCTCGGCTCGGCCAGCGCCGTCGCGGACTCGCGGCAGACGCTCTTGTGCACCTACCTCTCGGCCGGGGTGCTCGTCGGGCTGGTCCTCAACGCCGCGCTCGGCTGGTGGTGGGCCGATCCCGTGGTCGCGCTCGGCCTGGCCGTCGTCGCCGTCCGCGAGG
>DATAOO010000314.1:0-14236 GCA_036265695.1 Pseudonocardia sp. | reverse complement strand
AACTTGGGGACGTCGCTGGTGTCGCCCTCGGGCCGCTCGCCCGCCGCGTCGTTGCCGCCACGGGCGTTCGCGATGCCCGCGACGAGCAGGACCAGCAGGAACACGCTCGCGAGCACCGCCGTCAGGACTCGCGACGAGGTGATCCGTCGGGGGCGCACGGGCTAGGGCACCACAGCCGCCGCTGGCGCGGCGGCGGTCGTCTTCGGGGCCTTGGTCTTCGGGGTCTTGGTCGGCTTGGCCGACGCCGAGGGAGCAACCGTGGCCGACGCGGGCGCCGTCGGGGCCACGGTGGCGGGCGGGGGCTGGCGCGTGACCGGCGCGGGCGCGGCGGGGCGGACGACCCGGGCGGGCGCGGGCGGCGGGCTCGGCTTCGCCGAGGGCCGCTCCGGCGTGACCTGCTGCACGGAGGTCTGGTCGGCGTCCGACGCGGCACTCGCCTCGGGGCGCGCCGACGGCGACGCGAACACGCTCACCAGCACCATCGCCAGGTAGGCCACGCACCCCGCGGCAGCCAGGTAGCCGCCGCGCACCAACAGCTTCCGGCGCCGGTCGGAGTCACGGGTGAAGACCGGCTTGACGAGCATCCGGGTGGTGGAGCCGTCGCCGCCGCTGCCGTCGCCGTCACCGGGCGGATCAGGGAACTGTCCAGTGCTCGATCCAGCGCTGGATAGCCTCATACCGGACCTTCCGGGCGTGTTCGTCGGCATCGTGTGCCATACGGTCGGGGAGCCGTGTGCGCCCTGTAGGGGGATGGCGCACGCAACCGACCGTAGCGCACGCCGCACTGGATCACCCCGCCGTGGGCACCCGGCGAACCGTGAGCGGTTGGTTGCCGTCGACCATCGGCAACGTCCCGAGCGGCGCCTCACCGGGTGTTCGACCGACTGTTTCCTGCTCAAAGCGATTGCCCGCAAGACTCCCGCGAGCGGGCACCGTCTGGGTACGGTCGACACCGCGCGGCCGCTCGCGTAACGCCTCAGCGACCGAACGCGCTGCATGCTGCGCGGGTCGGGGCGCGCTGACAGGAGAGGACTGCGTTGAACGACGTCGCGCCCCCGCCGCTCCAGGGTGCCCTGACGGTGGTGGCAGGCGTCGCGCCGGTCGCGCGGGTGGTCGCCGCCGCGCTGCTGCGAAGCGGCCACTCCGTCGTCGGCCTGGTGGATCCGCTCGACGAGCCCGACGACGACCCCGCGTCACTCGACGCCGCGCTCGCCGCCGAACTCGACGCGGGCCGCGCGGCGGGCCGCTACGTCGTCACCGACGACCCCGGCGCGGCGGCCGGGTTCACGATCGCCCTGGTCACCGAGCCGCCGGACGACGGCGCCGCCCTGTCCCCCGCCGAGCGCTACAGCGCCGCGCTGGCCCCCGACCTGCACCCGGGCAGCCTGTTGATCGTGTCCAGTCCCACCGCCGAGCACGCGGGCGGGGTGGTCGCCGCCACGGTCGAGTTGCTCACCGGGCTGCGCGCGGGCACCGACTACGCGTTGGCCCACCTCTTCGGGCCCATACCGAGCGGGCGGATGATCGTGAGCGGCGTCGACGTCGTCTCGGCCACCCGCGCCGAGGAGTGGCTCGTTGGGCTGGGCCTCGCCGTCATGCCGGTGCTGCCGGTCGCCGCCGCCGAGGTCGTCGCGGGCCTGCTGGCCCGGGCCGACCAGCCACCCGAAGAGGGCGCCCCACCCGATGCGTAGGCTGCAACCGGGAGCGTTTCCGCGTGCTCCCAGGGAGGCGTGAGGGCGCCTGGTGGCCCCCGCGGTCTTCAAAACCGACGTGGTCGAGCAGCTCGGCCAGGCGGGTTCGATTCCCGTCCGCCTCCGCCACATCAGGGCCCGCGCGCCGCTACCGCAGTCGGATCCGGCCCGACCCCGCGCGCACCCGGCCGATCACGGCCGCGGGCGGGCCGAGTTCGGCGACCGCCGCCGCGGCCCGCTCGGGCGTGGCCCCGAACAGCAGCCCGCCGGAGGTCTGCGCATCGGCGAGCAGGAGGCGGTCGACCTCGTCGTAGCCGCCGTCGTCGAGCACGGCCGTGACCCAGGCCAGGTTGCGCTGCGTGCCGCCCGGCACCACCCCGGCCTCGGCGAGCGCGCGGACCTCGGCCGAGAACGGCACGGCGGCGACGTCGACCTCGGCGTCCACACCGGACGCCGCGGCCATCTTCGCGAGGTGCCCGAGCAGCCCGAAGCCGGTGACGTCCGTGGCGCCCGTGGCCCCGGCCGCGAGCGCCACGCGGGCGGCCGGGGCGTTGCTCGCCGTCATCGACGCCACGGTCGCCGCCGCCAGGGCCTCCGACGCCGCGCCCCGCTTGATCGCGGTGGTGGCCACCCCGACGCCCAGCGCCTTGGTCAGCACGAGCGCGTCGCCGTCGCGCAGTCCCGTGTTGGTCAGGAACCGGTCGGGCGCCACCTCGCCGACGACGGCCAGGCCGTACTTGGGCTCCGGGTCGTCCACGCTGTGCCCGCCGACCACCACGAACCCGCTCTCCGCCGCGATGTCGGCGCCGCCCGCGAGCACCTCGCCGAGCATGTCGAGCGGCAGCTCGTCGCGGGGCCAGGCCACGAGGTTGAGCGCGAACAGCGGCCGCCCGCCCATCGCGTAGACGTCCGACACCGCGTTCTGGGCCGCGATCCGGCCCCAGGTGCGGGCGTCGTCGACGACGGGGGTGAGGAAGTCGGTGGTCACCACGAGCGCCCGCGCAGCATCCAGCCGCCAGACGGCCGCGTCGTCACCGGTCTCGGTGCCGACGAGGAGGTCCGGGTGGCGGGCCGGGGGCAGCGTGCGCAGGACCTGCGCGAGCTCGTCAGGTGCGAGCTTGCAGGCTCAACCCGCGCCGTGGCTGAACTGCGTGAGGCGGCGGGGGGCGGTGGAATCGACCATGCCCAGCAGCCTAGGCCGCCGATGATCGCCGCGTCCGATGGCCGAGGTGCAGCGCACCCCGTCCACCGGACGCCGACGATCTTGGCGAAACACTAGGATCGGCTGGTGGATCCGCGCCGGGCTGTGCCGCGCACCGACACGGTGCTGGCCGACCCGCGGCTGGCCGACGTCACCGCCCGCCTGGGGCGCGAACGGGTGAAGGCCGCGGTGGTCTCCGCGCAGCAGGCCGTGCGGCAGGGCGCGCTGGCCGCGGCCGACGTCGTCGACGCCACGCTCGACGCGCTGCCCCGCACCGCCACCACGCTCCGCCCCGTCCTCAACGCCACCGGAGTGCTGCTGCACACGAACCTCGGCCGGGCCCCGCTCTCCGCCGCGGCCCGCGCCGCGCTGGAGGTCGCGGCGGGCACGTGCGACGTGGAGCTGGACCTCGTCACCGGCGAGCGCGGCGCGCGCGGGGCGGGCGCGATCGACGCGCTGCTGGCCGCGGTGCCTGCCGCCGCGGCCGCGCACGTGGCGAACAACGGGGCCGCGGCGCTCGCGTTGGTCGCGCTCACGCTGGCGCAGGGACGGGAGATGGTGGTCGCCAGGGGCGAGCTCGTGGAGATCGGCGACGGCTTCCGCATCCCCGCGCTGCTGGAGGCGACCGGGGCCCGGCTGCGCGAGGTGGGCACGACCAACCGGGTCACCCGGGCCGACTACGCCGCGGCCATCGGCGAGGACACCGCGTTCGTGCTGAAGGTGCACCCGTCGAACTTCGTGGTGCGCGGCTTCACCAGCGCCTGCGGGGTCGACGAGCTGGCGGGCCTCGGCGTGCCCGTCGTCGCCGACATCGGGTCCGGGCTGCTCGCGCCGCACCCGCTGCTGCCCGACGAGCCCGACGCCGCCACGGCGCTCGCGCAGGGCGCCGCGCTCGTCACGGCGTCCGGCGACAAGCTGCTCGGCGGCCCGCAGGCCGGGCTGGTGTTCGGCGCGCCCGGGGCGGGCGCCGAGGCCGTGGCGCGGATCCGGCGGCACCCGCTGGCCAGGGCGATGCGGGTGGACAAGCTCACGTTGGCCGCGCTGGAGGCGACGGTGCGGGGTCCGCGACCGCCGGTGCGCCGGTTCCTCGACGCCGAGCCCGCAGACCTGCGGCGGCGGGCCGCCCGGCTGGCGGCGGCGCTCGCCGACCTCGGGGCCGAGGCCCGCGACACCGAGGCCCGGGTGGGTGGGGGCGGCGCGCCGGACGTCGGGCTGCCCAGCGCGGCGGTCGCGCTCCCGGAGCACTTCGCGGCCGCGCTGCGGGCGGGTGAGCCAGCGGTGCTGGGCCGCCTCGAGCACGGGCGCTGCCTGCTCGACCTGCGCGCGGTCGCGCCCGAAGACGACGCCACGCTGGCCGCGGCCGTGCGGGCATGCACGTCCTAGCCACGGCCGGGCACGTCGACCACGGCAAGTCGACGCTCGTTCGGGCGCTCACCGGTATGGAGCCCGACCGCTACGCCGAGGAGAAGCGGCGCGGCATGACCATCGACCTCGGGTTCGCCTGGACCGACCTGCCGTCCGGCCCGGTGGCGTTCGTCGACGTGCCCGGCCACGAGCGGTTCGTCACCACGATGCTCGCCGGGGTGGGGCCCGTGCCGGCCGTGCTGCTCGTCGTCGCGGCGGACGAGGGTTGGATGCCGCAGACCGGCGAGCACGTCGACGCGTTGGTCGCGCTCGGCGTGCGGCACGGCCTGCTCGTCGTCACGCGCAGCGACCTCATGGAGCCGGAGCTGGCGGTCGAGGAGGCCCGTGAGCGGCTCGCCGACACCCCGCTGGCCGGGATCGAAGCCGTGGCCGTCTCCGCGACGACCGGCGCAGGCATGGCCGAGCTGCGGGCCGCGTTGGAGACGCTGGTCAAGGGGCTGCCCGCGGCCGACGACGCCGCCGACGTTCGGCTGTGGGTGGACCGCGCGTTCACGATCCGCGGGGCGGGCACGGTCGTCACCGGCACGCTCGGGGCGGGCCGGATCCAGGTGGACGACGAGCTGGAGCTCGCCACCGCCACCGGGCGCCGCCGGGTCGCGGTGCGGGGGCTGCAGAGCCTCGGCGCCGACGTGCCGCGGGTCCGCGGGGTGTCGCGGGTGGCGGTCAACCTGCGCGGCGTGCCGCGCGACGCGATCGCCCGCGGCGACGCGCTGCTCAAGCCGGACGCCTGGCTCGCCGTCTCGACCCTGGACGGCCGCCTCGTCGGGCTCAGGGGCTTCGGCGACGTCGGCGCGGCAGGCCCCGTCGCTGGCAGCGGCGGTGGCGGCGGCGGGGGCGCGGGCGGCGGCGGTGGCGCGGGCGGCGGCGGTGACGCGGGCGGCGGCCGCGATGCGGGCACCCCGTGGCTCGGCGTCGACCTCGGCGGCCCAGGCGGTGGGGTGGCGGCGGATTCGCTGCCGGAGGAGCTGATGCTGCACGTCGGGTCGGTCGCCACACCGGTGCGGGTGCGACCGTTGGGCCCCGACACCGTCCGGCTGCGGCTGGGCCGCCCACTCCCCCTGCGGATCGGCGACCGCGCGGTGCTGCGGGACCCCGGGCGCCGGGTCGTGGCGGCCGGGCTCGTCGTGCTCGACGTGCGACCGCCCGACCTGCGGCGGCGGGGCGCGGCCGCGGCTCGGGCCGTCGCGCTGGCCGGGATGACCGGCGAGCCGGACGCCCGCGGCGAGCTGACCCGCCGCGGGCTGGTGCGACGGCTCGACCTGCGCGCGATGGGCGTGCCCGCCGCCGCGCTGGAGGCGCTCGGCCCCGCCACCGCGGGGTGGCTGATCGCGCTGGAGGTCGCCAGGGAACGGGCCGCCGCGCTCGCCGACGCGCTCGCGGCCCACGACGCGGCCGATCCCGTCGACCCCGGCCTGCCGGTCGAGGCCGCCCGCCGCGCCGCGGGCCTACCCGACGCCCGGCTCATCGAGCCGGTGCTGCGGCTCGCCGAGCGCACCGATCTCGTGGTGCGCGACGGCCGGGTGAGCGCGGTCGCGCGCAAGGGCACCCCCGCCGCCCTCCAGGCCGCGCTCGCCGAGCTCCGCGACGAGCTCGACGCGGCCCCGTTCGCCGCGCCGGACGCGGACCGCCTCGCCGAGCTGGGCCTCGGCCCGCGCCAAGTCGCGGCGCTGGTGCGGACGGGCGAGCTGCTCCGCGTCGCCGAGGGTGTGGTGCTGCTCCCCGGCGCCGACGCCAAGGCCCTCGAGGTGCTGGCCGGGCTCGGTCCGGAGTTCACGCTCAGCGAAGCGCGACAAGCCCTCGGCACCACGCGCCGGGTGGCGGTGCCGTTGCTCGAACTGCTGGCGCGCACCGGCCGCACCGCGCGCACCCCGAGCGGCGGCCACCGGATCACCGGGGCGCCACTCCGGGAGCAGTAGCCGCCCGCGCGGATCACGTCCTACCGTGGACCGATGACCGCGACCGTCGAATCCGAACGCGCCCGACAGCTGGCGGAGGCCGAGGAGAAGGCCGAGGCGTTGTTCGCGGAGGTCACCCGGCGCGGCCTCGTGGCGCCGGGACTGCGGGAGTCGCAGGTCAGCAACGCCGTGCGCGACCTCGGCGCCGAGCTCTTCGGCACCAACAAGCACTGGCACAAGCGCGTGGTGCGCTCCGGCCCCAACACGCTGCAGCCCTACCGCGAGAACCCGCCCGACCGCACGATCGCCGCCGACGACATCGTCTTCCTCGACTTCGGCCCGATCTTCGCCGAGTGGGAGGCGGACTTCGGCCGTACGTACGTGCTCGGCGACGACCCGGTCAAGCACCGCCTCGCCGCCGACCTCCCCCGCGTGTTCGCGGCGGGCCGCGACCACTTCGACGCCCACCCCGACATCACGGGCGCCGAGCTGTACGCGCACGTCGTCGGCCTGGCCGAGGCCGCGGGCTGGGCGTTCGGCGGTCCGCACAGCGGCCACCTCGTGGGCGAGTTCCCGCACGAGCTGGTCGACGGGGACCGCATCGAGAGCTACATCGCCCCCGGCAGCGACGGCCCGATGCGGCGCACCGACCGCAGCGGCAGGCAGTGCCACTGGATCCTGGAGGTGCACCTCGTCGACCGCGAACGCGAGATCGGCGGGTTCTTCGAGCAGCTCCTCACGGTGCGCCGCCCGGGAACGTTATGACCCGGCCGCGACGGGGTGCCGCGGCTCGTACACGCCCAGCGCCCCGCCGCCGGGCAGCCGCAGCGTGATCAGCCGCCCCCACCCCTGGTCGCTGATCTCCCCCTCCACCTCGACACCGCTCGTGGTGAGGTCGGCGTAGGTGGCTTCGATGTCGTCGCAGAGCAGGTAGAGCTCGTGGTGCGACGGCCCGTCGGTCGGGTGCACCGCCACCTCCCCCGGCGGCAGGGCGAGGATGAGCCAGCCGCCGCCCGCGTCGACGGTCGTCGTGCCGAGCAGGTTCTGCAGGAACGCCCGATCGGCGTCGGCGTCGGTGCTGTAGAGGATGACGTGCGCGCCGGTGATCACGCACGCATTCCTAGTGCCCCTTGAACGCCTCCGCCAGCCACCAGGACGGTTCGTCGGCACGGACCTTGGCGTCGAGCAGGAGCGGGCGGTCGCGGGGCCCGGCGAGCCACTCCCGCACCACGGCGAGGTCGGCGGGCGCGCGGACGGTCGCCGCGGCGCAGCCGAAGCCCGCCGCGATCGCGGCCAGGTCGGTGTCGGGGAACCGGACCGTGCCGTGGTCGTCGTCGGGGAAGTGGTGGAACTCCGCCCCGTAGCCCGCGTCGTCGTAGACCACGACCAGCAGGCCCATCCCCAGCCGGACCGCGGTCTCCAGCTCGGAGATCCCCATGAGGAAGCCGCCGTCGCCGAGCGCGGCCACCGGCACCCGGTCCGGCCGGGCCAGCGCCGCGCCCATCGCGGTGGCCAGTCCGAGCCCGATCGACTGGAAGGACTGGGTGAAGCAGAAGCCTGCCGCGTCCGGCACGGCGAGGTAGGCGGCCGGGTAGCCCATGAAGTTGCCCGAATCCAGGCTCAGCGTGCGCGCGGCGGGCAGCAGGCCGTCCAGCTCCGCCGAGAGCACGCGCGGGTCGATGCGCTCGCCGTCGCCCCCGGACGGCAGCGGCAGGTCGTTCCACCGGCCCGCGGCCGCGATCCGCTTGGCGATCTCCTCCGTGCGCTGCCCCGGGCCACCCGCGACGGCGGCGAGCACGTCCCGGGCGGTGGCCCCGACGTCGCCGTGGACGCCCAGGTGCACCGGCCGTTGCGCGCCGAGCGCGGTCGGGTCGTCGTCGACCTGCACCACCGTGGCGGACGGGCCGATGAGCTCGCCGTGCCGGGTGGTCCACATGGTCAGCGACGCGCCCCACGCCACGACGAGATCGGCGCCGGTGATCAGCTCGACGGCCAGCGGGGTGGCGAACCCGCCGGAGATCCCCAACGACCACGGGTCGCCCGCGAAGAGCCCGTTCGCCACCGCCGAGGTGGCCAGCAGCGCGCCGCACCGCTCGGCCAGCGCCGCCACGTCCGTGCCCGCCCGGCGGGCGCCCCGGCCCGCGATGAACACGGGGCGCTCGGCTCCGTCGAGGAGTGCCGCGAGCGCCGCGACCGACGCCTGGTCCGCGCGCGGCACGCCCCACGGCGCGATCGTCGGCGTCGGGTCGGGCTGCTCGCACGGGGCGGCCTGCACGTCCAGCGGCAGGTTGAGCACCACCGTGCGCCGTTGCCGCAGGCAGGTGCCATATGCGCGCACGACGTCGTCGACGGCCGACGCGGCCGTGTGCACCCGCTCCGACACGGCACCGATCGCGCGCACGGCGGCGTCCTGGTCGATGCGGAAGTTCGACCGCACTGCGGCGCCCGCGGTGTCGGCGGCCAGCACCAGCAGCGGGGTGCGGCTCTTCGCGGCCTCCGCGATCCCGGTGAGCGCGTTGGTGAGGCCGCAGCCCTGGTGCACGCTCAGCACCGCGACGTCGCCGGACGTGCGGGCGTAGGCGTCGGCCATCATCGCCGCGCCCGTCTCGTGGCGGGCCGCGACGAACGGCACTCCGCCCGCGCGCAGCGCGTTGGTGACGTGGAAGTTGCCGCTGCCCACCACCCCGAACGCGTGCCCGACCCCGAGCCGCGCCAGCAGCGCCCCGACAACCTCGGCAACTGTGGACATCGTTCCTCCTCGGGAAGCACACTGCACCGGGTGATCGTCCTCGAGGGATGCTATGTCGCGACGGCCGATGCCGCGGGCACCGAATTCGCGAGCGGGCACGTCGCGTTCGACGGCGGGCGGATCACGGCGGTCGGCGCGGGTCCGGCCCCCGACCTCCCCGACGCCGACCGCATCGACGGCCGCGGCCTGCTCGTGACGCCCGGGCTGGTGAACGTCCACCACCACCTCTACCAGTGGATCACGCGCGGCTACGCCATCGACGGCACGCTGTTCGAGTGGCTGACCACGCTGTACCCGGTGTGGGCCCGGCTCGACGCGGAGCTCGTGCACGACTCGGCCGCGGCCAACCTCGCGTGGATGGCGCTCACCGGCTGCACGACGAGCACGGACCACCACTACGTCTTCCCCGACCGCGGCGGCGACCTGCTCGAGGCCGAGATCACGGCGGCGCGGGAGGTGGGGCTGCGGTTCCACCCGACGCGCGGCTCGATGAACCTCGGCGAATCGGCCGGTGGACTGCCGCCGGACTCGGTCGTCGAGGACCACGACGCGATCCTCGCCGCCACCGAGGACGCGATCGCCCGGTGGCACGACCCGTCCCCCGAGGCGATGGTGCGGATCGCGGTGGCGCCGTGCTCGCCGTTCTCGGTCACCGCCGAGCTGATGCGCGACTCGGCGGCACTGGCCCGCCGCGCGGGCGTGCGGATGCACACGCACCTCGCCGAGACCCTCGACGAGGAGGAGTTCTGCCGCGCGACGTTCGGCGCCACACCCGTCGAGTACGCCGAAGAACTGGGCTGGCTCGGCGAGGACGTGTGGCTCGCCCACTGCGTGCACCTCTCCGACGCCGCGATCGGCCGGTTCGCCGCCACCGGCACCGGGGTGGCGCACTGCCCGACGTCCAACGCGCGGCTCGGGTCGGGCATCGCGCGGATGCGGGACCTCCTCGACGCCGGGGTGCCGGTCGGGCTGGGGGTGGACGGGTCGGCGTCCAACGAGTCCGGCCGGATGGTCGACGAGCTGCACCAGGCGCTGCTCGCCGCCCGGTTCCGCGGCGGCCCGCTGGCGCTGACCGCGCGGGAGAGCTTGCGGGCGGCCACGGCGGGTGGCGCGCGCTGCCTGGGTCGCGACGCCGAGCTGGGCACCCTGGAGGTGGGCAAGGTCGCCGACATCGCGGTGTGGCGGGTCGACGGCCTGGCGGGCAGCGGCATCGCCGACCCGGTCTGCACGCTCGTGTTCGGCGCGCCCGCGCTGGCGCACCTGTTCGTCGGCGGCGACGAGGTCGTACGCGACGGCGAGCTGCGAACGGCCGACACCGAGGGGCTCGCCGCCGCGGCAGGTCGGGCGGCCGCCCGGATCGCCCGCCCCTGACGGTGAGTCGCACGATCCATCAGGGTGAGTTGGCCGTTTCGCCGCCCGCGCGCGCGGACGAGCGCGAACGCGCCCGGCCGAATGGCCAACTCGCGGCGGTGAATCGTACGACTCACCCTCAAGGGGGGGCGAGGAGCGGGAGCAGCGCCCGGTGGTCGTGCACAACGTGGTCGGGACGGGTGTCGCGGTAGGTCTGCGTCCCCTGGCCCGAGACGAACATGATCGTCGACAGCCCGGCCTCGCGGGCGCCGTACACGTCGCGGTGCATGTCGTTGCCGACGTAGACGGCGTGCTCGGCGGCCACCCCGAGGGGCGCAAGGGCGTGCTCGAACAGCCGACGGTCGGGCTTGCGGTACCCGTGGTCGCCGGACACGACGACGGGGTCGAAGTACCCGTCGAGCCCGACGGCGCGCAGCTCAGCCCGCGCCCACGCGCTCTGGCCGTCGGTCACCACGGCGAGCGGGTAGCGCGTGGCCAGCGCGTCGAGCACGCTGCGCACGTACGGGTAGCGCCGCAGCCGCCGCCGCGAGGCCGCCCGCTGGGTCTCCGCCAGGTGCCGCGGCAGCCACTCCCGCCGCGCCGCGGGCAGCGCCCGGGTGAACGCCGTGGCGTGGCGTTCGACGATCGCCGCCCAGATCGCGACCACGTCGAACTCGGGGTGGGCCTCGGCGCTCGCGGCGCGCTGCTCGGCCATGAGCGCGGAGTAGGCGTCGCGCACCTGGACCCGCCGCAGGGTGATGCCCGAGTAGACGAGCACGTGGGACAGGGCACGGAAGACCGCGTCGTTCTCCTCGGTGCGGATGTCGACGAGCGTGCCGTTGACGTCGAAGAGGACCGCCTTGACCCCGTTCATGCCGCCCGCAGCAGCTCCTTGGCCTGGGCGACGAGCCGGGCGGCGTGCTCGCGGTCGATGTAGTCGTTGCGGGCGACGCGTAGCAGGTTGACCGCCATGTAGTAGGGCAGCCGCGACGTGATCGACGCGAACGCCTCCTCCCGCTGGGGGAAGTGCCCGGCGTACTCCCACAGGAAGTGCCCGATGAACGGCTCCGCCCGCGCCGCGTCCCCGGTGCCCAGCAGGAAGGCGTGCTGCAGCTCGCCCGCGACCCGACCGACGTCGAACATGCGGTCGCCGCGCTTCATCCGCTCCAGGTCGATCGCGCCGACGTCCATGCCGCCGCCGAAGAGGAAGTTCGCGGGCGTGGCGTCACCGTGCAGCCACACCTGCTGGTCGGCCCACATCCGCTCGCGCATCCGCCAGAGGCTCGACAGCCACCGGAGCTCGTCGGCGTCCCACGGCCCGATCCGGCCGATCCTGCGCAACGTGGCGAGCTGGGCGTCGAGGTAGGCGCAGTCTTCGGTGAAATCGACGGGCGCGCCGTTGGCCGTGCGATTGTGCTGGGTGGCGAGGTAGTAGCCCAGCGCCGTGAGCCGCTCGTAGAGCCGGGCTTCGTCGTCCGCGTGGATCGCGCCGTCGATGGCCCGGCTGAGCTGCTCGCCGCCGTAGTACTCCAGCACGAGCGCGCAGTTGATCCCCGGTTCGAGCGCCAGTGGGCGGATGACGTGGTGCGGCGAGCCGACGAGCGCGTAGCGGCGGAGCATCTTGTAGCAGTGGTACTCGCGGTCGGCCGTCCACGCGGCCCGCAGGCGGTCCCAGCCGAAGCGGCCGCCGAAGAACTTGCACACCAGCTTGATGCCGCTGCCGCGCTCCTCGTAGCCGTAGACCTCGTTGCTGCCGTTCAGCCGGAACGCGTCGAAGGAGCCGACCCGGGCGACGCCCATCCCCTCGTCGGCCACGCGGCAGAGCATGGGGTGGAGCGGGTCGTCGACCGCGACCCGACCCACGTAGCACCCGTCCACCCGCGGATCCCCTCCACCCGATGGCGCGGACGCTAGCAGCAGGTCATCGACTCGTCCGGACGGGTTCACAGGAAGTTCACCGCGTGCGTTGCCCTCCGCCCGTTCCGGTCATAGGGTTCTCGTGCATCTGCACGTGCATCTGCACGATATACGGCCCGCCTGCAGGGGAGGCCCGGATGATCCTCGACATTGCGATCATCGCGGTCGGCGTTCTCGTCTTCGTCGTTCCGCAGCTGATCTCGTCGCACAGGCCTCGGCCCGCGCCGTCGGCCGAGGAGCGCCACCTGCTCGACGGCGAGCGGCAACGGCTCGTCCGCGAGCGACGGCGCCTCGCGGCCGAACGCGGCGAGCTCGTCCGGCCGCACCCGGCGGCCGCGGGCTGCCCCTGGTGCGGGTTCCCGCTACCGCCGCAGCCGTAGCGCAAGACTCCGGCCGCAGTAACCGAGGAGCGCCGTTCGGCGATGGCGGATCGGCGCGGGGCGGCCGATGATCGGGGTGTGCACCCCGTCACCGACGTCCACACCCACTACGTGCCCCACGGGTGGCCCCCGTTGCCCGGCACGGGCGACCAGCCGTCGTTGCGGGTCGACGGGCCGTCCGAGGCGACGATCATGCTGGGCGACAGGGCGTTCCGCCGCATCACCGACAACGCGTGGAACGCCGACGTGCGGCTCGCGGCGATGGACCGCAACGGCGTCGACCGGCAGGTGCTCTCCCCCACCCCCGTCTTCTTCGCCTACGACCAGCCCGCGGACGCCGCCGCCGCCACCGCGGCGATCTTCAACGACCTCGCGCTGGAGATCGCGGCCGAGGCACCGGAGCGGCTCGTCCCGTTCTGCCAGGTGCCGCTGCAGGACACCGACGCCGCCTGCCGCGAGCTCGACCGGGCCGTCGAGGCCGGGCACCGCGGCGTCGAGATCGGCAACCACGTCGGCGACCGCGACCTCGACGACGCGGGCGTCGTCACGTTCCTCCAGCACTGCGCCGACCGCGACGTGCCGGTGTTCGTGCACCCGTGGGACATGCCGGACACCCCGCGCACCCGCCGCTGGATGGCCCAGTGGCTCACCGGCATGCCCGCCGAGACGCACCTGTCGATCCTCGCGATGGTGCTGGGCGGCGTGTTCGACCAGGTCGACGAACGCCTGCGGATCTGCTTCGCGCACGGCGGCGGTTCGTTCGCGTTCTGGCTCGGGCGCGTCGAGAACGCGTGGCACGGCCGCCGCGACGTGGTCGGCACCTCGGCCCGGCCGCCGCGGGAGTACGTCGGCCGGTTCAGCGTCGACTCCGCCGTGTTCGACGCGTCCGCGCTGCGGCTGCTCGTCGACACGCTCGGCGCCGACCAGGTGCTGCTGGGCAGCGACTACCCGTACCCGCTCGGCGAGGCGGAGGCGGGCAGGCTGATCCGCACGTCGCCGCAGCTCACCGACGACGAACGCACGCGGCTGCTGGCCACGAACGCGGCGGCGTACCTGGGTGCGGGGGTGCCCGCGTGACCGTCGCCGTCGACCTGTCCGAGGCGGGCGCCCGCTACCTCGACGCCACCGACCCCGCACCGGCGCGGCGCGGCGACTTCCTCGTGCCCCCGGCGCCGGGTGGCCGCTTCGCCGAGGCCGCCTACCTCGCGGGCAACTCGCTGGGCCTGCAGCCGCACGCCGTGCGCACGATCCTCGACGAGGAGCTGCGGGCCTGGGCCGAGCTGGGCGTCGAGGGGCACGTGGAGGGCGAGCGGCCGTGGAAGCCCTACCACGCGTTCCTGCGCGAGCCGCTGGCCCGGCTGGTCGGCGCGCAGCCCGAGGAGACCGTCGCGATGAACTCGCTCACGGTCAACCTGCACCTGCTGATGCTCAGCTTCTACCGGCCCACACAGGCCCGGCACGCGATCGTCATCGAGGACAGCGCGTTCCCCTCCGACTCCTACGCCGTGCGCAGCCAGGCGGCCCTGCACGGCTTCGACCCGGCGACCGCGGTGGTCCGGCTGCGGCCCCGCGCGGACGAGGACACCCTGCGCACCGAGGACGTGCTCGCGGCGCTGGACGACCGGGTC
>DATAOO010000313.1:0-7625 GCA_036265695.1 Pseudonocardia sp. | reverse complement strand
CGTCGAGCTGCCGTTGCTCACGCCCGGCGAGGCGCGCGCGTACGTCGCCGAGGTGCGCGAGAAAGCGCTGGACGTGTTGGGCCGCAGCCCTATGAACGGCCGCAGGCTCACCACCGACGGCTTCGCCTTCGGCATGATCGTGCAGCACGAGCAGCAGCACGACGAGACGATGCTCGCCACCCACCAGCTCCGGGCGGGCGGGCCGGTGCTCTCCGCGCCGCCCCCGCCGCCGGGCAGGCCCCTGTCCGCGCGCGCCGTGCTGGTGCCCGCGGGGCCGTTCACGATGGGCACGTCCACCGAGCCGTGGGCGCTGGACAACGAGCGGCCTGCGCACGTCGTGGAGCTGCCCGCGTTCCGGATCGGCACCGCGCTGGTCACGTGCGGGGAGTACGTCGAGTTCGTCGACGCAGGCGGCTACCGCGATCCCCGCTGGTGGACGGAGGCGGGCTGGCGGCACCGCACGGAGGCCGCGCTCGCGGCGCCCGCGTACTGGGCCCGTGACGCGGACGGCACATGGTGGCGCCGGCGCTTCGGCGTGGTCGAGCCGCTGCCGCTCGACCAGCCGGTGGTGCACGTGTGCGCGCACGAGGCCGACGCCTACGCCGCGTGGGCGGGCGCCCGGCTGCCCACCGAGGCCGAGTGGGAGAAGGCGGCGCGCCACGACCCGGCCACCGGCACCTCCCGGCGCTACCCCTGGGGCGACGCCGACCCCACGCCCGCGCACGCCAACCTCGGGCAGCGCCACCTCTCGCCCGCCCCGGTCGGCGCCTACCCGGCGGGCGCGTCGCCGCTGGGCGTCGAACAGCTCATGGGCGACGTCTGGGAGTGGACGTCCTCGGGCTGGCACCCCTACCCGGGGTTCGCGGCGTTCCCGTACCGGGAGTACTCCGAGGTGTTCTTCGGCGGCGACTACCGCGTGTTGCGCGGCGGCTCGTTCGGCACCGACGCGGCCGCCGTCCGCGGCACGTTCCGCAACTGGGACCACCCGGTCCGCAGGCAGATCTTCGCGGGGTTCCGGCTGGCGTGGGACGCCTGAGGGTGTGCCGCCACCTGGCCTACCTCGGCCCCCCGACCAGGCTGTCGGCGCTCGTGCTCGAGCCTGCGCACGGGCTGTTGCGCCAGTCCTACGCGCCGCTGGACATGCGCGGCGGCGGCACGGTCAACGCCGACGGGTTCGGCGTCGGCTGGTACGCCGGGGGTGACCCCGTCCGCTACCGCAGCGCCGCCCCGCTCTGGTCGGACGGGGTGTTCGCCGACCTGGCCCGTGCGACGACCGCCGCCGCGGTGCTCGCCGCGGTGCGGTCGGCCACCGTCGGCATGCCGGTCACCGCGGCCGCGGCGGCGCCGTTCGCCGAAGGCCGTTTCCTGTTCAGCCACAACGGCGTCGTGCGCGGCTGGCCGTCCTCGGTGGCGGCGCTCGCCGCCGCGCTGCCGGTCACCGACCTGCTCACCCTGGACGCCCCCACCGACGCGGCGCTGCTGTGGGCGCTCGTGCGCGACCGCCTGCGCGCGGGCAAGGACCCGGCCGACGCGCTCGCCGACGTCGTCGCCGGGGTCGCCGCCGCCGCGCCGGGCTCCCGGTTGAACCTGCTGCTCACCGACGGCACGGCCATCTGGGCCACGACCTGGGACCACGCGCTGTCCGTGCGCTCCGGGCCCGGGCACGTGCTCGTCGCCTCCGAACCGCTCGACGACGACCCCGCGTGGAGCGGGGTCCCCGACCGACACCTCGTGGTGGCCCGCCCCGGCGAGCACCACCTGATCCCCTTGGGGAGCTCATGAACGCCGGTGTGCTCGACATCCACCTCACCGAAGACGACGCCGAGGCCGCGCTGGCCGCCGACGTCCGGGCGGGGCTCACGGCCCGGCCGAAGAACCTGCCGCCCAAGTGGTTCTACGACGCCCGCGGCAGCGAGCTGTTCGAGGAGATCACCCGGCTCCCCGAGTACTACCCGACCCGCACCGAGCGCGCCCTGCTGGAGGGCGCGGTCGACGAGATCGCCGCGCTCGCCCGGGCCGACACGCTCGTCGAGCTGGGCTCCGGCTCGTCGGTGAAGACCCGGCTGCTGCTGGACGCGTTCCGCCGGGCCGGGGGCCTGGCCACCTACGTGCCGCAGGACGTGAGCGCGTCGGCGGTGCGCGCGGCGATGGAGGCGCTCGCCCCGGACTACCCGGGGCTCGCGCTGCACGGCGTGGTCGGCGACTTCACCCGACACCTCGACCGCCTGCCCCGCGGAGCCCGGCGCACGGTCGCGTTCCTCGGCGGCACGATCGGCAACCTGCGCCCCCGCGACCGGGCGGCGTTCCTCACCACGCTGCGCGGCGTGCTGCGGGCGGGGGAGCGGCTGCTCCTGGGCACGAGCATGGTCGTCGACGTGCCGACGATGGTGGCCGCCTACGACGACGCGCAGGGCGTCACGGCCGCGTTCAACCGCAACGTCCTGCGCGTGCTCAACCGGGAGCTCTCCGCCGATTTCGCCGTCGACGCGTTCGACCACCACGCGGTGTGGGACAGCCGCCACGAGTGGATCGAGATGCGGCTGCGGGCCCGGCGGGCGATGACCGTGCGCGTGGCCGGGCTCGATCTCACCGTGCCCTTCGCGGACGGCGAGGAGCTCGTCACCGAGATCTCGGCGAAGTTCCGGCCCGGCGGTGTGCGCGGCTGGCTGGAGGCCACCGGCTACGAGGTCACCCGCACCTGGACGGATCCCGCGGGCCGCCACGCGCTGACGCTGGCCACCGCGACGTAGCCCGCCCCACCCCGACTTCGCACCCCTCGCGTGCACTTCGCACCCGCCGGCGGGGTGCGAAGATGCCGAAAGGGTGCGAAGTCGGCGGTCAGGCGGCGGCGGGCACCTTGTCGAGGAAGCCCAGCACGCTCGTGATCAGCCCGTCGTCGTCGAGGGTGACGACGTCGAAGCCGATGACGGGCGCCTCACCGCCCTCCGGGCCGAGCGCCCAGGTGAAGCGGGCCTGGCCGTGGTGGCCGTCGACCGGCCCCGCGAGCCGGAACGTCCAACCCGCGAACTGCTGCTGCGCGCCCCCGATGAGCTCGGCGATCGCGGCCCGGCCGGACACGTGGGCGAGCGGGTCGGTGTAGGTCGCGTCCGGGGCGAACGCGGCCGCGACGGCCTGCTCGCGGTCGGCGTCGCCTGCGTTCCAGGCGGTGATGTAGGCGTTGGCGATGGTGTCGAAGGTTGTCATGCCATCGAGACTGCCCGCGGCAGGTCATGGGGTCGATTACCTCCCAGGTAGTCGTCCCGGGTACGGCGGGGCGGCTAGCGTCTCGGTCATGCGGACCGCGCCGACGGTGGGCGACCTGCTCCGGCACTGGCGCCAGGTGGCCCGGCGGAGCCAGCTCGACCTCGCGTCGGTGAGCGGCGTGTCCGCGCGGCACCTCAGCTTCGTCGAGACCGGCCGCGCCCGGGCCAGCCGCGAGCTGCTGCTGCACCTAGCCGAGCACCTGGATATGCCGTTGCGGGAGCGCAACGCGCTCGTCCTCGCGGCGGGCTACGCCCCGGCCTACGCCGAGTCCGACCTCGGCGCCGAACACCTGCGCTCGGCCCGCGAGGCCTTGGCCCACCTGCTCTCCGGCCACGAGCCCTACCCGGCGCTCGTGCTCGACCGCTGGGGCGACGTGCTGATGACCAACGCGGGTGTCGAGCCGCTGCTGCGCGGCGTCGCCCCCGAGCTGCTGGCCGCGCCCAACGCCTACCGCATCGGGCTGCACCCCGGCGGCCTCCTGCGGCGCGTGCGGGAGCCCGGGGGGTGGATCGCGCACCTCGGCCACCGCCTGGAACGGGCGCTGCGCTGGAGCGGCGACGCCCGGCTGGCCGCCCTGCACCGGGAGGTCCGCGGCTACCCCGGCGTCGCCGAGGTGCTCGACGCCCGACCCGACCCGGCCGCGCAGGAGCTGCTGCTCACCGTCACGTTCGCCGACCCCGACGGCGACCTCGCGTTCCACTCGGCGCTGACGACCTTCGGCGGCCCGCACGACGTCACGCTGGCCGAGGTGGCCGTCGAGTCGTTCTTCCCGGCCGACGCGGCCACCCGCGAACGGCTGGCGTCGCGCTAACGTCGGGGCCATGACGCGCGACTGGCGCACCGACGGGGTGCGGGTGATCCCCGGCGACGCGCTCGACACCAACACGCCGCAGACGCCCGGCATGCACCGCGCCGCGGCGGTGACGCACGACCGGGCGGGGGCGGAGAAGCTCTGGGCGGGCACGGTCACGATCCACCCCGGCGCCCGCACCGGCGCCCACCACCACGGCGAGCTGGAGAGCGTGATCTACGTGGTGCGCGGGCGGGCCCGCATGCGCTGGGGCGAGCGGCTGGAGTTCACCGCGGAGGCCGGGCCGGGCGGGTTCATCTTCGTGCCGCCGTTCGTTCCGCACCAGGAGATCAACGCCCTGGACGACACCCCGCTGGAGTGCGTGCTCACCCGCAGCGGGCAGGACCCGGTCGTGGTCAACCTCGACATCGAGGGGGTGGCCGACCCCGAGCACGTGCCGTGGATCGACCCCGCTCACCCCGCCTGACACAGCGCGTAGTCGGGGAGGGCGATGTCGCCCGCCTTCGCGAACTGGCGCTCCAGGATGGGCCGCATCGGCCAGCGGGTCATCGCCCGCATCGACGCCGTGCGCAGCCGGATCGCCAACGCGCTGCGCGGGGCGTAGCCGTTGACGCCGCCGGGCGGGAGCTGCTGCGCGTTCGCGACGTAGGGCCGGGCGAGGACCTCGTAGCTCTCAAACGCCGCGTGATGGTCGCCGCCCGCCCGGGCCAGCTCGCCCGCGAGCACGTAGGCCTGCACCAGCGCGACGGACGTGCCGAGGCCGGTGAGCGGGGTCGGGCAGGCGGCGGCGTCGCCGACGAGGGCCACCCGGCCCCGCGACCACCGCGGCAGGCGCACCTGCGCGACGTTCGTGAACGCGAAGTCCGCGGCGGTGCCCATGGCGTCGAGCAGCATCGGCGCCTTCCAGCCCACGTCCGCGAAGGCCCGGCTGAGCAGCGCCCGCCTGCCGTCGGCGTCGCGGGGCAGCGCGGTGCGCGGGTCCACCCGCAGGCCCAGCCCGGCCTTGGACGCCTCGGGGGTGCGGCCGGGGCGCAGCGACGCCACCCGGCCCCCCGGCGCGTTGTGCATGAGGTACCAACCGTCGAGGTCGGTCGGCGGAGCGCTGAACCAGGCCATCGCGCAGCCCAGCGGGTGCAGGCCCGCGTCGCCGCCGAAGGCCAGCCGCCGGACCGGTGAGTAGAGGCCGTCGGCCCCGATCACGAGCGCGAACCGCCGCGGTGGCGCCTGCTCGAACGTGACGTCGACGCCCTCGTCGTCCTGCCGCAGCGCGGTCACGGTGTCGCCGAACACGTACTGGACGCGTGCGCGGGTGGCCTCGTGCAGGACGTCGGCGAGGTCGTCGCGCAGCACCTCGATCTCGGAGATGATCCCTTCGCCTGCGAACGTGTCGACGGGCATGCGGGCGGTGACCCGGCCGCGGGTGTCCACCCAGGCGACGCCGCGCTGGTCGAGCGCGACCGACCGCACCCGGTCCATCACGCCCATCCGCTCGACGACGGTGCGCCCCGCCCCGCGCAGGTCCACGGCCTGACCGCCGGGGCGCACCGCGTCGGACCGCTCCACGACCGTGACCTCGTGGCCTGCGGCGCTGAGCCAGTACGCGAGGGCCGGTCCCGCGATGCCCGCGCCGGAGATCAAGATGTTCACCATGCGGCTAGCGTACAGCGTACGCTCAGGTTGTCGAGAAGTGTACTAGTGCGCACTAGTACAGCGCCGCCGACGCTAGGGTCGCGGTGCGACACACGAGCTGACCGGAGGTGTGGGGTGACCGAGCCACCCTCCGTGCGGATCGCGGGCGAGCTGCGGGCGCAGATCCAGCGCGGCGAGCTGGCGCCCGGCGCGCGCGTGCCGTCCGCCCGCGAGATCACCCGCCGGTGGGGGGTGGCGATCGCCACGGCGACGCGCGTGCTCGCCGCGCTGCGCGACGACGGCCTGGTGCGCCCGGTGCCCGGGGTCGGGACGATCGTGGTGACGCCGGCGGAGGCGGGCACGCCGAGTGCCGCGCCCGCTCCGCCGCGTCGCGCCGGGAATCCGGCCGGGGCGCGGGCGGCGCGGCGACCCGCGACCCCGGCGGTCGGCGGGGCGCGGGCGGAGCGCTTTCTCGATGTCGGGCGCATTGTCGCGGCGGCGGTGATGATCGCCGACGCCGAAGGGCTCGACGGGCTGTCGATGCGGCGGGTGGCCACGGAGCTCGGCGCCGGGCCGATGTCGCTCTACCGGCACGTCCGGGACAAGGACGACCTGCTGCTGCGGATGATGGACGCGGTGCTGCGCGAGGCCCGGCTGCCCGCCGCGGCGCCCCCGGGCTGGCGGCCGCGGCTGGAGGTGGCGGCGCGCTCGCTGTGGGCGGCGTTCCGCCGGCACCCGTGGTTGGCGCCCGCGCTGTCGCTCACCCGGCCCCAGGCCGTCGCGGGCGGGCTCGCGTACACGGAGTGGGTGCTCGCGGCGCTCGCCGAGGCCGGGCTCGCCACCACCCTCGCGTTCGACGTCCACCTCACCCTCTTCACGTTCGTGCGCGGCGTCGCGGTGAACCTGGAGAGCGAGGCCGCCGAGGTCGCCGCCAGCGGCCTCACCAGCGAGGAGTGGGTGGCGGCGCACCAGCACGAGCTGCGGGAGATCACCCGGGAGGGCGGCTACCCGCACTTCACGCGCCTGGTCGCCCAGGGCTACGACCTGAAGCTGGACGGATTGTTCGAACGCGGCCTGCGCTACCTGCTCGATGGTCTCGCCGCCGACCTCATGTCAAGCAAACGTTGACGCCAGCGTTCCGTCGACCAATCGGTGACCGACCGCGCGGGGGGCGGTCGGTCACCGACATGGCCATCAGCTGCGCAGCATGCCCCGCAGCACGTACTGCATGATGCCGCCGTTGCGGTAGTAGTCGGCCTCACCAGGGGTGTCGATGCGCACCCGCGCATCGAACTCGACGGTCTCGCCCGACTCACCGCCGCCGTCCTTGGCCGCGCTCACGTGCACCGTGCGCGGGGTGGAGCCGTCGTTGAGGGCGGTCACGCCGGTGATCGTGAACGTCTCGGTGCCGTCGAGCCCGAGGGAGGCGGCCGTCTCGCCGTCGGGGAACTGCAACGGCAGCACGCCCATGCCGATGAGGTTGGAGCGGTGGATGCGCTCGTAGCTCTCGACGATCACGGCCTTGACCCCGAGCAGCGCGGTGCCCTTTGCGGCCCAGTCACGCGAGCTGCCCGAGCCGTACTCCTTGCCGCCCAGCACCACCAACGGCGTGCCCGCTGCGGCGTAGTTCTGCGCCGCGTCGTAGATGAAGGCCTGCTCGCCGCCCGCGGTGAAGTCGCGGGTGTAGCCGCCGGAGACGCCGTCCAGCAGCAGGTTGCGGAGCCGGATGTTTGCGAACGTGCCGCGGATCATCACCTCGTGGTTGCCGCGGCGGCTCCCATAGGAGTTGAAGTCCCGCTTCTCCACGCCGTGCTCGATCAGGTACTGCCCGGCCGGGGTGTCGGCCTTGATCGAGCCCGCGGGGGAGATGTGGTCGGTGGTCACCGAGTCGCCCAGCAGCGCGAGCACCCGCGCCCCCTCG
>DATAOO010000312.1:0-3559 GCA_036265695.1 Pseudonocardia sp. | reverse complement strand
GTCGAGGCCCTCTGGGCCACCCCGGTGGCGCGCCGGCTGGGCGAGCCGCCGATGACGCGGTTCCTCGCCGAGCAGCTCAGCACGGCTCACTGGTTCGACCAGCGCCGCACGCGCGAGTCGCTGCGCTGGGCCCCGCGCGTCAGCATCGAGGAGGGCTTGGCCGCCCTTGCCCGCCACGGAGCGTAAGCATCAGGTCGGGATCCACGGGTTTTCGGTGCGTCGCAGCCGTCCGTGCAGAGTGGCCAGCGTCTCGTGGGCGCCTGCCAGGTCGGTGCGGGCGGTGGCGGCGACCACCACCGCCCAAGCGACAGCGCCCACCCCCACCACGCGCCGCCCAGCTGCCCCGCCAGGATCCCCCCGAGCAGGCCGTAGAGGCCGCTCTGCACGCAGTTGTCGGACAACACCGCCACGAACGCGGCCGCCCCACCCACCGTGCGGCCCAGGCCGTGGGTGAGCAGCGCGGCGAAGGTGGCCGCGTGCGGCACGTCGCGGGCCAGCCGCGGGTAGCCGATGGCGAACAGCCCCAACGCCACGGCGAGCAGCGCAGGTCGGCAGGTTGCGATCGAGCCACGTCGCCGAAGGAGGGGGGCGGCGCCGCGACCGATCCGGGTGGTGCGGAACTCCGGAGGGTGGCGACGACAGTACCGGCTTCCCCCACCCCCAAACCGAACGATCGCCACGTGACCTTTTGGCGGCGTGCCCCTCCGCGCGGCCTTCAGAACGCCCTGCCGCCGAGATTCCCCGGGTGACGGGGATGAGACGGGCGCCTCCGACGTCATTGGGCGAGCGTCAGCGCTCATCTCCTTTCAACCAATTGCCGTAATCGGGTACGGCGTGCCTCAGCTGAGGTGCCGGGCGAAGAACCGGTTCCCGGCCTCCCCCTCGAACTGCGGAACGCCGGCGTGCCCGCCCATGTTGGCGTGCAGCGTCTTCTCGCGGGTGCCGAAGGCGTCGAACAGGTCCAGGGCCATCTGCCGGTCGTTCCCCTCGTCGTCCCACTGCAGCAGGACCAGCAGCGGGATGCTGACCCGCCGGGCCTCCTCGAACAGGGCGCGGGGAACGAAGCTCCCGGCGAACAGGAGCGCGGCCGCGATGCGCGGCTCGACCACCGCCAGCCGGATGCCGATGGCGATCACCCCTCCCGCGTACCCGACCGGCCCGCTGATCCCGGGCAGCGCGAGGAGGGCGTCCACGGCGGCCCGCAACTCCGGGACCGACGTGTCGACCAGCGGGAGGACGAGCCGGTCGACGATCGCGTCGTCGACCGGCGCTCCTGCCGCCAGCGCCCCCCGCAGGTCGGCCCGGGCCTCCTCGGCGGCGGCGGAGCGGGGCCGGTCACCGCAGCCGGGCAGTTCGATGGTGGCCGCGGCGAAGCCCGCCGCCGCGCAGACCTGGGCCCGGGCCGCCAGCCGCGGGTACATCGTGTGCAGTCCGCCGGGATGGCCGAGCAGGATCAACGGGGCCGGTGCGGATCCGGGCGTCCACAGGATGCCGGGGATCTCGCCGAGGGTGAACCCGCGCTCGAGGACGCCGTCGTCGAGGCGTTGTTCGGTGGTGAATCGCATGGTCGTGCCTTTCGGGAGTGCGTGTGAACGGCGCTCCCGGACGACCTATCGCCCGACCGTGACCCCGGAGGGGAGCACCCTTGTCGCTATCGCGTTCACGGGTATCACCTCCTGGATCTCTTGCACGGACTCCGGCAACGTAGCGGTGGGCGGCGTGGTTCGCCAACGGGTTTCCGCGAAGGGCCCTGTGGTGCAGCAACGGCCGTTCGTTTCAATAGCCGTGTGCCCCACCTCGCGTCCCGGCCCGGCCGCGCCCGTCGCCGCACACTGCTCGGCGTCGCGTTGCTCGCCGTGGCGAGCGCCGCGTTCGCCGTGCGACGACCGCTGCTGATGTCGGCTGGGGCCTGCTCGGCCGGGCGGTGGCACGGCTGCTTCGACACCTTCAACGGCGTGGTGCTCATGACGGTGGTCGCGCTGCCGCTTGCCGCGCTGGTGGTGTGGGCGCTGGCGCGCCGTCGGCTCGCCGCGGGCGTCCCCTCGGCGTGGGCGCTGTCGTCGGCCGAGGTGGGCATGGTCTACGGAACGCTGCCCTTCGTGTGGCTGGTGCTGATGCCCGGCTCCGGGGCGGGCATCGTGCCCGGCAGGCTGAGCCTGGTACCGCTGCAGGACCTGCCCACGATGGGGCTGCTGGGCATCGTGGGCAATCTGCTGGTCTTCGCCGCGTTGGGGTTCTTCACCCCGATGCGGTTCGCCGCTCTGGCGTCCGTGCCGCGGATCACGGCGCTCGCGGCGGGCTGTTCGCTGCTGATCGAGACCGCGCAGTACGCCCTGCAGCTGGACCGGGTGTCCTCCGTCGACGACGTGCTGCTCAACACCGTAGGCGCCGTCGTCGCCGCAGTGGCGTCGCGCCGCTGGTGGCGGGCCGGGCCGACATCGCCGTCCGATCGGCGTCGCCCCAGCCGGGCAACACGGCCTCGATCGCCGAGGTGATCTCCGGCGACTCGGGATCGGTCCGATCATCCCGGCCGCGACGACGGAAATTGCGCGGCGGCGGCCACTCCGACCGGCACCACCGGTCGCCCCGTGACCGCCGCCTGCCCACTACATCGCCAGCGCTTCGTAGACGTCGACGGTGCCGCCGTCGGCCAGCAGCGGACACCCCTTCGCGAGCGCGGCCGCCGTGGCGAGGTCGGAAGCGTCGACGACGCTGTAGCCGGTGAGCGCCGCCGAACCGCCTTCGGTCGACCCGCCGTCGGGCTGGACGGTGACGGCCGCACCGAACGGGCTGCCGCCGTCCACGAGGTTCCCGCCCAGCGATCCGAACCAGGCACCCCACTCCGCCATCGCCTTCTCCTGCGCTTCGGGCGTTGCGGCCATCCCGCGGCCGCCGCGGTAGGCGAACACGAACTTCGACATCGTTTCCTCCAGGGTCCGCGCCCGCGCGACACGCGGGCGGCACCCGATGAACGAACGGCGTCGGGCCGCGAAGGACAGAGCGGTATCAGCGGTGGGGCGCGGAGAGGATGCGGACCGCGAGCGACTCGGTGATCGCGAGCCGCGGCGCGCTCTCGCGGGCCCGCTCGGCGATCTGCCGGGGGTTGAGCCCCATGTCGTGGTAGACGCGGACCAGCCGCTCCTGATCCGCCGTCCACGCCCGCGCGGTGCGCCGCCGCGGTGGCGGCTGCGGCGCCCGCCGCACCGCGCGAGCGCCCGCGCCCAGCGGCCGGTAGTCCAAGCCGAGGCCGGTGTCCTTGCGGGCGAACTCCCCCGCCTCGCCACGCTCACGGATCTCGGCGGCATCCCCGACAACGACGGTGTCGCCGCTCTTGTTCATGCCGACCGTCGTAACCACCAGCCCACGGTAGCGCTTGGCCTGGCAGGCGTCCTTCGTGCAGTAGGTGTAGCCCAGCTCAGCCCGCTCGGCCAGCAGCTCATCGCCGCATTCGACGCAACAAACCACCTCGTTCGTCGTCTCAACCACCTCCACCTGCGACAACGCCGAGCAGGCGGCCCGTCTTCCGCTGCGGAGCGTTCGAGGCGGTCCGGTCAGGG
Source organism: Pseudonocardia sp. (assembly GCA_036265695.1). Lineage (GTDB taxonomy): Bacteria > Actinomycetota > Actinomycetes > Mycobacteriales > Pseudonocardiaceae > Pseudonocardia. Next base: position 2 of record DATAOO010000312.1, on the reverse strand, counting down.
CT
>DATAOO010000311.1:0-3880 GCA_036265695.1 Pseudonocardia sp. | reverse complement strand
CGACGTCGACGCCTACCTCGCGCGCGTGCTCGGCCCGCTCCTCGACTACGACGCCGCCCGCGGCACCGAGCTCGTCGACACGCTCGCGGCGTACTTCGCGTGTGGCGCCAGCCCACGGCGGGCCGCCCTGCGGCTGCACGTGCACGCCAACACGGTGGCCCAGCGGCTCGACCGGATCGGCGTGCTGCTGGGCCCCGACTGGTCCGCGCCGGAGCGCGCACTGGAGCTGCAGCTGGCCCTGCGGCTGCGGCTCGTGCGCGGTGCGGAGGGCGCGGCGGAGCTCCGCCCGTGACGAGCGGCGGCGCGCAGCAGCAGGCCCGCGTTCCTACCCTTCCTCGAGCTCCAGCTCGAAGGCGTCGTCGCCCATCCAGATCCGCAGGCCCTCGCCGTCCTCGGTGATGTAGCCGTCCTCCTCCTCGCCCAGCTCGCGCGACGCCCCGAGCGCCCGCTTCGACAGGGCCAGCCGTCCGCCGCCCAGGTCGACCGGCCGGTACTCGCGGGCCAGCCGCGCGGTGCGGCTCTCCGTCGCGAGCCAATGAGCGTTGTCCTCGCCGACCTCGGCCACCCAGCGCTGTTCGATCACACCCGCAGTATCCGCCGCGCCCCGATCGGGGCCACCCCGCCCGGGTGGAGTTCGGCCTATCGGGATCGTGGCGCGCCTACCGTCCGTCCCGTGATCCGCCTCCTGGCCGCGTCGACCGTTGGTCTCCTCCTGCTCTTCGTCCCCGGCGTCGCGACGGCCACCCCGCGGTGGGCGCCCGCCGCGTCCGCCACGATCCGGCCCGGCGTCGCGCTGCTGACGCCGCTGGACGCCCGCTCGGGCAACGCCTGCACCGCCAACTTCGTCTACTCCGCGGGCGGCGGCACCTACCTCGGGATGGCCGCGCACTGCGCGGGCACCGGGTCGGACGCCGTCGGGTCCGGCTGCGTCGAGCCGACGCTGCCGATCGGCACGACGGTGCTCGTGCGCCGCCGCGACGGCGGCACCAGCACCGCGAAGCTCGCCTACAGCTCGTGGATCACGATGCGCGAACGGGGGGAACGCGACTCCCAGCGGTGCGCGTACAACGACTTCGCCCTCGTCGCGCTCGCCCCGGCCGACGCCGCCCGCGTCAACCCGACCGTGCCGGTGCTGGGCGGCCCGAACGGCCTGGACACCGACGGGCTGCGCAAGGGTGAACCCGTCGTGAGCTACTCGCCGAACGACGGCAAGGCCGCGGTCCGGAAGGGCACCAGCCTCGGCGACGACGCGAGCGGCCTGCTGCACTACGTCGCCACCCGGCCGCCGGGTGTCCCCGGCGACTCCGGCAGCGGCTTCCTCGACGGCCGGGGCGCCGCGTTCGGCGTGCTCTCCACCGAGTTCGACGACGCGCAGCACAGCAACGGCGTGATCGACCTCGCCGCCGCCGTGTCCTACGCGAGCCGCTACGGCCCGCTCGGCCCGGTCGCACTCGTGCCGGGGAGCGAGCCGTTCGTCTCGGTGCGGCTCTAGCCGAACGGCCCGGCCCGGTGCGCGAACCGCCTGCCGTCCGCCTGCGCCGCGAGGATCTCCCGCATCTCCGCCGTCTCCTGGTCCTCGTAGCGCCCCATGAGCGCCTCGAGCTCCGTCAGCTCGCGCGGGGTGGTGTAGGTGCTGAGCTCCGCGGCCAACCGTCGTCGTTCCAGCGAGTCCCGCCAGCGCACGACGATCGAGATCTTGGCTCTGACCTCGACGCCGCCGCCCTCGTAGGAGGCCTTCGACTTCAGCTTGAAGACGGCCATGCCTGAGTGTGCGCCCGGTCACCGGACGTCGCAAGCGCCTCCGCGACGGCGGCCGCGGCACCCGCCTGCGGGCCCGGGAGGCGGGCGAGGACGAGCCGCCGCGCCTCCTGCGGCTCGCCGCGCACCGCGACCGCGTGCAGGCCCGCGGGCAGCACCCCGAGTGCGACGGGCGGCAGCGTCGTGATGGCCAAACCCGCTGCGACGATCTGCAGCTTGGCCCACCAGTCGCGCACCACGTAGCGCACGTCCGGGCGGTCGGCGACGCCGGGCCACACCCCCAGCGGCGCATCGGCGCCGCCCGCCACCCAGACCTGGCCCGCGAGCTCGGCCACCTCGACCGCGCGGCGGCCCGCGAACGGGTGCCGCGGCCCGACGACCACCAGCAGCTCACGCTCGGCCAGCACCGTGAGCGCGAGCGGCGGCGACTCGGCGTCCGGCGGCCGGAAGGGCGGGGTCTGGGCGAGCACGGCCAGGTCGAGGGTCCCGGCGCGCAGGGCGCGGGTGAGCGTCGGCGTGGTGCCCTCCCGCACGGTGACGACGAGGTCCGGCGGGAGCGTCGCCAGCGCCGCGGGCACCAGCCCGGCGACGGCGGTGGCGAACGCCCCGAGCCGCACCGGCCCGGACGCGTTCGGCGTGGCGACGTCCCGCGCGGCCGCGTCGAGCTCGTCCAGCACCCGAACGGCGCGGCGCAGGAGCCGGGAGCCCGCCGGGGTGAGCGCGACGCCGTCGCGCCGCCGTTCGAACAGCGGCACACCCGCCGTCGACTCCAGGGCCGCAACCTGCCGCGACACCGCCGACTGCGTGTACCCGAGCGCGCGGGCCGCGGCGGTGAACGACCCGGCCTGGGCGGTCTCGACGAGCACCCGCAACCCGGTCGGCGTGAAATCGGCCATGCGAGAAGGGTATGGCTGATGTGTCGAACTGTCGCTTCCCGCATGGCTTCCACGCTCGTAGCGTCGAGGTCATGGAATCCCGCACCGCCCTCGTCACCGGGGCCAACCAGGGCCTCGGACGCGCGCTCGTCGCCGGGCTCGCCGCGCGCCTGCGGCCCGCCGACCGCGTTCTGCTCACCGGTCGCGACCCCGAACGGGTCCGGGCCGCGGTCGCCGCGCTGCCCACCACCGGCGCCCGGGTCGACGGCCGCGTCCTCGACGTCCGCGACCCCGACGCGATCACCGCGCTCGCCGCGGAGCTGGGCGAGGTCGACATCGTCTTCTCCAACGCCACCTCCCGGATGAGCCCGGACGCCGACCCGGCCGCCGAGGTCGACGCCGTCGCCGAGACGAACAACCTGGCCACGACCCGCGTGCTGCGCGAGTTCGCCCCGCGGATGCGGCCCGGCGGACGATTGCTCATCGTGGCCAGCGCGTTGGGCACGCTCGACAAGCTCGACGAGCGCGTCCGCGCCCGGTTCGCGGCGGCCGCCACCACGGGCCTCGACGCCGTCGACGCGCTCGTCGCGGAGTGGCGCGCCGCCGTGAAGGCCGGGCGGGACGAGTTCGGGACGTGGCTCAACATCCCGTCCAAGGTCGCGCAGGTCGCGGCGGTGCGGGCGATCGCGCGCGAGCGGCGGGACGGGGACCTCGCGCGCGGCGTCCTCGTCGCGGCGCTCTGCCCCGGTCTGATCGACACCGCGGCGTCGCGGCCCTGGTTCGCCGACATGAGCAGCGCGCAGACCCCGGAGCAGGCCGCCGCGTGGCCCGTCGAACTCGCCGTCGGCGACGCCTTCGACCCGGCGTTCTACGGCGAGCTCGTGCAGTTCGGCCGGGTGCTGCCGTGGGAGGCAGGCATCCCGGTGCCGCACCGCGCCACGGCGTAAGCCCGCCGCAGACCGACGCTAGGAGCGCACTGAAGAACTCGGCCCTACTGCGCGACGCCCAGGCGGCGCCCTCGCCGCGTTGGACGCCGCCGCGGCGTCCGCCTTGCGATGACGCCACCTGGCCGCCGCTCGCTACGGGCGGAGTTCTTCAGCACCCTCCTAGTAGTACTTTGTTAGGTGTGTCGTTACCGTTGATCCGGCACCTGCTGTGATCTTGTTGCGGGTGTGACTCCGGAGGAGATGGAGCAGGTCAGGCCGCGATTGCAGGCGTTCGCGGCGGAGATGTTCGGCGGGCTGGCG
>DATAOO010000310.1:0-2280 GCA_036265695.1 Pseudonocardia sp. | reverse complement strand
TAGAAGATCGGGCCGTTGATCGCGGGCGAGCGGGACGCCGCCCGCCCGCGAGGGCCGTCCGGCCGCGATCAGAGGTCGAGCACCAGCCGGTCGGTGCAGGAGCGGGAGACGCAGATCAGCATGCAGCGGTTCGTGCCCTGCTCGGCCGCCGTGAGCACGGAGTCGCGGTGGTCGGGCCGCCCGTCCAGCACGGTGGTCTCGCAGGTGCCGCAGGTGCCCTCCGCGCAGGAGGACAGCACACCGACCCCGGCCGCCTCGACGACGTCGAGGATGGAGAGCTCCGGCGGCACGGTGAGGGTCAGGCCGCTGCGGGCCAGCTCGACGTCGAACGCCTCGGCGCGCACCGGCGCGCCGATCGGCCGGGCGGCGAACCGCTCCAGGTGCAGCGCGGACGACGGCCACCCCGCGCACCGCGCCTCGACCGCGGCGAGCAGCGGCTCGGGCCCGCAGCAGTAGACGAGCGTGTCGGGCTCGGGGGTGCCGAGCAGGGTCGCGAGGTCCAGCAGGCCCGTCTCGTCCTGCGGGCACACCGTCACGCGGTCGCCGTGCACCGCCAACTCGTCGAGGAAGGCCATCGATGCGCGGGTGCGGCCGCCGTAGACGAGCCGCCACTCGGCGCCCGCGGCCTCAGCAGCGGCGATCATCGGCAGGATCGGCGTGATCCCGATGCCGCCCGCGATGAACAGGTAGCGCGGCGAGGGGACGAGCGCGAAGTTGTTGCGGGGCCCGCGCACCCGCACGACGTCGCCCGCGGCGAGGCGGTCGTGGACGTGCCGCGAACCGCCGCCACCGTCCGCGTCGCGCAGGATGCCGAAGCGGTAGGCGCTGCGATCGGCCACGTCACCGCACAGCGAGTACTGCCGGTTGGGCACCCCGCCGCCGAGGATGAGGTCGACGTGCGCGCCCGGCGCCCACTCGGGCAGCGGCGCCCCGTCGAGCGTCTTCAGCGTGAGCGCGACGACGCCCTCGGCCCGCTCGTCCTTGGCCGCGACCCGCACCTCGGTCTCCAGCTCGCGGGTGACGACGGTGGTGTCGGTGTGGTGGCCCGCGGTCTCGACGCGGCCGCGGGGGTCGCGGTGCGCTGCTTCGGTGACCGGGAACGCCAGGTGCAGGTGCTCCCACACGTACATGTTCGGCGTGGTCTTGTAGCGCTCGGGCACATCGGTGATCGTGTAGTCGCCCATGAGCGGCAGCGCTTCCTCCAGCGCGATCTTGGCCTCCAGCCGGGCCAGCGGCGCGCCGATGCAGCCGTGCATGCCCTCGCCGAAGCCCAGGTGGCGCTGCTTGCCGCGGGTGACGTCGAAGCGGTCGGGATCGGCGAAGCGGCGCTCGTCGCGGTTGGCGGCGCCGTACACCAGCACCACGCGCCCGCCCGCCGGGATCGTCACGCCGTGCAGCGTGACCTCGCGCGACGTGGTGCGCCCGACCAGCTGCAACGGCGTGGCGATGCGGATGGCCTCCTCGACGGCGTCGGGGATCAGCTCGGGGTTCGCGCGCAGGATCTCGCGCTGGTCGGGGTTCTCGGCGAGCAGTTTGAACAGCGTGCCCACCAGGCCCGCTGTGCTCTCCACGCCGCCGAGGAACAGCACGAGCATCAGGCCCATGATCTCCGAGGCGTCGTCGATGTGCTCGTCCGCGAACGGCACGCCGTCGATCTCGCCGGTGACCAGGTGCGTCACCAGGTCCTGCCGCGGGTTGCGGCGCCGCTCGTTGAGCAGGTCGACGAAGTAGGACTGGATGCCCGCGGTGGCCGCCTTGGCGACGGGGGTGAGCCGGGCGTCGTCGGGCTTGCGGTCCTTGAGCTCGTGCACCCAGCGCTCCAGCCGGGCCCGGTCGGGCCCGCTCTCGGGCAGCCCGAGCAGGTCGAAGAACACCTCGTTGGGCAACGGCCAGGCCAGCTCCTGCGCGAGGTCGACGGAGCCGCGGCCGCGCCAGACGTCGATCAGCCTGCGCACGGTGCCGCGCACGACGTCGGCGCGCTCGTTGACGCGGCCGGGCAGCAGCGGCGGCTGGACCACGGCGCGGATCTGGTCGTGGCGGGGGTTGTCGACGTTGGGCAGGAAGCCGGGCGGGTTCTGGTCCTTGGCCGTGTCGTCGATGTCGATGCCCTCGAACGACAGGTAGGTGGCGGGGTCGAGTGCGGCCGCGCGCACGTCCTCGAAACGGGAGAGCGCCCACCAGTTCCACTTCTCGCTGTAGAACACCGGCGCCTCGTCGCGCATCCACCGGTACACCGGGAAGGGATCGGCCTGGAACACCGGGCTGAACGGGTCGTACTCC
>DATAOO010000309.1:0-27436 GCA_036265695.1 Pseudonocardia sp. | reverse complement strand
GGTGCTCCAGCGTGGGCCATCGTGCCACGGTCACCCGGGCCACACCGCCGCGAGACACGCTGTCACCGGAATGGGCAGCGGCCCGACGACGTGCTGGGATGTCGGCGTGCGCACACTGCTCCCCGGAGCCCCGACGACCGGTTCCGCAGCGGTCGACCTCACCACGCACTACGCCTACCCGGACGGGCTCACGGCGCCGCACGTGCGCGTCAACTTCGTCGCGAGCACGGACGGGGCGGTCACGGTCGACGGCCGCTCCGGCGGGCTGGGCGGCGACGCCGACCGCCGCGTGTTCGGCACGCTCCGGGAGCTCGCCGACGTCGTCCTCGTCGGCGCGGGCACCGTGCGCACCGAGGACTACCGCGGCGCACGCAAGCCCAGCCGCGGCCGGGCGACCCCGCCGCCGATCGCCGTCGTCACCGGCTCGGCGGACCTGGACCCGGGCGCGCGCCTCTTCACCGACACCCAGGTCGCGCCGATCGTGCTCACCGGCCCCGACGCGCCCGCGGACCGGCGGGCGACGCTGGCGGCCGCGGGCGCCGACGTCGTCGTGCTCGACCCGCTCTCCCCCGCCGCGGTGCTGGACGAGCTCGGGCGCCGCGGCCTGCACCGCGTGCTGTGCGAAGGCGGCCCGCGGCTCTTCGGCGACCTGGTGGCCGCCGACCTCGTCGACGAGCTCTGCCTCACCGTCGCCCCGGTGCTCGCGGCGGGCGAGGCGGGTCGCATCGCCGTGGGGCCCTCCGGGTCGCCGCCGCGCTCGTTGCGGCTCGTGGGAGCACTGGAGGAGGACGGCGCCCTCCTGCTCCGCTACACCCGAACGGGTGAGTCGGCGTGAGCTTCCCCGGGCCGCCCGCGTCCTACCACCGACCACTTACGACGACCCCAGGAGGAAGCTCAGGATGACAACCCCCGCAAGCACGGCCACCACCACGGGCAGCGTGGCGGGCCCCACCGGCGCGCTCGGCTCGCCCGCGCGGCTCGCCGACGACACGGCGCAGGGCAAGACCACCATCGCGGCGTCGGTCGTCCAGAAGATCGCGGGCATCGCGGCGCGCGAGATCTCCGGCGTCTACGCCATGGGCGGCGGCGTGTCGCGCGCGTTCGGGGCGATCCGGGAGCGGATCCCCGGTGGCGGCACCGGCGTCACCAACATCGCCGGTGTGCAGGTGGAGGTCGGCGAGAAGCAGGCCGCGATCGACCTCGACCTCGTCGTCGAGTACGGAGCGTCTATTGTGGATCTGGCCAGGGCGGTGCGGCGCAACGTGATCACCGCCGTGGAGGCCATGACCGGCCTCGAGGTGATCGAGGTCAACATCGCCGTCAACGACATCCACCTCCCCGAGTTCGACGACGGCTCCGAGGTCCCGGTCGCGCCGGTGGCCGCGCGCGTCGAGTAACCCCCAATCCCCTCTCGCACAACGGAGACACCCATGAACGCCACCCGCACCGGTCTCCTCGCGGGCCTGATCCTCGGCGTCGCGGGCTCGATCGGCGGTTTCGGCGCGTTCCTCATCACGCTCGTGGTCGGGATCGTCGGCATGCTGGTGGGCATGGCGCTCGACGGTCGGCTGGACGTCACGTCGCTCATCGGCCGCGGTCGCGATCGATGAGGGCACCGCTGGCCGAGCCCGCCGAACGCGGCAGGCTCGACATCCACCCCGGGGTGCTGCGCAAGATCGTCGAGCGCGCGGCCGACGGCGTGCCGGGCACGCTGCGCAACGAGCGCAGCATCGCGGGCATCGACGTCGGCGAGTACGGGGCGAGCGCGCGGGTCACCGTGGGCACGGGTGTGCCCGCACCCGTGGACGTCCGGTTGGAGCTCACGCTGCGGTACCCGACCGCGGTGCGCGTGGTGGTCGAGGCCGTGCAGGCCGCGGTCGCGGTCGAGCTCGACCGGCTGGCGGGCCATCGGATGCGCACCCTGGCCGTCACCGTCACCGGGCTGCGCGGCCCGAGCGCCCCGGCGCAGGCCAGGCTGCGGTAGGCGCGCCGTGCGAGCTGTGTTGCGCGTCCTCGCGCCGCTCTTGGGCATCGTGCTCGCGACGCTGGGCGTCCTCGTCGTGATCGAGGTCGTGGCCGCGTGGGTGCTGCCCGAGCAGGAGGGCGGCCTGCTCGTGCCGTGGCCCGAGTGGGGCAGGGTGCTCGCGGGCCTTTACTGGAACGACATCCTGGTGCGCGGCACCGCGATCGGCGTGGGGGTGGTCGGGCTGCTCCTGGTGCTCGTCGCGCTCACCGCGCGCCGCGCGGACCTGCGCCTCGTCGCCCCCTCGGACGACATGACGGTCACGACGTCACCGCGCGTGCTCGCCCGTCTCGTCGGCACCCGCGTGCGGGCGTCCGACGACGTCCTCTCCGCCTCCGTCACGGCGTCCGAGCGGCGGGTGGCGGTCACCGCGCAGGCGTGGGATGACGCGCCGGACGAGCTGCGCGAGACCCTGGTCGACCGCGTGCAGGAGCTGCTCACCGAGCTGCCGCTGCGCCGCACCCCGCGCGTGGCGGTGTCGGTGCAGGAGCGGGAGGGCGTGCGATGACGGTGGACATGAGCAAGGGCGGGGACCGGGCCGCCGAGGCCCCGGCCCCGGTCGACCCGCGGGTGCGGCGCCGGTCGCGCTCGGCCGTCGCGCGGTCGGCGGGTGGCGACCGGTGGCTCACCGTCCTCATCGGCCTGGTGCTGCTCCTCGCCGGGGTCGGCGTCGCGCTGCTCTCGTACGGCGTGTTCGGCGCGGGCCGGGCCTCCCGGCCGCTGCTCGACCCGATCATGCTGGACATCGTGGCCGCCGAGCCGCTGCTCTGGAGGTCGGTCGCGATCGTCGGCGGCGTGCTGCTGGCGGTGTTCGGGCTCACCTGGGTCGCCCGGTCGGTCCGCCCCGAGCCCCGTCCCGACGTCGTGCTGAACGGGGGCGCCGACACCACGATCCGGGTCAGCTCGGCCGCGGCGGGCGAGGCCGTGGCGAGCCAGGCGGAGACGTTGCCGGGCGTGGCGAGGGCGCGGGCCCGGCTGGTCGGGTCCGCCGCCGCCCCCGCGCTGCGGGTCACGCTCTGGCTGGCCGATGACGCCGACGTCCGCGCGGTGCTCGCCCGGCTGCACGACGAGGTGTTGGCCACCGCCCGCGCGTCGCTCGACCTGCGCGCGCTGCCGGTGGCGGTGCGGCTGGAGCTGGAGCGCCCGCAGCCCACGCCGCGGGTGGCGTAGGCGGGCGTTGATCGGCGCGAACCGCACCTCGTGGCGGTCTCGACCTGCGTGCTGTGCGGCTCGACGCGATCACCCGGGCTCACCGTCGCCACACCGGCCCTGCGGCACCGTGAGACGCGTGGCGCGACGACGGGTGCTCGGCGCCGTCCTGCTGGCCGTCGGGCTGCTCGCGGGCTGCACGGTCGGGCCCTCCACGCGGCCGCCGGTGGCGGTGCGGGCCGACCTGCCCCCCGTGCCGCCCGCCCCGCCCGGCGCACCCGCGCCGCTGCCCGTCCCCGAGGCCGGGCGCGCCTCCCTCCCGCTGAGCGACTGCACGCCGAGCGCTCTCGGCGGCCTGGACGTCCCGATCCCGACCGACCGGGTGCTGCGCATCGACTGCGGCACGCTCACCGTGCCGCTCGACCCGGACCAGCCCGCGCTCGGCACGGTGACCCTCGGCGTGGTGCGCGCCGGCATGGCCGACGTGCCGGGCCGCACCCCGCTCGCCGCGCGGCCGCCGCTGCTCGTGGTGGGCGACTCCGCCACGGACCCGACGGCGCGGCGGGCCGTGCGGATGGCCGCGCAGGTGCCGTCGTACCTGCTCGGCCAGTTCGCGATCATCGGGCTGGACCGGCGCGGGGCGGGCACCGACACCCTCGACTGCGCCGATCCGCCCGCCCGCAGCGCGCTGGTGGACGCCGATCCGGCCACGGCCGACACCGGCGTCCTCCTGGAACGGGCCCGCGCCGTGGTGCAGGCCTGCAACGTCGCGTTGGACGGCCAGCTCGGCGGCTTCTCCAGCGAGGCCGCGGCCGACGACGTCGAGGCGGTGCGGCAGGCCCTCGGCGTCGTCCGGCTCTCGGCGTTGGGCACCGGCGACGGCGCCGAGGCGCTGGCCGACTGGGCGCGCGCCCATCCGCGCGCGGTCGGGCGGCTCGTCCTGGACGGGCCGCCCGACCCGGGCCTCGACGAGCCCGCGCGCTCGGAGGCCCGTGCGCAGACGACCGAGGCCGCGTTCGACGCGTTCGCCCAACGCTGCACGTCCCGCTCCGTGTGCCCGTTGGGTGCGGACCCGCGCAAGGCGGTCACCGCGCTGGTCACGTCGTTGCGCACCCAGCCGCTGAGCAGCCCGGACGGGCGGCAGCTCAGCGCGGGCACGGCCGTGATGGCGATCCGGGTGGGGCTCGGCGAGCCGTCGACGTGGGCCACGCTCACCGACGCGCTGCAGGCGGCCCGGGTGGGCGATCCGGTGCCGCTGCTCACCGGGCTCACCCCCACGTTGGGCCCGCGGGGGCGCTACGACGCCGCGCTCGCCACCGACTGCAACGACGCGCAGAACCGGATCGCGCCCGCCCAGATCCAGGACCTCGCCCGGAAGTGGCAGACGGCGTACCCGCTCTTCGGCACCAGCGTGGCGGCCGACCTCGTGGCGTGCGCCCCGTGGCCCACCGGGGGCCGCCGGGCGCTGCCACCCGCCCCGTCCGACCTGCCGCCGCTCGTCGTGATCGGGTCGGCGGCGGGCCCGCGGTCGTCGATGGACGCCGCCCGCGCCGTCGCGCAGTCGTTGCCCTCGGCCGTGTTCATCGGCTGGCAGGGCGCGGCGACCGGCGCCTTCCCCCGCACGCAGTGCGTGAGCTCGCTCGTGGACGGCCTGCTGGTGGACGGGCGGCTACCGGACGCCAGCACCCTCTGCCCGCCGTAGCAAACGACCGGCGATCACGCGCACGGCGTGCCAGTCCGCCGTGCCGCCCGCCAGGCCGAGGTCCACCGCCGCGTCGAACACCGCCTTGTCGCGCGCGGCCGCGGCGACGGCGGCGTCGAGGAACCGGGGGTGCGGCACGAGCCGGGCGAGCACGGCGAGGTGGCTGTGGTGGCGCCCGAACGCGCGGCGCATCGCCGCCCGGTGGGCCCGGCCCGCGTCCGCCCCGAGCAACGCGGCCCGGCCCGCGAGCGCGCCGGAGGCCACCGCGTCGTAGATGCCCTCCCCGGTGAGCGGGTTGACCAGCGCGGCGGCGTCACCGACCAGCAGCACCCGCCCGTCGGGGTGGTGGCGCGGCCCGGTCGAAAGGGGCAGGTGGTGGCCGCGGACCGTGGCCGGGTCCGGCTCCTCCCCCGGCAGCAGGCGGGCGAGCGCGGCGAGCAGCTCCCGCCGCGATCCGCCGCCGCGGCGGTCGAACACGCCGAACCCGACGTTCGCGCCGCCGCCCGCCACGGGGAACGCCCAGGCGTAGGCGGGGTACCGGCCGTGGGCGAACTCGATCACGAGCTCGTCCGGGCGCGCCGCGGTGGGCGCGTAGCCCCGGATCGCGACGGCCACCGCGCGGGGCGGCGTGGGCGGGGCCCCGGTCAGCCGCCGCACGACGGAGTTCGCGCCGTCGGCGCCGATCACCACTCGGGCGGCGAACCGCTCGTCGATCACCACCCGGTCCGGCTCGACCCGCAGGGCCCGCACGCGGTGGCGCCGCAGGAGCGCGCCCCTGGCCACGGCGGCGTCGACGAGCCGGGCGTCGAACACGGCCCGCGGGATCGGGTGGTTGGGGCGGGCGCAGCGGCGGGCGACCACCTGGCCACCCGGGCTCCGCAGCCGCAGCCCGGGCACGGCCGGGCCGAGTGGCCGCAGGTCGGGCACGCCCAGCGCGTCGAGGAGGTCGAACACGTGGGCGGCCACCCCGTCGCCGCAGGCCTTGTCCCGGGGGAACGCGGCCGCGTCCAACACGAGCACCCGCGCGTCCGGACGTAGCTGCAGAACGCGCAGGGCGGACGCCGAGCCCGCAGGCCCGGCGCCCACCACCGCTACGTCGGCGATCTCCTCCCACACGCGTCAGGTCTTACCCGACCGCGGTCAAACTACGACGCCTGCCCGCAACGCGAGCACGAGCAGGGCCGACCGGTCGGGCGCCCCCACAGCTCGACCGATGCGCCGGATCGAGGTGCGCACGGTCCGCTCCGGCACCTCCAGCCGCTCGGCGATCTCGACGTCGCGCCATCCGTCCGCGGCCAGCTGCAGGAACTCGCGCTCCCGCAGCGTCAGCGGGCAGGAGGCGCCCCGCAAGCCGGGCAGTCGCCTGCCGCGGCCGGAGAGCCCCAGCGCGTGCCACTGCCGGGCCCCCTCGGCCAGCGCCCGCACCGGGCACGGCCACGGCGCACGACGCACGCCGGTGCAGGCCTTGCAGCGCCGGTCCTCGTCGGGGACGTGGTCGCCGAGGATGCGGAACCAGACCTCGACCATCGGCGCGAGCTCGGCGGCGGGACCGGGGTCTTCCGCCACCCGCTCACCGTGATCGGTCAGGACGGTCATTTCTCAGCCCACCAGGATCCGGACCGCGTCGAAGGCGGGGGTCTGGTTGGCGCGCTCCATCATCGGAATGCGGTGCGACCCGTCACCGGCCCACACGGCGCACTGCGCGATGCCGCGGGTCGGCAGGCCCTTGTCGATGTTCACCGTGACGGTGTCCGGGGTGGAACCGCCACCGTTGTCCTGCGTCGCCACGAAGAACGCGGGCACCGGGTCGGGCGCGGGGGCCGTGCGGAGGCTGGACAGCATGCGGCACGCGGTGTGGAAGTGGCCGCGCTGGATGCCGTCCTTGAGCACCGAGCTCTCCAGGTAGTAGCCGCCTGCCGCGGCGCCGAGGAACCGGTCCCTGATCAGGTTGCGGGTGCTCACCTTGAGGGTGAACGCGGTGTTCGGGCGGACGAACCGCGGCGAGTCGGTGATGAGCAGCGTCGGGTCGTTGCCTGCCGCAGCGACCTCGCCGAACGCGGTCGAGACGCAGGCGGGCGCCTTCTGGAAGCCGTCGTGCGGAGTCAGCTTGCTCTGCGAGCAGTCGCGGGCCAGAACGTCGAGGCCGTTGTTTTCGCCTGCAGGCGGAGCGACCGTCGGAGCGACGGTCGCGGACGCGTCAACGGTTGCCGTCACGCTCGCGGCGGGGTCTCCCGGGTTCTCAGCGGTCGGGTCCACGACGGGGTCGTCCACCCCCTGGTCGTTCGTCGACGCGGCGGCCGACGTCGACGCCGCGCCGGTGCTGTTCGCGCCGGTGCTGTTGGCGCCGGTGCTGTTCGCGCCGGTCGGCTTGGAGCCAGTGTTCTGGCGGCCCTGGCCGGACCAGTCGCTGTGGTAGCCGGTGCTGGCCGCGGCCACGTCGCAGGCCGCGGGTAGGAGGCAGCCGATGGCGGCGATCGCCGCGATCACGTAGCGCCTCATCGAACTGTGGGGAGCGTTCGAGGACATGGTTTTCCGTTTCGAGTGGGGGAGCGGTTAGTTGCGGACCCGGGGGCGGACCGCGTGCCGGGGCCCGGTGGCCTCGACGGGGAGGATCAGCGGCAGCGACGGATGGCTGTCCGTCGACACCGGTCGTGGCCCGGGGATGGCCACGAGGTCTGGATGTGTCGGTGCCCGGCGCGGCGGGTCGACCATGAGCGGGGGTTGCTGCCTGCGCTTGCGGCGGAACGCCGCGGCGAGGCCGATGGCCGCCACGAGGCAGCACACGAGGATGAGCGCGGGCATCACGAGGTCCTGGCCGCCCGGAGCACCCGAGAAGGTGAAGAGGGTCGGGTCGGGCGGGGCGGGCAGCGCGTTGTAGTCCACGAGCCCGGTGCTCTCGAGGTAGCCGATGTGCCGGTTGACGAACGTCGTGCCGACGGTGGCGAACTCGCGCATCAGGGAGTTGCGGGTGCTCACCCGCACCTGGGCGAGGAGCGGCAGGACGATGCCGTGGGCCTCGCGCACGCGCTGGACGAAGATCCGGTCGTAGTCCGAGCCGGTGGCCGCGGAGATCTCGGACATCCAGCCCTGCTGCATGGCGTTCGGGCTGGTGGGCAGCAGCACGCCGAGCTGGTCGGCCACCTTGCGGGTCTGCGCGTCGAGGTCGGCGTGCTCGATGCCGAGGTGCTCACCGACCTCGCGGACGGCGGGCGAGCTGGCCTGTTGCGCGGCCTGCTGGCCCGTGGGGCCTTCCCAGAGGTTCGCCTGGCGGACCTTCACGAGCAGGTCGCGGTCGGCGGGTCCGAGAGGGCCCCATTGGGTCTGCGTCCAGCCGCCGGTGCCGACGGCACCGGTCGACCACGATTGGTAAACGGTCAGCGTCACCGCGGCGAGGATCACGAACAGGATCGAGACACGCAGGAACCGGGGGATCCGGCGGAGCATCGTTCTGAGGCCTTTCGAGTCAGACGGAGGGGGAGCAGCGTCAGACGAAGTCGAAGAGTTCCGTGTGGACGCGAGCCGGGTCGACGTCGAGTGCGTCGATGACCTCCAGCGCGTCGTGGATCATGGCGGGCGGCCCGCAGAGGAAGAAGTCGACGGTCTCCGGCTGTTCGGTGCTGCCGAGCACGAGCGACAGCAGTCCGAATCCGAGGTCGCCGTAGTGGCCCTCCCAGTCGTCGGTGGGGCGGCGCATGACCTCGGTGACCACCAGGTCGAGGCTCGTCCGGAGGAAACCGAGCTCCTCGCGGAAGAGGAGGTCCTCGGGGCGGGACGCGACCACTACCAGGCGGTAGGGCCGCCGGTCGCCGCGGTCGGCCGCGGTGCGCAGCATGCTCATCATCGGGGTGATGCCCACGCCGCCTGCGATCAGGACGAAACCGGAGCAACGCCCGATGTCGCCGGAGAACGCGCCGTGCGGCCCGTCCACCCAGACGGGGGTTCCGGGTGGGAGGGCGGTCAGTGTGCGGGTGAAGTCGCCCGCGTGGCGCACCGTGAACGACGTGTACTCGTCACGGGCGCTGGAGGAGATCGTGAACGGGTGCTCCTCCGCGGTGGGCGACTGGGCCATCCGCAGCCAGGCGAACTGGCCGGGGACGAAGCGCCACGAGCCCTCGTCGCCGCGCGGCGCGAGCACGACCGTGCTGATCGTCGGGCTCTCGGCGCGCACCTCCCTGATCACGAACTCCGTCGAGGGGTCGAGGAGTCCGCGCCACAGCCAGCGGTAGCTCGCGACCGTCACCACGATCGCGACGAGCACGAGGAACGCGGCCGACATGGCAGGCACCTTCAGCGCGTGGTTGAGCCACACCGTGTGCAGGCCCGCGAAGACCAGCACCGCCGCCGCGAGCCCGACGTGCATCCAGCGCCACGACTCGTAGGACAGCCGCAGCCGAGCCTTGAGCGTGACGACCAGGATCAGCACGATCAGCGCGACCGTGGACGCCGTGGCGGCCTGCGCCCGCGGCGGAGCGCTGAGGAACACCAGCAGCTTGATCGAGCGCGGGTCGCTGGCGAGGACGCACGCGAGGTGCACGAGCACCAGCACGGCCGCCGAGACCCCGAAGAAGCGGTGGACCTCCATGACGCTTTCGATGCCGAACGCCCGGTTGAGGGAGCGCAACCGACTCGGCAGGACCGCAGCGCACACCAGTACGGTGAGCGCGAAGAAACCGGACACCACGGCGAGCCGGGACCACATCGGTTCCGGGGGCGCGGTGGCGAGCCACAGCAGCGGGGGTCCCGCCACCGTGGCACCCAGCCCGGTGAGCCACGCGGTGCGCAGCAGCCCGTCGTTCATGGCGGCGACCGTATGAGGGCATCCGTGGCACAGGTTGCCAAGCTGAGAGTCGCGTGGGCCCACCTGATCGCGGCGCGCGACGAACGGCGAGCAACTACTCCGAACGCCGCAGGAATTGATCCGAACGCCGGTTAACGCCTTCAGGCTCTCCGCCGCGAGGACGGCCCATCTGCGGCGCGCCACCGCTCGGCGATCCGCTTACCGGCGGCCGCAGGGCCCGTCCGCCGGTCGCGGACCGGTCACCGCGGCCGGGTTCGGCGGGAGGGTGAGCGGCGGCCGGGTCGACCAGCGGTCCGTGCGGCTGAGCGTACGCGTCCGATCCTGAGCGGCAACGGCCGTTCGGCGGGGTTGACGCCCGTCCGACGCGCCCAACCCACCGCAGGCCGCCACGGGACTCAGCATCGGCAACGCATGCGCCTGCCGTTCCTAACGTCACGGCCATGTCGCTCCCCTCCTCCTGGCGGGCCGGTGCCGCGGCCCTGCTGCTCGCCGCTCCCCTGGCCCTGACCGGCTGCGGCACCTCGGAACCCGCGGTGCCCGCGAGCCTGGCGGCGCCCGTCGGGAGCGGGTCGCCCATCGCAGGCAAGAACACGGTGGACGCGAGCCGCGACAGCCTCGCCACGGCGACCACCTTCATCGGCACGGTCATGACCAGCGGCGGGTTCACCCTGTACCGGAACACCAAGGACAAGGCGGTGCCACCCACCAGCTCCTGCCTCGGCACCTGTACCAGCACCTGGCCACCGATCGACGCCGAAGCGCAGCCGACCCTCGACGGCGTCGACGCCACGCTCATCGGCACCGCCGTCCGGCCCGACGGCACCAAGCAGCTGACCGTCGGCGGGTGGCCGGTCTACCGCTACATCAAGGACATGCTGCCGGGAACCGTCAACGGGCAAGGCATCGACGGCGTCTGGCAGGCCGTCGGCGCCGACGGCAAGCCGCTCACGAGCGGGGCCAAGGCCCCGGCGGCCGGGGCCAAGGCCCCGGCGGCGCCGAAGCAGGCACCCGCCAAGGCGGCGCCCGCGAAGGCGCCCGCCGCCCCGAAGGTCGTCGCGCCGCCGACGAAGGCCCCCGCCGCGAAGGTCACGGCGCCGACGACGGTCGCGCCGACCGTCGTCCGCGACAGGCCGGGCACGTCGAGCACCGACTGATCACCACGACGGCGGCGCTGCCGACGATCACGGCTCGGGGTTGCGGGCCCGGGAAGGCTGCACGCGCATCGGCTCACCCGGCATCTTCGGGTACTCGGGCGGGTAGGGCAGGTCGCCGCGCGGGTCGGCCGCGTACCACTCGAGCACGGTCTCCAGGCCGCCGACGTGCGCGTGCATGTCGGCGTGCGGGTCGCCGCGCTCCGCGTAGATGCCCGGCACGGTGCGCACGTCGAAGTCCTCCGGCTCGACGGAGGGCAGGTCGGCCCACGTGAGCGGCATCGACACGGTGGCGCGGGGCCGACCGCGCACCGACCACGCCGAGGCCACCGTGCGGTCGCGCGCGGCCTGGTTGTAGTCGAGGAACACGCGTTCGCCGCGCTCCTCCTTCCACCAGGCCACGGTGGCCTGGTCGGGCACCCGTTCGGCGACGCGGCGGGCGATGGCGATCACCGCGTGCCGGACGTCGATGAAGTCCCACTCCGGGCGGATCCGCGCGAAGACGTGGACGCCCCGACCGCCCGACGTCTTGGGCCACCCCACGAGGCCCGCCTCGTCGAGCACCTCGTGCAGCACGGCCGCGACGGCGACGGCGTCGGCGAAGTCGGTGCCCGGCTGCGGGTCGAGGTCGATGCGCAGCTCGTCGGGGTGGTCGGGGTCGGCGCGGCGCACCGGCCAGGGGTGGAAGTCGAAGGTGCCCATGTTGGCCGCCCACAGCAGGACGGCGGGCTCGGTGGGGCAGAACGCGTCGGCCGTGCGCCCGCTGGGGAACGTGACCCGCGCCGTCTCGGTGTAGGGCGGGGCCCCCTTGGGCAGCCGCTTGGAGTAGAACGGCTCGCCGGTGACGCCGTCCGGGTAGCGCTTGAGGTTCGTCGGGCGTTCGCGCAGCACACCCAGCAGCGCGTCGACGACCGCGCGGTAGTACTCCACGACTTCGCGCTTCGTGATCCCGGGCTCCGGGAAGTACACCTTGTCCGGGCTGGTCAGCCGCACCTCACGGGGCCCGTCCGGGCCGGGCACTGTGATCAGTTCCGCCGCCTTGGTCGCCACGGTTCCGCACGCTACCGGCTAGGGTGTGCGCCATGCCTGATCGCTTCGACGACGAGCTGATCGGGCTGGACCCTGACGACCCCGAGGCGCAGGCGTTCGCTGCGCACCTCGACCGCATGCACCGCCAGCACCCCGCGTTCACCGTCGAGGGCTACCTGGACGACGTCGGCCGGTTCGTCGATTCCGTGCACCGCGCCCAGGGCGAGCGGTGGTTCGCCGCGGTCGCCGTGGTGCTCCTGCTGCTGGCCGTGGCCGCGTTCGCGATCTGGGACGCGCTGCGCTTCGTCGTCACGACGTTGTTCTGACACGACGTAGCCTGGAGGGCATGGAAACCGAGCAGCCCGCGAAGGTCGTCAAGTCCGATGCCGAGTGGCGCGAGCAGCTCACGCCCGCCGAGTACCGCGTGCTGCGGCAGGCGGGCACCGAGGCGCCGTTCGTGGGTGAGTACACCGACACCAAGACCAAGGGCGTGTACCGCTGCCGGGCGTGTGGCGCCGAGCTGTTCCGCAGCGACACGAAGTTCGACTCCCACTGCGGGTGGCCGTCGTTCTTCACCCCGCTCGCAGGCGACGCCGTGATCGAGCGCAGCGACTACTCGATGGGCATGAAGCGCACCGAGGTGATCTGCGCCAACTGCCACAGCCACCTCGGCCACGTCTTCGAGGGCGAGGGCTACGGCACGCCCACCGACCTGCGCTACTGCATCAACTCGGTGTCGCTCACGCTGGAGCCGGACGAGGGTTGAGGCGGGTCTAAGGCAGCGTCGCGACGAGGTCGCCGGGCTGCACGCGGGGGCCGGTGAAGAACGGCACCTCCGCGCGCACGTGCCTGCGCGCCTCGGTGGCGCGCAGGTCGCGCATGAGGTCGACGATCCGGTGCAGCTCGTCGGCCTCGAACGCGAGGATCCACTCGTAGTCGCCGAGCGCGAACGCGGGCACGGTGTTGGCCCGCACGTCCTTGTAGCCCCGCGCGGCCTGCCCGTGCTCGGCGAGCATCGTGCGGCGCTCCTCGTCGGGCAGCAGGTACCAGTCCAGCGACCGGACGAACGGGTAGACGCACAGGTAGGCCCGCGGCTCCTCCCCCGCGACGAACGCGGGCACGTGGCTCTTGTTGAACTCCGCGGGCCGGTGCAGCGCCACCTGGCTCCACACCGGCGTGCTCGCCCGGCCAAGGGCGGTGCGCCGGAGCCCGGAGTAGGCCGCCTGCAGGGCTTCGACGTTGTCGGCGTGCCACCAGATCAGGTAGTCGGCGTCGGCGCGCATGCCGGTGAGGTCGTAGACGCCGCGCACGACCACGCCCTTGTCGGCCAGCGCGTCGAGGTACTCCGAGAGCTGGGCGGCAACGCTCGCGCGGTCGTCGCCGAGCCGCCCCGGCTCGCTGCGGAACACCGACCACATGGTGTAGCGGATCATGCTGTTGAGCTCGGTGTAGTCGAGGCGGGCCATCACCCGATACTAACGACCGCCCGGGCGAGGCGTTCGGCTGCGGCGCGGCCCGTGCCGACGCACGCGGGCACCCCCACGCCGTGCAGCGCGGCCCCTGCGACGGCGATCCCGTCGGGCACACCCGCCTCGAGGGTCGCGATCCGGCCGACGTGGCCGGGGGTGTACTGGGGCAGGCCGCCGCCCCACCGTTGGACGTGGACGGCCACCGGTGCGGCGTGGATGCCGTCCAGCACGGCCAGGTCGGCGAGCACCTGGGCCACCAGCGTGGCGTCGTCGGCCTGCAGCGCCGCGGCCTCGCCGAACCGGCCGAGCGAAGCCCGTAGGCGCACGAAGCCGTCGCCGCCGAGGTGCGCCCACTTGGTGGACGAGTGGGTGACGCCCTTCACCGACAGGGGTTCCCCAGTGGCCACGAGCGCGCCGGACGTCGCGGGCGCGGGGACGTCCTCCTCCCGGAACGCCAGCGCCACGACCACCGAGGACGCCAGCTCGATGCCGGCCGCCGCGTCCGCCGCGGCCGGGGCGACGGGCCGCAGCAGCCGCGCGGCCGCGGGCGCGGGCACGGCGAGCACGACCGCGTCGACCTCGAGCGCCTCGGGCGCGGTCGTGGGGCCGAGCACGAGCAGCCACCCCGGCGCGCTGGGCTCGATGGCGCGCACGGTGGTGCCGAGGCGCAGGTCGGCGTGGGCGGCGTCGGCGAGGGCGTCGAGCAGCACGCGGTAGCCCCCGCGCAGCCCCCCGAACACCGGTGAGTCGCGCATTCCACCCGTGCGAGTTGGCGATTCCGCCGCCCCGCCTGCGGGTGCGTCCGACGACTCGACGGGGTGAGTCGGCGATTCCGACCCGGCGACGCCCGCCGACGAGCCACGCGAACCGTTCCGGCCGTCGAGATGGCCAACACGTGGCGGTGGATCGTGCGACTCACCCGGAGGTGGGGGCATGACGGCGTCGGCGGCCGCGGTGAGGGAGGTCGCGCCCGCGTCGAGGGCCGCAGCGATCGCGGGCATGGTGGGCCGCAGGCCGAGGACGTCGACCCGCCCGGCGTAGACGCCGCCGAGGAGCGGGTCGACGAGGCGGTCGGTCAGCTCGTCGCCGAAGCGGGCCCGCAGCAACGGGCCGAGCGCGGCGTCCCCGCCGGGCGTCCAGGCCAACGGGCGGGCCTGCTCGCCCGCCACCGCGGCGACGCCGGCGTGCGACAGCAGCCCCGACAGCCGGGCCGCGCTCGTCGGCACGCCCAGCACCGTGCCGCCGGGCAGCGCCACCGTGCGGCCCGCGGCGCGTATCGTCGCGCCCGCCGCCGTCGGGTGGACGAGCCGCTCGGCCAGGCCGAGCTCGGTCAGCAGCGCCTGCACCTCCGGCCGCCGCGCGAGGAACGCTTCGGCGCCGACGTCATAGGGCCTGCCCGCGAGGTCGACGGTGCGCAGGACGCCGCCGATGCGGTCGCGCTGCTCCAGCACCGTGATCGCGGCTTCGGGCCCGAGCAGCGTGCGCAGGCGGTGGGCAGCGGCCAGACCCGCGATGCCCGCCCCGACCACCGCGACCCTGGGTGCGTTCATCCGTCCACGCTGTGCACGAGCTCCACCAGTCGGGTGAGGACGTCCGGGTCGGTCTCGGGGAGCACGCCGTGGCCCAGGTTGAACACGTGGGCCTGCGCGTGGCTGCCGTCGTCGAGGACGCGGCGCACCTCGGCCTCGATCGCGGCCCGGTCGGCGAACAGCACGGCCGGGTCGAGGTTGCCCTGGACCGGGCGGCCGGTGCGGCGGGCGGCCGCTTCCAGCGGCACCCGCCAGTCGACGCCGACGACGTCGGCGCCCGCCTCCGCCATCGCCCCGAGCAGCTCGCCGGTGCCCACGCCGAAGTGGATCCGCGGCACCCCGGCGTCGGCGACGGCCCCGAGCACGCGGGTGGAGTGCGGCAGCACGAACCGGCGGTAGTCCCGCTCGGACAGCGCGCCCGCCCAGGAGTCGAAGAGCTGCACCGCGTCGACCCCGGCGGCGATCTGAACCTGCAGGAACGTGGCCGTGAGCTCGGCGAGGCGGCCCATGAGGGCGTGCCACACCTCGGGGGCCGAGTACATGAGCGCCTTGGTGCGCTCGTGGTTGCGGCTGGGCCCGCCCTCCACGAGGTAGGACGCGAGCGTGAACGGCGCGCCGGCGAAGCCGATCAGCGGGGTGTCGCCCAGCTCGCGCAGCAGCAGGCCGACGGCCTCGGCCACCGGCGCCACCTGCTCGGCGCGGAGCTCGGGCAGTGCCGCGACATCGGCCGTCGTGCGGATCGGACGGGCGACCACCGGCCCGGTGCCGGGCACGATGTCAACGCCGACCCCCGCCGCGTAGAGCGGCACGACGATGTCGGAGAACAGGATCGCGGCGTCGACGCCGTGCCGTCGCACCGGCTGCACCGTGATCTCGCAGGTGAGCGCGGGGTCGAGGCACGCCTGCAGCATCGGGGTGCCCGCGCGGAGCGCCCGGTACTCCGGCAGCGACCGGCCCGCCTGGCGCATGAACCACACGGGCCGACGGGACGGCCTGCCCCCGCGGGCGGCCACGAGGAAGGGGGCCGTGCGCAGGTCGCGGCGGACGGCTTCGGCGGCGTCGACCACGGCATCGACGGTGGAGGGCGGGTGCATGACGCCTCCAGCATCCCATGCCCGGTGGTGTCCGGCGCGCCTGCCTGGCCCGGGGGGTCGCGGAGCTTAGAGTCCCGGCTCGTGGCCGACGCGACCGTTCCCCCCGCCGAGTTCCGGCGCGCCGTGGCCGCGTTGAACGCGATGCGCCCCCGTCCGGAGCTGTTCGTCACGGCCTTGGACGCGCCGCCCCGGCTGGCCCCGTTCACCTGGGCGTTCAGCGTCGAGGCGGACGCCGTGCGGTCCGCCGCCGAGGACCTCGACGAGCCCGACACCTCCGGGCGGCTCATCCTCCTGCACGACCCCGCGGGCCAAGACGCCTGGGAGGGCACCTTCCGGCTCGTGTGTTTCGTCCAAGCGCGACTCGAACGGGAGCAGCTCGGCGACGAGATGCTGCCCGTCGTCGCATGGTCGTGGCTCACCGAGGCGCTGGAGCACCACGACGCTCCGTACACGGCGCTGGGCGGCACCGTCACCCAGACGTCGTCGGTGCGGTTCGGCGACATCTCCGGACCCCGCCGCGACGACGACGTGGAGCTGCGCGCGTCCTGGACTCCGGTCGGTTCCGAGCTGACACGCCATGCGGATGCATTCTGCGAGTTCGTCGCGGTAGCAGCGGGACTACCTCCGGTCGGAGCAGTTCCACTCGTCCATCGGACGGTCTGATTCCCGCCCCCACCTGCGGGTTCGACGCATTCCGTGATCAGCAACGTCCCCCGTTCGGGTGGTTGGCGGTCGACAACGCTGTAACTTTCACCCTGGCAAGTTCGATGCGATACACGACGTTAGACCGCTTGGGGGGCTACGCTTCCTCCTCGGACACCTCCTCGGGCGGTCAGGCGAACGCTCTGCACGACCGGGGATCTGGTGCTGGTCGGGGGCAAACGACCGTCTCCAGGGAGGTACTGACGTGGCCGTGGTAGGCCAAGGCGCACCCGTGCGCGGTGTGATGGGACAAAGTTCCACGCATCAGCCTGTGTTGTCGCCTGCGATGGTCCCGCATCCGCGGGAGGAGCAGTTCTCTGTACTCGTGGTGGACGACCATCCACTCCTCCGAGAGGCGATCGCGGCCCGGCTGCGTTCGATGGGCGCGGGCACGGTGTACGAAGCCGCCTCGGTTGCGGAAGCGCGGGCCCGGGCACACGCCAACGGTCCGTGCGATCTCGCGATCCTGGATTTGGGCCTGCCCGACGGCAGCGGCCTGGACCTGGTCACCGAGCTGCGCTCGTTGGGGTGGAACCGGCTGGTCGTGCTGGCCTCGTCAGACGACCCGTACGCGGTGCGTTCGGCGTTCCAGGCGGGCGCGCAGGCGTACCTGCTGAAGTCGGCCTCGGCGGCCATCGTCACCGACGGCGTCAAGCGGGTGCTCGACGGCGGGGTCTACGCCGACCCGACGGTCGCTCCCCTGCTCGCCACCGGCACCCGCGTACCGGGCACCGACAACACGCCTCGTGAGCTGTCCGCCCGCGAGGTCGAGGTGCTACAGCTCGTCGCGGACGGCCAGTCGAACAAGGAGATCGGCGAGGCGCTGAGCCTGTCCGCGCTCACGGTGAAGAGCCACCTCTCGCGCATCGGACGCAAGCTCGGCACCGGCGACCGCGCCCAGATGGTCGCCCTCGCCATGCGTGCCGGGGTCATCCGCTGACCGAAACGCACGCGTCCGACAGTTCGGCACCAGCACCGACACCGGCACCGACACCACTGCTCCGACCCGCCGACGGGCTCCCCACGGTCGTCGCGGACCCTGCAGCGCTGGCGCGCACCGCCGCCGCCTTCGCCTCGGGTTCGGGACCCATCGCCGTCGACGCGGAACGGGCATCGGGCTTCCGCTACTCCCAACGGGCCTACCTGGTCCAGTTGCGGCGTGCGGGTGCGGGTACGGCTCTGGTCGATCCGATACCGCTGCGGAGCGACCTGTCGGCGCTGGCTCCGGCCCTCACCGGAGCCGAATGGGTGCTGCACGCCGCGAACCAGGACCTGCCCTGCCTCGCAGAGGTCGGGCTCGTGCCTGCGCGGCTGTTCGACACCGAGCTGGCCGGGCGGCTGCTCGGGCTGCCACGGGTCGGCCTCGGCCCGATGGTGGAGCAGCTGCTCGGGCTCGCGCTGGAGAAGGGGCACGGGGCGGCCGACTGGTCGCGCCGTCCCCTTCCCGAAGACTGGCTCGTCTACGCCGCGTTGGACGTCGAGGTGCTCATCGCGCTGCGCGAGGTCCTCGCGGGCCTGCTCGAGGAGCAGGGCAAGCTGGAGTGGGCGCGGCAGGAGTTCGAGGCGGTGCGCACGGCGCCGCCGCCCGCCCCGCGGGCCGAGCCGTGGCGCCGCACGTCGGGGGTGCACCGCGTGCGCAAGCCGCGCGCGTTGGCCGTCGTCCGGTCGCTGTGGGAGGCCCGCGACCGGCTCGCCGCCGAGCGCGACATCGCCCCCGGCCGGGTGCTGCCCGACGCGGCGATCGTTGACGCCGCCACGAGCGCCCCGGCCACGGCCGAGGCGCTCGCCGCGCTGCCCGTGTTCCGCGGACGGGCGCAGCGCCGGCTCACCGCGTACTGGTTCTCGGCGGTCGCCCAGGCCGCGCGCCTCGACCCGGCCGAGCTCCCCCGCGCCGCCGCGCCGAGCGACGGCCCGCCGCCGGTCGCCCGCTGGGCCGACCGCGACCCCGCCGCAGCCGCGCGCCTCGCCGCCGCGCGGGCGGCCGTGGCGAGCGTGAGCGAGGAGCGCAACGTGCCGGTGGAGAACCTCCTGCAGCCCGACCTGCTGCGGCGGCTGTGCTGGAGCCCGCCCCCCGACGGGGACCTCCCGGCCGCGCTCCGCAAGGGCGGCGCCCGCGACTGGCAGGTGGAGCTCCTGGCCCCCCTGCTGGAGCCCGTCCTGCACCCCTAGGCGGTCCGCCGCCGGGCGTGCGCCCGCTTGGCCAGCGCCATCCTCAGCAGAAAGCCGGGCGACGGTGGGATCCACCCGAGCTGCCGCCCCATGCCGAGGTCGTCCCGGTTCGCCCAGTGCTCGACGACCCGACCGTCCTCGACGCGGAACCAGTGGGACTGGGTCATCGCGAAGTCGCGGTTCGTCGGCGGGAAGACCGTGTCCAGCGCGCCGTCCGCGGTGTAGACCGCCCACGGCGCGACGTGCCTGCCGTTCATGGTCGAGTTGACCGCGACGAGATCGCCGCACGCGACGGCGTGGTGGATGTCGTAGTGCAGATCGGCGAAGCCTGCCCGTAGCCACAGCGCCGTCGCGAAGAACCCGTCGGGCCCCGGCACCCGCGAGGACGGCGGCTGGATCCGATTCTCCCGGTCCACGGCCTGCGGGTGGTAAAGCGGCTCGAATTCGGCCCGAGTGCCGCCTGCCATGGCGTGGATGCTGCGCACGGCGACCGTGGCCGGGTCGGCGGATACGGAGGCGGTCATGGCGGCTCCCATCAGATACAGTTCAACTGTACCCAATTATTGGAGTCAGGCATGACCGAGGTCAAGAGGCCGTACGACGCTTCGGGACGGCGGGCGCGCGCCGACGCACGCCGTCGGGAGGTCGTGCGGGCGGCGCGGGAGCTGTTCGAGCGCGACGGCTTCCGCCTGACGACGATCACCGCGGTCGCCGCGCACGCGGGCGTCTCGCCGGAGAGCATCTACAAGGGGTTCGGCAGCAAGGCGGGGCTGGCCAAGGCGGTCTTCGACACCGCGCTCGCGGGCGACGACGAACCCGTGCCCATCGCCGAGCGGCCTGCCCTGGCGACCGTGCGCGCCGAGCCCGATGTCCGCCGCAAGATCGCGCTGTTCGTCGAGGGCCTGGCGCAGCGGCTCGCGCGCTCGGCGAAGGTGCAGATCCTCATCCGCGACGGCAGGCACGTCGACGAGTCGCTGATGCCGATCTGGGCGACCTTGCAGGAGGAGGGCCGCACGGGCATGACGATGCTCGGCGGCGACCTCCTGGAGACCGGCGGGCTCCGCGACGGCGTCGACCTCGACGAGGTGCGGGACGTCCTCTGGAACTACCTCGCGATCGACCACTACGAGCGCCTCGTGCTGACGCAGGGCTGGTCGCTCGACCGCTACGCGCAGTGGCTCGGCCGGGCCATCACCTGCGCGCTCTGCCCCTGACCGACCCGGCGGCGGAACGCCGCACACGCCCGGCGAATCGGCCGACTCACCGCGGCGAAACGTACGACTCACCGTCGGGGATGTGGGGACTCGCCGTCAGGGATGGGGGACTCGGGGTCTTTCGGGGGGAGGCGGACCGTGACCGACAAGCCGCCGCCGACCACCGGGCGGGCCGAGACCGCGCCGCCGTGCGCGAGCACCACCGCCCGGACGATCGAGAGGCCAAGGCCTGCGCCGCGGGCCGCCCCGGTGCGCTCCACTGGCCCCCGGCGGAACGGCTCGAACAGCTCGTCCACCCGGTCCGGCGGCACCTCCGGACCGCTGGAGGCCACGCGCAGCTCCGCCCCCTCCGCGGCGCCCTCCCCCGCCTCGCCCCCGCCGACCGGGCCCGTGCACACCTCCAGCCAGCCGCCCGCGACGTTGTGCCGCACGGCGTTCTCCAGCAGGTTGCCGACCACCCGCTCCACCAGCACGGCGTCGCCGTAGGTCGGCGCAGGGGCCGTGCGCAGCAGCACCCGCAGCCCGCGCGCGGACGCGTCGGCCCGCACCGCGGCGAGCGCGGGCACCACCAGGTCGGCCAGGTCCAGCGGCACCCGTTCCGACAGCTCGGCCCCGCTCTCGGCCCTGGCGAGCAGCAGCAGGCCAGCGACGAGGTCGTCGGCCCGGCGGGTAGCGTCCCGCACGACCGCGCCCATCCGCCGCAGCTCCTCGACGTCGGCGGCCGGGTCGGACAGCGTGACGTCCACCTCGGTGCGCAGCACCGACAGCGGCGTGCGCAGCTCGTGGCTGGCGTTGGCGACGAACCGCCGCTGCGCCTCGAACGCGGCCTGCAGCCGGTCGAGCATCGCGTCGAAGCCCGCCGCCAGCTCGGCCACCTCGCCCCGCGCGTCGCGCACGCCGGTGCGGGTGTCCAACGACTCCACCGACAGCCGCCGCGCCGTGGCCGTGACGGCATGCAGCGGGCCGAGCACCCGCCCGACGAGCCACCACGACACCAGCGCGGCCGCCACCACCACCAGCGGATAGGCGATGAGCCCCGCGCGGAGCACCTCCTCGCGCGCGGCCGCCCCGACGGCGGCCGAGACCTGCTCGGAGGGGACCATCCGGTCGCCGACCCGCACCATGCTCCCCGGCGGGAGCGACGGCGCCTGCGCCACGCCGCCGACGAGCAGCCAGCCCAGCCACAGCAGCAGCGCGCTGACCAGCGCCACCACCGCGGTGCACACGGCCGTGAGCCGGGGCCGCAGCCCCACCCGCAGCCCCACCCGACCGGGTGCGCGCACGCTCACGACCTACCCCGCGGCGGAGACCCGGTAGCCCGCGCCGACCACCGTGTCGATCACGCCGGGCTCGCCGAGCTTCTTGCGCAACGTCATCACGGTGACCCGCACGGTGGTGGTGAACGGGTCGGCGTTCTCGTCCCACACCCGTTCGAGCAGCTCCTCGCTGCTCACGACGGCGCCGCGGGCGGCGAGCAGCACCTCCAGCACCCCGAACTCCTTGCGGGTGAGGTCGAGCGAGCGCCCGGCCCGGCTGACGGTGCGCCGGGCGGGGTCGAGCACGACGTCGTCGGCGGTCAGCATCGGCGGCGCGGCGGGCGTGGCGCGGCGGCCGAGCGCCCGGCACCGGGCCACCAGCTCGGGGAAGTCGAAGGGCTTGGCGAGGTAGTCGTCGGCGCCGCGGGACAGGCCGTCGACCTTGTCGGCCAGCGTGCCGCTCGCGGTGAGCATGAGCACGCGCGTAGTGGCTCCGGAGGAGACGATCTGCGCGCACAGGTCGTCGCCGCGCATGCCGGGCAGGTCGCGGTCGAGCACCACCACGTCGTACCGGGTGACGCTCGCCTTCTCGTGGCCGGAGTCGCCGTCGTAGGCGACGTCGACGGCCATACCCTCCCGCCGCAGCCCGCGTGCGACGGCGTCGGCCAGCGCCGCCTCGTCCTCCACCACCAACACCCGCATCAGCGTGTCTCCCCGGAGAAGTTGCGCGCCGCGCGCTCCGGGAGCAGCGCAGCCGCCCACTCGGTGATCCGCCGGGCGACGTCCTGCTCCCCCAGCCCGGCGGCGGCCAGCACGTCGGCCCGGCTGCCGTGGTCGAGGAACTCCTGGGGGATCGCCAGGTCGCGCACGGGCACGTCGCACTCCGCAGCGCGCAGGGCGTCGGCCAGCGCGGAGCCGAAGCCGCCGTGCCGCCCGGCGTCGGCGAGCGCCACGACGAGCCGGTGCTCGCGCGCCATCGCGAGGACGGCATCGGGCACCGGCAACACCCACCGCGGGTCGACGACCGTGACCGCCACCCCCTGGCGCGCCAGCCGGTGCGCCGTGGCCACGCCCAGCTGCCCGAACGCGCCCGCGCACACGAGGAGCACCTCGGAGCCGCCGCCCTCGTGCAGCACGTCCACCCCGTCGACGCGGCGCACCGCGGGCACCGCGTCGATCACCGCGCCCTTGGGGAACCGGAGCGCCGTGGGCCCGTCGTCGACCGCGACCGCCTCGGCCAGCTCCTCCCGCAACGTGGCGGCGTCGCGCGGCGCGGCCACCCGCATGCCCGGCACGATGCCCAGCAGCGAGAGGTCCCACATGCCGTTGTGCGACGGCCCGTCGTTGCCGGTGACACCCGCCCGGTCGAGCACGAGCGTGACGGCCTGGCGGTGCAGCGCCACGTCCATCAGCAGCTGGTCGAAGGCCCGGTTGAGGAACGTCGAGTAGACGGCGACCACCGGGTGCAGGCCCGCGTAGGCCAGGCCCGCGGCGGAGGTGAACGCGTGCTGCTCGGCGATGCCGACGTCGACGCACCGCTCCGGGAACGCCTCGGCGAACGGCGCGAGCCCGGTGGGCCCGAGCATGGCCGCCGTGATCGCGACGACGTCCTCCCGCACCGCACCGATCTTGACGAGCTCGTCGGCGAACACGCTGGTCCAGCCGACGCTCGGCGGACCCGTCGGGAGGCCGGTGACCGGGTCGAAGGC
The DNA here is from genome assembly GCA_036265695.1 of Pseudonocardia sp. Lineage (GTDB taxonomy): Bacteria > Actinomycetota > Actinomycetes > Mycobacteriales > Pseudonocardiaceae > Pseudonocardia. The sequence continues at coordinate 4,442 of DATAOO010000309.1, read as the reverse complement.
CGCCGGGCTGTGCATCTGCTCGGCGGCGTCGTTCTCGGCGGGCGGGTACCCGCGGCCCTTCTGGGTGACGACGTGCACGATCACCGGGCCGCCGAAGCCCCGGGCGCGGCGCAGCGCGGACTCGACGGCGGCGACGTTGTGGCCTTCGACCGGCCCGAAGTACTTGATGCCCAGGTCGGAGAACAGCTCCTGGGGCGCGAGCGCGTCCTTCATGCCCGCCTTGACCGCGTGCAGCGCCGCGTAGATCGGGCCGCCGACCACCGGGGTGCTGGTGAGCGCCTGCTTGCCCTTCTCCAGCACGCGTTCGTAGCCGGGCTGCAGCCGCAGCGACGCCATCCGGTCAGCCACGCCGCCGATGGTCGGGGCGTAGGAGCGCCCGTTGTCGTTGACGACGATGACGAGGTTGCGGTCCTTCGCCGCGGCGATGTTGTTGAGCGCCTCCCAGGCCATGCCGCCGGTGAGCGCGCCGTCGCCGATGACCGCGACGACGTGGCGGCGCTGCCCGGCGAGCGCGTAGCCGCGCGCGATGCCGTCGGCCCAGGACAACGACGTGGAGGCGTGGCTGTTCTCGACGTGGTCGTGCGGGCTCTCCGCGCGGCTCGGGTAGCCCGACGGGCCGCCGGTGAGCTTGAGCCGCTCCCAGCCGTCGTGCCTGCCGGTGAGCAGCTTGTGCACGTAAGCCTGGTGGCCGGTGTCCCAGATCAGCGTGTCGCGGGGCGAGTCGAAGACCCGGTGGAGGGCGATCGTGAGCTCGACGACACCGAGGTTCGGCCCCAGGTGCCCACCGGTGCGCGAAACGCACGACACCAGCTCGCTGCGGATTTCGGCGGCTAGGCTGTTCAGCCCGTCGGCATCCAGAAGCCGCAGGTCGGCGGGGTTGTGGACGGTACGGAGGACGGCGCTCACGCCGACCAGCTTACGGAACCGCGTCGGCCCGGCTCGCCGATCGACGCAGAGCGTCGCCCGCGGTGCGCGGCGCGGGCACGGCGAGGGCCCCCTTGCCGTCCGCGACGCGCACCTGGTTGCGCCCGCCGCGCTTCGCGGCGTACAGGCAGGCGTCGGCCGCGCGCAGCGCCCGGTCGAGGTCCTCCCCCGGCCCGACGCACGCCGCGCCCACCGATGCCGTGAGCCCGTCGATCACGGCGCCGTCCAGCCCGGGCACCGCGAGCGCGGCGACCTGGCTGCGCAGCCGCTCGGCGACCGCGGCGAGCTCCACCCGCCCGGCCCGCCCGCGCGGCAGCGCGCCGACGAGCACGACGAACTCCTCCCCGCCGAACCGACCGACGAGGTCCTGGCCGCGCACGGCCGAGCGCAGCGCACCGGCGACCGCCGCGAGCACATCGTCGCCCGCGAGGTGGCCGTGCTGGTCGTTGACCGCCTTGAAGTGGTCGAGGTCGAGGATGAGCACGCCAGCCCCACCGGGCCGCTCGCCCGCCGCGCGCTCGGCGCGGGCACGCCAGGTGGCCGCGTTGAGCAGGCCGGTCTTGCCGTCGAGGCTCGCGGCCTCCTCCAGGTGCCGGACGCGGACGGCCCGGTGCAGCACGAGGATCGGTGGCAGCGCGAGCGCCACGAGGAACGGCGCGCCACCGAGCGCCACGGCGGCGAGCCCACCCAGGCACAGGGTGGCGATCTCCAGCGCGTTGTCGTCCCAGCGGCCCATGAGCTCCCGCGCGTCGGTGGCGTGCCGCGACAGCCCGATGGCCACGGCGATGAGCACGGTGTTCACCACGACGTAGGCCAGCACCGCGGCGACGACGCCCAGCGCACCGGCCATGTCCGCCGCGTCCGTCGGCAGGCCGCCCGCGCCGGTCACGACCTCGTGGGCCGCCGTTGCGGCCAGCACCACCGTGGCGGTCGTGTACACGTGGCGGTGCAGCGGCACGCCCGCGGGCCGCCACACGCGCCGCCACAGGTGCACGTAGACCACCACCACGACGGCCGCGGCGAGCAACGGCGGCAGGAGCAGCGCGCCCGCGAACGTCCACACCGAGCTGAGGTCGAAGTAGGAGGACTGCGCGACGCGGCGGCGGGCCCTCTCGATGCCGGTGGCGAGCTCCGTGTGCGCCATCGAGAGCACGGCGAGCAGCGCGGCCAGCCCGACCGCCTGCGGCGCACGGGCGGCGTCCACCGTGGCGACCGTGGCGATCACCGGGGCCGCGACGGCGGCCACCTCGACACCGAGCACCCACGCGAGCGCCCGCGGCGGCAGATCCACGACCGGGTTCTCCTCACGCCGACGGTGCTGTCCTGCTCTGCGGGCGAGGCTAGTGACGGGCGCGCAACGTGTCAGGGGGAGGGCGGTCGCACATCGGGGTGGTCCTGCGCAACCGGACCGTCACGGAGGGTCAGCGCGTGCGCGCGACCCATCCGCACCCGGTTGCGACCCGCCCGCTTCGCCGAGTACAGCGCGGTGTCGGCGATCCGCATCAGCCCGTCGAGGTCGGCCCGCCCGCCGGGGTGCAGCGCGCCGCCCACCGACACCGACAGCCTGCGGATCCGCACGGCGCCGTCCGGCGTGGTCACGTCCACCACCAAGCAGGCGACCCGCTCCCGGATCCGTTCCGCGATCGCGCCGAGATCGGTCTCGCCACCCTCGCGCCCCCCGACGAGCAGGATGACGAACTCCTCGCCGCCGAAGCGCCCGACGAGGTCGCGCTCGCGCACCTCAGCGCGCAGGGCGGCGGCGACGGCGGCGAGCACCTGATCACCCGCCAGGTGGCCGTAGAGGTCGTTGACCACCTTGAAATGGTCGAGGTCGAGCACAAGCACCGCGTGCGGCGCGCCGCCGCCCCGGCGGAGCTGGTGCTCGGCCCGCGCGCCCCAGGTGTGGGCGTTGAGGAGCCCGGTCTTGCCGTCGGTGGCGGCCGCCTCCTCGAGCTGGCCCACGAGCACGGCGCGGTGCAGCACCAGCAGCGGCGGCAGCACGAGCGCCACCAGCCACGGGTTGATCCCGAGCACCAGTGCGACCAGCGCACCGAGGGTGAGCGTGGCGAGCTCCAGGACGTTGTCGTCGACGTCGCCGAAGAGCGTTCGCGGCTCCCGCGGCGCGGGGACCGTCATCGCCACCACCGCGGTGATCAGCAGGCTGTTCACCGCGGTGTAGGCGAGCAGCGCCGCCGGGATGACGGCCCGCCCGAGCTCGCTCCCCGTGGCGGCCACCGCGCCCGCTGCGGCGCAGGCCAGCACCACGGAGGCGGTGGAGAACACGTGCTTGTAGAGCGGCGCCCTGGCTTCGCCCGAGCGCAGCCACGCGTAGCCCTGCACGATCACGGCGACGGCCGCGGCCGCGGCGAACGGCAGCGTGAGCGCCCCCGCGAACGTCCAGACCGAGGTGAGGCCCACGTGGGTGGGCCGGGTGACCATCAGCCGGATCCGCTCGACACCGGCCGCGAGCTCCGTGTGCACGACGCCGAGCACGACCAGGACGAGCGCCGGAACGAGGACGGCCGCCGTAGGCCGGGTGTCACCCGTTCGCGCGAGCACGAGGGCCGTCGCGGCGACCTCGACCGCCAGGACGGTGGCCTGCACACGGCGTGGCAGGGTCCAGACCGGCCACGGGCGCACCCACCGAGAGTAGTACCCATCGCCGGTTCACCATCACTCGGCGGAGTCGCACGTTCACCCGCACGTGCAACAGTGGTGACCGTCTACGCAGCCCTCGTGGGGAGAGGAGGCGAGACGATGACGAACAAAGAGTGGAACATCTGACGCCGCCTCAGATCACGACGGTGGCGACAGCGGCGGCGGCGTGGATACCAGGATCGAGGGTGACCCGGCCGGGGCCGGCTCCACGCCCGCCGCCCCACCGTCGACGCGGGCCCCCGGCACGGGCACGGCGCCGATGCCCACCCGGTTGCGGCCCGCCCGCTTCGCCGCGTACAGCGCGGTGTCCGCCGCGTGCACGAGCGTGCGCAGGTCGGCGGGGCCGTCGGGGCGCACCGCCGCCCCCACCGAAACGCTCAGACCGGCGACGGTGAGCGGCCCGTCGGCCGTGTCGAGGCCGACGGCGAGCGATGCGACCCGTCGCCGGATGCGGTCGGCGACGCTCTGCGCCGCCGTGAGCGCGTCCGCCTCGGTGCGGCCTGCCCGGGCGGCCAGCAGGATCACGAACTCCTCGCCGCCGAAGCGGCCGACGAGGTCGCCGTCGCGGACCTCGGCCTGCAGCGCATCCGCCACCGCCGCCAGCACCTCGTCGCCCGCGAGGTGGCCGTAAGTGTCGTTGACGTCCTTGAAGTGGTCGAGGTCGAGCACGAGCACCGCCGCCGACCCCGGCACCCGGCCGGACCGGGTGACCGCGCGCTCGGCCCGCGCGTGCCAGGCGGCCGAGTTGAGCAAGCCGGTCTTGGCGTCGATGCTCGCCACCCGCTCCAGGTGCCGCACGAGGACGGCGCGCTGCAGCACGAGCAGCGGCGGCACCGACAGCAGGACCAGCCACGGGTTGA
>DATAOO010000308.1:0-2008 GCA_036265695.1 Pseudonocardia sp. | reverse complement strand
CGGCGGCCTGCACAAGCAGTGGACCGGTGAGCTGACCTTTGAAGACCGCCCGCTGGGCAAAGGCGCTCGCGCCCGCTCGGCCGAGGACCGCAAGCGCATCCAGTACATCTTCCAGAACCCCTACCTGTCGCTGAACCCGCGGCTCACCATCCAGCAGATCGTCGGCAGGCCGATGGAGCTCTTCGGCATCGCGAAGGGCAAGGCCGCGCGCGACCGCGTCGTGGAGTTGCTGGACGCCGTGGCGCTCGGACCCACCGTGCTCAATCTGCAGACCAACCGCCTCTCGGGCGGCGAGCGGCAGCGCGTGGCCATCGCCCGTGCGCTGGCCGCCGAGCCGGACCTGCTGGTCTGCGACGAGATCACCTCGGCGCTGGACGTCTCGGTGCAGGGCTCGATCGTCGCGCTGCTGGAGGACCTGCGGAAGACGCGGCAGATCAGCATGCTGTTCGTCACCCACAACCTGGCGCTCGTCCGCTCCATCGCGGCGCGGGTGGAGGTGCTCAACGCAGGCGAGCTGGTGGAGTCCGGCTTCGTCGTGGAGGTGCTCGACACGCCCAAGGAGGACTACACCAAGCGGCTGCTCGCCAGCTCTCCCGCGGTGAACTGATTGCTCGCCACGCTCGCGTTCGTCAATCCCCATCGGGGATCGGCGTGGACGTACCTGCGGGTGCCCGCCACCGTCCCGCGCCCGCACGCCGCGGCCGAGCGCCCGCTGGACCTGGCCGAGTTCCACACCGCGACGGCGACGACGGCGTTCCAGGTGCTGGTCGAAGGCCTGCTCGTGCACGCCTGGTACGCCAACGGGCTCGGTCCGCACGACCTGTTCCTGGGCGCCTCGGCGACCAAGTCCGTGCTGGCCCACGTCGTCGGGCGGGCCGGGCTGGACCTGGACGCCCCGGTTGACGCCTACGTCCCTGAGCTCCCGGGCTACCGGGGGGTGTCGGTGCGCGACGTCGCCCGGATGACCAGCGGCGTCGACTGGGTGGAAGACCACCGCGACCCGCACGGCCCGGCCACCGCGCTCGTCGGGGCGTTCGCCACGGGCGGATCCTCGCGCGCGCTGTTGACCCGCGTCGGGGCGCGCTACCCGCCCGGCACCCGGTACGCCTACTGCACCGCCGACTCGCAGGTGCTCGACTGGGTGCGCGAACGCGCCACGGGCGTCGCCTTCCCGGACGCGTTGGCGCAGCTGTGGCGGGACCTGGGGTGCACCGAGGACGCGATGGTCGCCGTCGACGGCGACGGGGTGGCATTGGCCGGGGGTGGCGTGTCGGCCGCGGCGGGCGACTGGGCCCGGATCGGCATGCTCCAGATCGACGGCGCGTGGGCCGACGCGAGCTCGCGTCCCTCGCTGCCGTTCCTGCGACCCGGCCGCCTCCCGCCGCCGCTGTCGCGACACGTGGGGTTCGGCTACCACTGGTGGCCCCTGGACGGGGACGGAGCCCGCGTCGCCGCCGACGGCAGCCGCGGCCAGTTCGTCTACGTCGACCGCCCGCGGCGCACGGTCGTCGTGAAGACCTCCGCGTGGGCCTACGCCGACCCCGCCTACGACGCGCACTGCCGCGACCTCAGCTACCGCACGTTTCCGACCATCGTCGAAAGGGTGGCACGGTGAATCGCAAGGTCATCATCACGTGTGCGCTGACCGGGGCCGGTGACACGGTCGCGAAGTCCGAACACGTGCCCGTGACGCCGCAGCAGATCGCCGACTCCGGCATCGCGGCCGCCCGGGCGGGCGCGGCCATCGTGCACGTGCACGTGCGCGACCCGCGCAGCGGCGGCGGCTCCCGCGAGGTCGAGCTCTACCGCGACGTGGTGGGGCGGATCCGCGACAGCGGCGTCGACGTCGTGATCAACACGACGGCGGGCATGGGTGGCGACCTCTACCTCGACCCGGACGACCCGTCCGGGTTCGCCGAGGGCACCGACCTCGTGGACGGCATCACCCGGCTCGCGCACGTCGAGGAGCTGCGGCCGGACATCTGCACGCTCGACTGCGGCAGCCTGA
>DATAOO010000307.1:0-9183 GCA_036265695.1 Pseudonocardia sp. | reverse complement strand
CGGCAAGCGCACGGAGACCGTGCTGACCGGCGGCGACGACGAGGAGGCCATCTCCCGCGGCATCTACGAGGCCTACAACGAGCTCCACCTGCGCTACTCGCAGATGGCGCCCACCTCGTTCTGGGACGAGCGCAACACCGGAACCAACCTGCCCGCCCAGGTCGAGCTGTACTCGGTGCCGGGTCAGGCGCCCAAGTACGAGCTGCTGGTGCTGGCCAAGGGCGGCGGGTCGGCCAACAAGACCTTCCTCTACCAGGAGACGAAGGCGCTGCTCCACCCGCGGCGGCTGGCGGCGTTCCTCGACGAGAAGCTGCGTTCGCTCGGCACCGCCGCCTGCCCGCCCTACCACCTGGCGATCGTCGTCGGCGGGATGTCGGCCGAGTACAACCTCAAGATCGCCAAGCTGGCGTCGGCGCGCTACCTGGACACGCTGCCGGGCTCGGGCTCCGAGCTCGGGCACGCGTTCCGCGACCGCGACCTCGAACAGCAGGTGCTGGAGCTCACCCGCGAGTTCGGCATCGGCGCCCAGTTCGGCGGCAAGTACTTCTGCCACGACGTGCGGGTGATCCGGCTGCCGCGGCACGGCGCGTCGCTCCCGGTCGGCATCGCAGTGTCCTGCTCGGCCGACCGCCAGGCCAAGGCCAAGATCACGCCGGAGGGTGTCTTCCTGGAGCGGCTGGAGACCGACCCCGCGCGCTTCCTGCCCGACACCGCGGCGGAGGACCTGCCGAGCGACGTCGTCGAGGTCGACCTCAACCGGCCGATGGACGCGATCCGCGACCAGCTCTCGACGCTCCCGGTCAAGACCCGCGTGTCGCTCTCGGGCCCGCTGGTGGTGGCCCGCGACATCGCGCACGCGAAGATCGCCGAGCGGCTGGACGCGGGCGAGCCGATGCCCGACTACCTGCGCGACCACCCCGTCTACTACGCCGGGCCCGCCAAGACCCCCGCCGGGTACGCGTCCGGCTCGTTCGGGCCCACCACCGCGGGCCGCATGGACTCCTACGTCGAGCAGTTCCAGGCCGCGGGCGGCTCGCTGGTGATGCTCGCGAAGGGCAACCGCAGCAAGCAGGTCACCACGTCGTGCGCCGCGCACGGTGGCTTCTACCTCGGCTCGATCGGCGGCCCCGCGGCCCGGCTGGCGCAGGACTGCATCCGCAAGGTCGAGGTGCTCGAGTACGAGGAGCTGGGCATGGAGGCGATCTGGCGGATCGAGGTCGTCGACTTCCCGGCGTTCGTGGTCGTCGACGACAAGGGCAACGACTTCTTCGCCGAGGTCAGCCAGCCCACCTTGCAGGTGAGCTTCCGGCGGTAGACGTTTCGCTACTCCCTTCGGCGGATACCCCAGGTCGTGGAAATCAAGAAGATCTCAGCCACCAAGGTCATCGACGCGCCCGCCGAGGCGGTCTTCGCCGTGCTGGCCGACCCCAACCAGCACACCGAGCTCGACGGCGGTGGCATGGTCAAGGGGCCGGAGGGCGAGGCGCCTCCGCTCGGCGGGATCGGGCAGGTCTTCAGCATGAACATGCACCAGGACGGCCTCGGTGACTACCGCATGATCAACACGGTGACGGCATTCGTGCCGTCCTCGCGCATCGGCTGGGGCCCGGCCATGGACCCCGACTGCGAGGCGGCCAAGAACTTCGAAGGCGTCGACGTCAGCGGGCACACCTACACGTGGGACCTGCATGAATCCGAGGGCCGCACCGAGGTCACCGAGACCTACGAGTGGACCGGCGTGAAGGACCCGCAGTTCGAGAAGCTCTTCCCGCTCGTGTCGCAGGAGGACCTCGAGAAGTCGCTCGACAAGCTCGCGAAGGCCGTCGGCTGACCCCCCTTCGCCGACAACGCCCTTCGCCGCCCGACACCGGTCAGCGCATCCTGCGCGGGCCGGTGTCGTCACGTCGGGGCGGCGCACCGAGGACCACGCGGGCCCCGACCACCGACACGCCGGTGGGGGTGGCGAGCACCGGGTCGAGCGTGAGCCCGCGCACCTCGGGCAGGTCTTCGGCGAGCTTCCCGACCCGCCGCACGAGCTCTTCCATGGCCGCGAGGTCGGTGGGCTCGGCGCCGCGGTAGCCGTCGAGCAGCGGCGCGGCGCGCGGCGCGCGCACCAGCGCGGCGGCGTCGCGGTCGGACACCGGCACCACCCGGAACGCGTGGTCGCCGAGCAGCGCAGTGGCGGTGCCCGCCAGCCCGAACGAGATCAGCGAGCCGAACGAGGGGTCCTCGACGATCTCCAGCACGCACGCCACACCCTTCGCCGCCATGCGCTGGACGTCGACCTCGGCGTGCCCGGACAGCTGTGTGAGGTCGGTGAAGGCCCGCCGGGCCCCGGCGGGCGTCACAACGTCGAGGCGTAGGCCGAGTTGGTCGCTGCGGTGTCGCCACCGGGCGCCGACGGCCTTGATCGCGACGGGGTAGCCGAACTCCTCCGCTGTGGCCACGGTGGCGTCCGCATCCGCCACCCGGCGCGACTCGACGAGTGTGATGCCGTAGCAGGCCAACAGCGCCGTGGCCGCCTCGTCGTCCAGCACCCGCCCGTCGACCGAAGGCTCTTCGTCTGCCGCCTGCGCGTCATCGGAACCGCTCTGCAGGCGGCCGACGAGTTCGCGGGCGGCGTCGGTGTCGATGCCGGGCGGCGGGGTGAAGTCGCCCGCGGGTTCGGCGCGCCACGCCGCGTACCGGCTCACCCGCGCGAGCGCCGCCGCAGCGCGCTCGGGGCTGGCGTAGGCGGGCACCGATCCGCGGACGGGCGTGCCGTCCTCGTCGAGGACGGCCAGCTCGGCGGGCACGCCCTCGGCCGCGAAGAACACCGCGACCACCGGCTTGTCGGCCGATGCCTGCACGCCCGCGGCCGCCTCCCGCAGCGCGCGGGCGTACGCGTTGCCGGGCGTCGCGACCGGCGGCACGAACACGGCGATGAGCGCATCGGCGCCGGGGCGGACCTCATCGGCGGCGAGCGCGGCGGTGACGGCCGCGCCGAACTCCTCCGGCGATGCGGTCACCCCGATGTCGACGGGATCGCCCGCGAGCCGCATGCCCTCCCCCACCAACGCGTCGGCGACGAGCACGCCCAGCGCGGTGGAGTTGCCCACCACCGCCACCCGCGACCCTGCGGGCAGCGGCTGGTGGGAGAGCAGCAGGGCGGTGTCGAACAGCTCGGCGAGCGTGTCGACCCGGATGACCCCGGCCTGTTCGAACAGCGCGCGCACGCTGGCGTCGTCGACCGGCTCGGTGTGCGCGGCGAGCCCCGCGACCGGGCGCGTATGCCGCCCGCTCTTCACCGCGACGACCGGTTTGGTGCGCGCGAGCCGCCGCGCGAGGCGCGCGAACTTCCGTGGGTTGCCGAAGGTCTCCAGGTACAGGAGCACCATCTCGGTGGCCGGGTCGGTCTGCCAGTACTGCAGCATGTCGTTGCCGGACAGGTCGGCGCGGTTGCCCGCGGAGACGAAGGTAGACAGCCCCAGACCACGCTTGCGCGCCGCCGACAGGATCGCGATGCCCAGCGCCCCGGACTGCGCGAAGAACCCGATCCGCCCCCGGCCGGGCAGATCCGGTGCGAGCGTGGCGTTGAGGCGCACCTCGGCGGCGGTGTTGGCCACCCCGAGCGCGTTCGGGCCGATCACCCGCATTCCGTGCGCGCGGGCCGCGGTGACGAGACGCCGCTCCGCGAGAACGCCTTCCGGCCCCGTCTCCGCGAACCCCGCGCTCACGACGACGAGCGTGGTGACGCCCTTGGCGAAGCAGGAGCCCAGTACGTCGTCCAACCCGGCCGCGGGCACCGCGACCACCGCGAGGTCGACCTCGTCCGGGATGTCGGTGACCGAGGCGTAGGCGCGCACACCCCGCACCGACCGCGCCTCCGCGTGGACCGGGTAGACCGGGCCGGTGAAGTTGCCCCGGAGCAAGTTGGCCAGGATCGCGTGGCCGATCTTCGACGGGTCGGTGGACGCGCCGATCACCGCGACCGACGACGGGTGCAGCGCGTTGTGCACGCTGCGCGCCTCGGCCCGCTGCTCGCGGGAGTCGCGCACGGCGAGCGAGCGCTCCGTGGGGTCGATGTCGAACTCGAGGTGCAGCACACCCTCGGCGAACTCCCGGCTGACCTGGTAGCCCGCGTCGCGGAACACGCGCACCATCGCGCGGTTCTCCACGAGCACCTCGGCCTCGAAACGGCGCAGCCCGTTCTCCCGCGCGGCGGCGGCGAGGTGCTCGAGGAGGATCGAGCCCAACCCCCGGCCCTGGTGCGAGTCGCGCGCGACGAACGCCACCTCGGCCGACTCGACCTTCCCGTCCGGGCCCGGGATCCCCTCGTACCGGCCGACCGCGATGATCTCGCCGCCGAGGAGGCAGATGAACGCCACGCGGTTGTGGTGGTCGACGACCGAGAACCGCTCCAGGTCGCGCGGCGAGACGTACGGGTAGGGCCCGAAGTAGCGCAGGTACCGGGTGCGCTCGGAGAGGCTCGCGTGGAAGCGGAGCAACGCATCGGCGTCCGAGGGCAGTACCGGGCGCAGGTGGACGATGCCGCCGTCGGAGGCGACGACGTCGGCCTCCCAGTGCGCGGGGTAGCCGGGCCCGGCCGCCGGGGCGTGGTCGGTGGCGTGGTCGGTGACGTGGTCGGTGCGCGTTCCGGTCGTGTCAGTCACGGCGCTGCCCTCAGTCGCGGGGGTCGTCGGGATCGAGCCCGTGGAGGGGGAAGACCGCGCGGCGGGTCTCCAGGATGGCCAGGTCGACCCGCTCGGCGTTGCCATCACCCCACGCGGCGTGCGCGGTGCTCGCGTTCTCCGTCATCGTGGTGGGCAGCTCCCGCCCGGTGAGCGTGGCCGTGTGCGCCGTCCAGCGCGGCGGGATCGCGGTGTCGCCCGCGACGTCGCGGTCGAGCACGGTGGCGATCAGGTGGGTCCACGACCGCGGCACCACCCGGAACAGGCCGTACCCGCCGCCGCCGGTGGCGAGCCAGCGCCCGCCCGCGGTGTGGGTGGCCAGCTCGCGGAGCCTGCGGTAGATCTCGCGGTGCCCGTCGACGGACAGCCCGAGGTCGGCCAGCGGGTCTTCGCGATGGGTGTCGGCGCCGCATTGGGTGACCAGCAGCTGCGGGCGGAACGCCGTGAGCAGGGACGGCACGACCGCGTCGAAGGCACGCAGCCAGCCCGGGTCGCTCGTGCCGGGCGGCAGCGGCAGGTTGACCGCGTAGCCCGCGGCCTTCCCGTCGCCGTACTCGCGCGACCACCCCGTGCCCGGCCACAGCGTCATCGGGTGCTGGTGCAGCGAGATCGTGAGCACCCGGGGGTCGTCGTAGAACGCGGCCTGCACGCCGTCGCCGTGGTGGACGTCGACGTCGACGTACGCGATTCGCTCGAAGCCGTGGTCCAGGAGCCAGGAGATCGCGACCGCGCAGTCGTTGTAGACGCAGAACCCCGCGGCCCGGTCGGCCATCGCGTGGTGCAGCCCGCCCGCGATGTTGACCGCGCGCTCGGCGCGTCCCTCGGCGATCTCGCGCGCCGCCGCAAGCGAGCCGCCGCAGATCAACGCGCTGGCCTCGTGCATCCCGAAGAAGATCGGGTTGTCGTCGGTGCCGAGGCCGTGCCCGATCCCGAACGGCATCTCCGGGGCGGACTTGACCGCGCTGAGGAAGGACGGGACGTGGATGCGCTGGATCTCCTCGTCCGGCGCGGGCTCCGGCACGATCGGCTCGATCCCCTCCATGACCCCCAGCTCGGTGGCCAGGCGCATGGTCAGGTCGAGCCGCACCGGATCGAGCGGATGGTCGTCGCCCAGGTCGTAGGACAGGAACTGGGGTGTCCACACCACTGCCGCACGGGTGCTCATGGGAGCGACCGTCTCACGGATCGACACCCGTCGCGACGGGCCGGCGCGGATCCGCCGACCACTGCGACCACGACCCGGGGAACAGCGCGACCGGCTCGTCGGCCGTGCGCAGCCCGGCGTGCTCGGCGGCGAGCACGAGCGCGGCCGCGTTGACCCCCGACCCGCAGTACGCGGCGACCGGCGTGGGACCGGTCGCGCCTCGGGCGGCGAACAGCTCGGCCAGCTCGGCGGGTGGTCGCACGCGGCCGTCCGGGCCCGCGATCTCGGTGGCGGGCAGGTTGCGCGCGCCCGGGATGTGGCCCGCCTTCGGGTCGACCGGTTCGGTCTCGCCGCGGTAGCGCGGCGCGGCGCGGGCGTCGAGGAGCACGCCGGAGCGGGCGAGCTCGGCTGCCGCATCCGCGTCGATCACCGGCATGGCGCCGGGGCGCACGACGACGTCGCCCGGGGCGGGTTGCGCGGGCTCGGCGGTGGTCGGGCGCCCGTCGGCGACCCAGGCCGCCCACCCGCCGTCCAGCACGGCGACCCGGTCAGCGGGCATGCCCGCCCACCGCAGCAGCCACCAGGCCCTGGCTGCGACCGCGCCGTTGCCGTCGTCGTAGGCGACCACCGACGAGTCGGCGCACACGCCCGCACCGCGCAACACGGCCTGCAACCGGGTCGGATCGGGCAACGGGTGCCGTCCGCCGGACCCGGGCGGATCCGCGAGCTCCGTGTCGAGGTCGACGAACACGGCGCCGGGGATGTGGGCGGCGGCGTAATCGGCGCGGCCCGGCGGACCGCCCAGCCGCCACCGCACGTCGAGGATCACGACGTCGGCGAGCCGCTCGGCGAGCCACTCGGCCGAGCTCAACGGAGATGCGGGTGTCACGCGGCAATCCTGCCCGCACTCGCACGCGTTTCGCGCGACCGTAGGCGGATAGACTGGTGTCTTGACGAAAGGGCTACGCGCGTGAACGAGCTCATCGACACCACCGAGATGTACCTCCGCACCATTTATGAACTCGAGGAAGAGGGCGTCGTCCCACTGCGCGCGCGGATCGCCGAACGGCTCGGGCAGAGCGGGCCCACCGTGAGCCAGACCGTGGCCAGGATGGAGCGCGACGGGCTCGTGGTCGTGGCGGGTGACCGCCACCTCGAGCTCACCGACGACGGCCGCTCGCGCGCCGTGGCCGTGATGCGCAAGCACCGCCTGGCCGAGCGGCTGCTCAGCGACGTGATCGGGCTCGAGTGGGAGCTGGTGCACGCCGAGGCCTGCCGCTGGGAGCACGTGATGAGCGACGCCGTGGAGCGCAAGCTCGTGCAGCTGCTCGACAACCCGACGATCTCCCCGTACGGCAACCCGATCCCCGGGCTCGACGAGCTCGCCCAGCCGCCATCCGCACGGGTCGGTGCCTCGGTGCCGCCCCCGATCGAGATCGGGCTGCAGCGCCTCGACGAGCTCGCCCGCCGGGGCGGCGGCGCGGTGGAGGTGCGGCGGATCGCCGAGCACGTGCAGGTGGACGCGGACCTCATGGCCGACCTCAAGGCGGCGGGCGTGGTGCCGGGCAACGCCGTGGAGGTGCGGTCGATCGCACGCTTCGGCGATCCGGTGCCGGTGGTGTCGGCCGAGGGCAACGCCAGCGTGGCCCCGTTGATCGCGCACGCGGTGCTCGTGCGCGCTCGCTGAGCCGGGCACCGACGTCGCAGCCCGGTCCTCGCGTCGCCGCGGGCCTGTGTCACCGTAAGGCTGACCGGCCCAGGAGGAGGACCTGACGTGAAGCTGCTCGTGACCGGCGGCGCGGGGTACGTCGGCAGCGTGTGCGCCGCCCACCTCGTGGACGCGGGCCATGACGTGACCGTGCTCGACGACCTGTCGACCGGCCACGCCGACGCGGTGCCCGACGGGGCGGAGTTCGTGAAAGGCGACCTCGCCGAGGCGGCCGACGACCTGCTCGCGGGCGGCTTCGAGGGTGTGCTGCACTTCGCCGCCCGCTCCCTCGTGGGCGAGTCGGTGCAACACCCGGAGCTGTACTGGCAGGGCAACGTCGTCGCCACCCTGCGGCTGCTGGAAGCCATCCGCCGCCACGGCACGCCGCGGCTGGTGTTCTCCTCCACCGCCGCCACGTACGGCGAGCCCGAGCGGGTGCCGATCCGCGAGGACGCGCCTGCCCGCCCCACCAACCCGTACGGCGCGAGCAAGCTCGCGATCGACAACATGATCACCTCGTACGCGGTGGCGCACGGTCTGGCCGGGGTGAGCTTGCGCTACTTCAACGTGGCCGGGGCGCACGGCCGGTTCGGCGAGCGGCATGTGGTGGAGACCCATCTCATTCCCATCGTGCTGCAGGTGGCGTCCGGTGACCGCGATTCGATGCAGATCTACGGTGACGACTGGCCCACCGCGGACGGCACCTGCGTGCGTGACTACATCCACGTCGACGACCTCGCCGAGGCGCACCTGCTCGCGCTGGCCCACGCGGAGCGGGGCAGGCACGCGGTGTACAACCTCGGCTCCGGCACCGGGTTCTCGGTGCGCGAGGTGATCGAAGCCTGCCGCGCCGTGACCGGGCACCCGATCCCGACGGTGGTCGCGCCCAGGCGTGGGGGTGACCCGGCCGTGTTGGTGGCCTCCAGCGAGGCCGCGGCCGCGGCCTTGGGCTGGCGCCCCACCCGCACCGACCTGGCCACGATCGTCGGCGACGCCTGGCGCTTCGCCCAGCTCCGCCACGGCGTCTGACCGGCCGGCCCTGCACCGCGCCCGAGTACGACGAGAGGGCTCTGAGCGGCGGTCGATCTCGCGCGGTCTCCGCTGATGGGCATCTCGGCGACCTGCGGCGGGCGCGGCGGCCCGCCGGGCCACGATGTCGTCGGTCATCGGTGGTCTCGGCGCCTCATCCGCGGCGCTTGCGACGCCGCGTCGGACGTGGCGCTCGTCCGCGTCGCGTACCGGCGGGTGTCCTCGGCTGCCGACTCCGGTGCGGCGCGGGCACGCCGGTCAGGCAGGCCCGCAGCTCGCTCGGGTGGATGCCCGCCGCGGCGAGGCCGCGCAGCGTCTGGGTGAGGTGGTGACCGGGCCACGCGGCCTCGGCCCGCTCCAGTGCGATGTTGGCCAGCGCACCGTCGCCCTGCAGCAACCCCGTGAGCGCGAGCAGCGCGGCGGGCTCGGCCGCCTCCGGATCCGGCGTGCCCCGGGCCATCGCCGCCCACAGCGCCGCCGCCGCGGCGGGTCGCGATCCGACGCAGGCGGCGACGGCCGCGTCGCGCACCACGGGGATCTGGAGCGCGCGGGTGAGCGCCACGACCCGCGCGTCGTCGAGCCAGTCGTCGCCCCCACCGCCCGGCGGTGCGTTGGCAGGGCCGACGGGAGGG
>DATAOO010000306.1:0-29912 GCA_036265695.1 Pseudonocardia sp. | reverse complement strand
CAGCCGTTCGACGGCCAGCACCTTGCGGGCGCGCAGCAGGCCGCGGGCGAGCGGGGTGCGGCCGCCGGTGCGCAGGTCGGAGAGCCGGACCCGGGCGGCAGGCACGCTGGAGGTCGGTGGGAGCACCAGCTCGGCGTCCGTACCGCGGAAGGTGATCAGGCCGACCTTGTCGCGGCGCTGGTAGGCGTCACGCAGCAGCGACACCACCGCGCCGGTGACGGCGGTCATGCGGGCCTTCGCGGCCATCGAACCTGAGGCGTCGACGGCGAACAGCACGAGGTTGCCCTCCCGGCCCTCGCGCACCGCGTGGCGCACATCGGCGGGGTGCACCAGGAGCCGGGATTCGCGGCCGCGGACGTGCTGGTGGGGCGCGGCCGCGAGCACCGTGGCCTGCAGGTGGATGTCGGCGGCTCGCCGGGCCGGGGTGGCCGAGGCCCGCACGACCCGGCCGAGCTCGGTACGGGCCCGCGACCGCCGACCCGGGGCGCCCTCGCCGACGCCGGGGACGACGAGGCGGCGGGCGCGGAAGGTCGGGCCGGGTGGGGGTGCGGCGCGGCCGGGGGGCGTCACGCCCGCAGGCTCGCCCGGGCCGGTCGCGCCGCCGTTGTCGCGGCCCGCTCCCCCGCCCGAGCCGCCGCGGCCGTCCGGCCCGCCGTCTCGGCCGTCCGGCCCGCCGCCTCGGCCGTCCGGCCCGCCATCTCGGCCGGCCCGCCGGCCGTCTGGGCCGTCGTCTCGGCCGTCCTGCCCGCTGTCTCGACCGTCCGGGCCGTCGTCGCGGCGGCTCCACCCGCGGTCCCGGCTGTTCGGCCTGCGGTCGGGACTGCCCGGTCCGCGGTCCCGGCTGTCGTCGCGGCGGCGTCCTGGACCGCTGTCGCGATCTGCGGCGCCGTCGCCCTGCTCGTCCCCCTCAGCGTTGTCCCCGTCAGCGTCGCCGCCGCGTCCTCCGCCGTCGGGGTCGTCCGGGTCGGTCTCGGCCTCCTTGCGGGCCTGCTCCATGGCGTCGTCGAGGGCCTGCTCGTCGACGCCCGCCTCGTCGAACGGGTCGCGGCGGCGGCGGTGCGGCAGCGCGAGGCGGGCCGCCACCCGCACGTCCTCCTCCGCCACCGCCGACGCACCCCGCCAGGCCGCGTGGGCGGTGGCGGCGCGGGCGATGACGAGGTCGGCGCGCATGCCGTCGACGTCGAACGCGGCGCAGACCGCGGCGATGCGGCGCAGCTCGGCATCGGGCAGCGCCACGGCCCCGACGCGGGCCTGCGCCTCGGCGATGCGGGCGGCGGTCTCCTGCTCGGCGGGCGCCCAGGTGGCGGTGAACGCGCTCGGGTCGTCGTCGAACGCGAGCCGCCGCCGCACGACCTCGGCCCGGGTCGCGACGTCGCGCGCCGCACGCACCTCGACGGCGAGCCCGAACCGGTCCAGCAGCTGCGGCCGCAGCTCGCCCTCTTCCGGGTTCATGGTGCCGACCAGCAGGAACCGGGCCGCGTGCGACACCGACACCCCGTCCCGCTCGACGTGCGCCCGGCCCATGGCGGCGGCGTCGAGGAGGGCGTCGACGAGGTGGTCGTGCAGGAGGTTGACCTCGTCGACGTAGAGCACCCCGCGGTGGGCCTCGGCGAGCAGGCCGGGCTGGTAGGCGCGGACGCCTTCGGCCAGCGCGCGTTCCAGGTCGAGCGAGCCGACGAGCCGGTCCTCGGTAGCCCCCACCGGCAGCTCGACCAGCCGGGCCGCCCGCCGGTGCCGCCCGCCCGCGTGCGGGCCGTCCGGGCACTGCGGGTCGGGCGCGGCCGGGTCGCAGCTGAACCGGCACCCCACCACCACGTCGAGGGCGGGGAGCAGGGCGGCCAACGCGCGCACGGCCGTCGACTTCGCGGTGCCCTTCTCCCCCCGCACCAGCACGCCGCCGACCCCGGGGTGCACCGCGTTGAGCAGCAGGGCGAGGCGCAGGTCGTCGTGGCCCACCACGGCGCTGAAGGGGAACGTGCTCGTGCTCATCACCGCGAGACTGCCAGACCGGACGTGATCACCGGCAGGTCCGCGGGAGCACCGTGACCGATGACATGTTCCAGCGCGGCGGTGTCGAGGTGCGCCGCGACGAGGTCGCCGAGCAGGTCGAGCTGGGCTGCCCGCTCCGCGGCGAACCCGGTGTCCGGCGCGGCCGCGAAGCCGTCCCGTCCGGCGTCGGCGGCGACCCGGCGGAGCAGCGCGCGGCGGAAGCCGTCGTTCTCGAGGAGGCCGTGCCAGTGGGTGCCGAGCACCGGCCCGCTCTCCGAGCCCTCGCCGTCGATCAGTTCGGGGTCGCCGGAGCGGACCACGCGGCCGTAGTGGATCTCGTAGCCGCGCACCGGCTGACCCCAGGCCGTGCCGACCGGGTTGGCCAGGTGCTTCTCGACGTCGAACACGACCTCGAGGTCGAGCAGGCCGAGACCCTCGGCGTCACCGCCTTCGACGCCGTACGGGTCGAGGATGCGCCGCCCGAGCATCTGGTAGCCGCCGCAGATGCCCAGCACCGGTCGGCCCGCTTCGGCGTGCGCGCGCACCGCGTCGGCGAGGCCGGTGCGCCGCAGCCAGGCGAGGTCGGCCACCGTCGCGCGCGTGCCGGGCAGGACCACGAGGTCGACGTCGGCCAGGCGGGAGGGTTCGGTGACGTACCGCACGGCGACGCCCGGCTCGCAGGCCAACGCCTCGGCGTCGGTGGCGTTGGAGATCCGCGGCAGCCGCACGACGGCCACCCGCAGCCACTGGCTCCCGTGCGGCGGCGCCGGGCGACCGAGCACCCCGTCGGCGACGGCGGAGAGCGAGTCCTCCGCGTCCAACCACAGCCGTTCGGACCACGGGACGACCCCGTACGTCGGGCGCCCGGTGAGGGCGCGGAGCTGGTCGAGGCCCGGGCGGAGCAGGCTCGGATCGCCGCGGAACTTGTTGACGACGAACCCCGTGATGCGCCGCTGGTCGGCCGGGTCGAGCACGGCGACGGTGCCGAAGAGGTGGGCGAGCACGCCGCCGCGGTCGATGTCGCCGACCACGAGGACGGGCAGGTCGGCGGCCTGCGCCAACCCCATGTTGGCGATATCGTTCGCGCGCAGGTTGATCTCGGCGGGCGATCCCGCGCCTTCGCAGACGACGACGTCGAACCGGGCCCGCAGGTCGGCGAGGCTCGCCGTGACGACGTCCAGCAGTGCCGCCTTGCGCTCCTGGTACGACCGCGCGCTGACCGTCCCGTCGACCCGGCCGCGGACCACGACCTGGGCCGACCGGTCGCTGCCGGGCTTCAGCAGCACCGGGTTGAAAGCCACGCTCGGGGCGAGGCCGCAGGCGTGCGCCTGCATGGCCTGCGCGCGGCCGATCTCGCCGCCATCGGCCGTCACAACGGAGTTGTTGGACATGTTCTGCGCTTTGAACGGCGCCACCGCGACCCCGCGGCGGACGAGCCACCGGCAGATCCCGGCGACCAGCGCGCTCTTGCCCGCGTCGGACGTCGTACCCGCGACCAGGAGCGCACCCCGCACAGCCGCACCCTACGTCGGCGAGCCCGCGGTGAGCCCGCCATCTCTCTGAGCGAGTCCCCACTTCCGCGACGGCGAGTCCCCAATCCCACGACGGCGAGTCCCCACTCCCGCAACGGCGAGTCGCCACGTCCGGGGCAGCGAGCCCCCGAGTCCGGCACGGCGACTCGCGTGATCGGGGCTCGTCGGAACCCTCCTGCGGCATGAGCGAGCGGCGCCGCGGGGCAGGCGCGCGCGCACGCCGACGCGGCGTTGCCTACCGTGGACACGTGCGGTTCCTGCTGCGCCCCGCCTGGCTCGCGTTGATCACGACGGTGACGCTCTTCGTCATCGCCTGCTACGCCGTGCTCGCCCCCTGGCAGTTCGGGCGGGAGGCCGACCGCGACGCCCAGCAGCAGGCGCTCGACGCCGCGTCGGCGATCCCGCCCGCCCCGCTGGCCCAGGTGCTGCCGCCCGGCGGGGTGACGACGGCGGTCGAGTGGCGGCAGGTCACCGTCACGGGCACGTACCTCGCCGACGCCGAAGCCGTGGTCCGGCTGCGGGTGTACGACGGCAAGCCCGCCTTCGAGGTGCTGACGCCGCTGCGCACGACCGACGGTCGGGTCGTGGCCGTCGACCGCGGCTTCGCCAGAGCGGACAGCGGCGCGGCCGTCCCGGCCTACGCCGCGCCACCGCCCGGCGAGGTGACGTTGACCGCCCGGCTGCGCGTCGACGAGACCGACCCCGACCACCGGCCGTCCTTCACCGCCGACGGGCACCGCCAGCTCTACGTCACCGATGCCCGCGCGCTGGCCACCGCCACCGGCCTGCCGATCAGCCCCGGCTACCTCGCGCTGGCTGCGAACCAGCCCGGCGTGCTCGCGCCGCTCCCCGTTGCGCCGGCGGCCGCGCAGAGCGCCGCGCCGTTCACGAACCTGTCGTACGCCCTGCAATGGCTCACGTTCGGCGCCATCGCGGTGTTCGCGCTGGTCTACTTCGTGCGTCTGGAGATGCTGCAGAGGGAGTCCCGCGCGGCACCGCGGCGGCGCAGTTCCCGTCGGTCCGCCCTGCGCCGGGACCTGGCGGGCGAGGACGACGACGAGTAGCGCTCACTCCCGGGGAGCGTGCGCGATGGAGTCGACGGCGATGGTGAGGATGAGCCGCGGGTCAGGACCACCACGGAAGTTCGGGTAGGGGCGGCCGAGGTACTTCCGGGAGATCTCGTCGATGCTCTCGGATGCGCCCTCCGTGGTCGTCGCGACGACGTGGCCGCGCACTCCGTAGTAGCGCGCGGTGTGGTCGGGATCAGAGATCGTCACGGCGACGCGCGGGTCCTGCGCGATGTTGCGGGCTTTCCGCCGGTCGACGCCGGTGTTGATCACGATGTGCTCACCGTCGGTCGTGACCCAGGTCTGGGTCAGCTGCGGTGAACCGTCGGGCATGACGGTGGCGAGGAAGCAGGGGCTGGGCCGACGGAGGAGGTCGAGCAGGCCGTCGGGCAGGGGAAGGGTCACGCGTGCTCCTCGTCGCGGTACGGCACCACTAACGCATGGGGCGTTCCCGGGAGATCGCGATCGCACACGCGATCATCGTCGCAGCTGTTGCGACAACCTGCGACAACTGCGCCGCCCGCCGCACGTCCGTCGGCGTGGGCGGCGGGCCGGAGCCCAGCCGGGGGCGGTCCTCGACGCCGTGCGCGTAGGCGGTCGGGCCGCCGAGGCCCACGCCGAGCGCGCCGGCTGTGGCCGCCTCGACCGGGCCCGCGTTGGGACTCGGGTGGGCCCGGGCGTCCCGGTGCCACGCGATCATGGCCGCGCGCGGTGAACCGCCGACCGCGGAGGCGAGCGCGGCCGAGAGCAGCGCGGTGACCCGCGAGGGCACGAGGTTCACAACGTCATCGGCACGGGCCGCCGCCCAGCCGAACCGCCGGTAGCGCGGCGAGCGGTAGCCGACCATCGCGTCCAGGGTGTTGATCGCGCGGTAGCCGAGGAGACCCGGGATGCCCGCGACGGCACCCCACAAGAGCGGTGCGACGGCGGCGTCCGAGGTGTTCTCGGCCATCGACTCGGTGCCCGCCCGGGCCATGCCCGCCGCGTCCAGCGACCGCGGGTCGCGGCCGCACAGCGCCGGGATGATCTCCCGCGCGACGTCCAGGTCCGACGTGCTCGCGCCGTCCAAGTGACCGGCGAGGGCCTTGCCGTGCGCGGAGAGGGACGTGCCACCCAGCACCGCCCAGGTCGCGACGGCGGTCGCGATCACGTGCCGGACGGGCCGCCGCCGGGTCGCCGCCTCCGCTGCCGCGCCCAACGCCACGACGCCCGCTACCAGCACGGCTGCGTACGCGATGCCTGCCGAGCGACGGTCGGCGTACCACCGGCGTTCCAAGGCGGCGGCGCAAGAACCGAAGCCCGCGACGGGATGCCAGCGCGCCGGGTCGGCGAACACCGCGTCCGCCACCGCGCCCAGCACCAACCCGACGGCCCGTGATCGCACGCCCCGGCACGCTACCGACAAACGAGCCCCAGGCCGCGACCCCGCCCCCACCGGCGAGCGCCTGCTCGGCCCGGCTCCGCCATCCGCCCGCCCGGCTCCGCCATCCGCCCGCGCGGCCCAACCGTCCGCCTGCTCGTCGCTGCCATCCGCTCGACCCGGCGCCGCCGTCCCGCCACAACCCGCCTCGACGCCGCCGCTCCGCCCGGGCCGCCGCCGCCTTACCCCGCGCCGCTGCCTGCCCGCTTGACGCCGCACCCCGTACAGCCCGCTACCGCCACTCCCTCCGGTCTTGGCTCCGCCACCCCGCCCGCCCGCTCGAACGCCCAACTCGACCCGCCGAAACCGCAGACTCACCGCGACGGAACCGCAGACTCACCGCGGCGGAAACGCAGACTCGCCGTCGTGGAAGCGGCGACTCGCCGTCGTGGGAAGGGAGACTCGGCTTGGGGGAGGTCGGCCAGCGCTAGTCGCCGCAGACGGCCTGCCCCAACCGCAGCCCGTACCGGCGCTGGGCCTCGCTGGCGATGGCGTGGAGCGAGCACGGCCACCGCGCTCCCGAGCCCGAGGAGGTGCGGCACCCCGAACACCGACCGAGGCGGTCGGCCTTGTGCGCGGCCAGCAACCGCCGCCACACCTCGGGCATGCCGGCCATCACGTCCGCGATCGGCTGGTCGTCCCGCTCCGAAGATCCGTCCACGAGACGTGCTCACCATCCGATCCGCCGCGATGTCGAGCTACCGCCGGACCGGACGGCGCGCCGGTCGAACGCGGCGACGGACCGCCGCCGCCGACACCCATCGTGCCCGACCGCTCACCTGACGTGAAACACCAGCCGCCGCCCCTAGAGGGTGAACTCGCCGGGCGGCGTTGCGGCCGCGTCGGAATGCAGGTCGTTCTCGCGGCCGCGCAGCTCGACGCGACGGATCTTCCCGGAAATCGTCTTGGGCAGCGGGGCGAATTCCAGCCGTCGGATCCGCTTGTAGGGGGCGAGGTTGTCGCGGGCGAACTCGAGGATCGACCGCGCGGTCTCCGCGTCCGGCTCGTGTCCGGCGGCGAGCACGACGTAGGCCTTGGGCACGGCCAGTCGCACCGGGTCCGGCGACGGCACGATGGCCGCCTCGGCGACCGCCGGGTGCTCGATCAGCACACTCTCCAGCTCGAACGGGCTGATCCGGTAGTCGCTCGCCTTGAACACGTCGTCGGCGCGGCCGACGTAGGTGATGTAGCCGTCCGCGTCGCGCGCGCCGACGTCACCCGTGTGGTAGACCCCGTCCGCCATCGCCTCGGCGTTGCGCTCGGGGTCGCCGTAGTAGCCGACCATCAGCCCCAACGGCCGGTCGGCGAGGTCGACGCAGATCTCCCCCTCGGGAACGTCCCGCTCGCCCGTCGCCGGGTCGACGAGCACGATCGGGTAGCCCGGGATCGGGCGGCCCATCGAGCCGGGCTTCACGGTCTGGCCGGGCGGGTTGCCGATCTGGACGGTCGACTCGGTCTGGCCGAACCCGTCGCGGATCCGCACCCCCCACGCCTTCTCGACCCGCTCGATCACCTCGGGGTTCAGCGGCTCCCCCGCCCCGACCACCTTCGACGGCGGGTTCTCGAGACCCGAGAGATCGGCCTGGATGAGCATCCGCCACACGGTCGGCGGCGCGCAGAAGCTCGTGACGCGACAGCGATCGAGCGTGGCCATCACCGACGCCGCGTCGAACCGGCCGTTCATCACGAGCACGCAGGCCTCGGCGATCCACGGCGCGAAGACGTTGCTCCACGCGTGCTTCGCCCAGCCCGGCGAGGAGATGTTGAGGTGCACGTCGCCCGGCTCGAGCCCGATCCAGTACATCGTGGACAGATGTCCGACCGGGTAGGACGCGTGCGTGTGCTCAACGAGCTTGGGCTTCGCGGTCGTGCCGGAGGTGAAGTAGAGCAGCAGCGTGTCGGAGCCGTGGGTGATCCCGTCGGGCGTGAACGCGTCGGAGGCTGCGGCGGCGTCGCCGTAGTCGCGCCAGCCCGCGGGCGCGTCGCGCACCGCGATCTTCGTGTAGTCGCCTTCGACGTCGTCGAACTTGCCCGCGTCCGCCCCGCCGACGACGACGTGCTTGGCGTTGCCCCGGTCGAGCCGGTCGCGCAGGTCGGCCGCCGTCAGCAGGGTGGTCGCCGGGATGACGACGGCGCCGAGCTTCATCGACGCCAACAGCGTCTCCCAGAGCTCCACCTGGTTGCCGAGCATCAGGATCACCCGGTCGCCGCGCGCGACGCCCTGGTCGCGCAGCCAGTTGGCCACCTGGTTGGACCGCGCGGACAGTTCGGCGAAGGTCCAGTACGCCTCCGACCCGTCCTGCTCGACGATCCACAGCGCGCGCTCGTCGCCCCGCGCGGCGGCGACCGCGTCGAAGTGGTCGATCGCCCAGTTGAACTCCGTGATCTCGGGCCAGCGGAAGTCGCGGTAGGCCGTGTCGTAGTTCTCCCGGTTTGCCAGCAGGAACTCGCGGGCCGCGTAGAACGCCTGGGCCGACTGGTTCATCGCACATCACCTCTCTGCTCCGGCCAGAGATTAGTGATCGCAACCCCGTTCGGCCCACCGCCGGTCGGACGGGTCTCCACCCGGACGCGCGTACGCGCGGCGCACCGGGCGCGGACGCCGCCGCCCTACGGTTGCCGGGTGCACATGCGGGCCCGGATCGCGGGCGTTCTGATCCTGGCCGCGGCGCTCGTGGGCTGCGCTCACGCGGTGACGGCACCTCCGGCACCGACCGTCACACTGCCCTGGCCCGCCGCGACCGCGGCGCAGGTGGCCGGCCTGCAGACCGCGGTCGACGGCGGCGCGCAGCCGTGGCTGCTCGACCCGACCCAGGTGGCCCTGGCCTACGCCGCCGCGCGCGGCTGGACCGACGCGGCCGCCGTCGACACCACCGCGGCAGGCGTGACGATCCGCTCCGCGGCGGGTACGCACGTGCTGGCGCTCGCGCAGCCCGGCAAGACCGGCCTCGCGGGCATCTGGGTCGTCACCGCCGACGACTAACGCAGGTCCACACCCCGCAGGAACGCCAGCTTCTCCGGGTTGGCGATGAGCTGCAGCGACTGCACGGTGCCCCCGGCCACCGCCACCGCCATCGCGGCGATGGGCGCCCCGTCGACCCGCGCCACGATGCCGAGCGCCCCGTTGAAGTACTCCAGCCCGAAGGTGAGGCCTTCGGGCGCCCGGCCGTTGAACCCCATGAGGAGCCGCGCCACCTTGTCCCGACCCGCCACCGGACGCCGCGGCGCCTGCGCCTGCCCGCCGCCGTCGCTGATGATGACGACGTCGGGCGCCAGCACCGCCAGCAGCGTCTCGAGGTCGGCGCCTTGACACGCCGCGAGGAAGCGGCTGACGACCTGCGCGTGCGTGGCGACGTCGGCGCGGAAGCGGGCGTGCCCGTCGTCGACGCGGCCGCGCGCCCGGTGCACGAGCTGCCGGACAGCCTGCTCGCTGCGCCCCAACGTCGCGGCGACCTCCGGGTAGGGCCGGTCGAACACCTCGCGCAGCACGAACGCCGCGCGCTCGAGGGGAGAGAGCGTCTCGAGGACGACGAGCAGCGCCATCGACAGCGAGTCGGCGAGCTCGACGGCGGCCGCCGGGTCCAGCGCCGGGTCGGGCTCGTTGCCGACGGGTTCGGGCAGCCACGGGCCGGTGTAGCTCTCCCGCCTGCGCTTGGCCGCCCGCAGGTGGTCGGTGGCCCGCCTGCCCACCACGGTGACGAGGTAGGCCTCCGGGTTGGCCACGGTGCTCGCGTCGGTGCGAGACCACCGCATCCAGGCTTCCTGGAGCACGTCCTCGGCGTCGGCCACCGATCCGAGGATCCGGTACGCCACTCCCAGGAGACGCGGGCGCAGCGTCTCGAAGACCTCGGTCGTATCCATACGCACAAGACGAGACGGGGGGCCCGACCGTGACACGACCCGTCGCTCGCGCCGAATCGCCATCAGTCGTATTACGGCGGCCGCCGCCGACTCCTCCTCGTAGTCGCTTCGAGCGCACCCGGCAAGCCGTCACTTGTTCGGGTGAAGAACGCCGCCATGTGCTGCGTTCGGCTCGACCGCGGCGATCAAGCCCATGAGACCGGCACACGGAGCCGGACCGAGCCGCGAGGGGGACACCGTGCGGAACGCCGACGCGAATGACGCCACGAGCACCGACACCGTGAGCCACGACATGTTCACGGTGCTGCACGGTCAGCCCGCGCCCGTCGTCACGCGCTGGACCTACCGGGCCGACGACCCGTTCGCCGTGTCGCTCGCCGTCCGGACCAGGCACGACCGGTGGGTCGAGTGGCTGGTGTCCCGCGAGCTCGTGGTGGAGGCGCTGTCCTGCGCGACCGGCATCGGCGACGTCCGGATGACGCCCCAGCACGTGCAGGGCTACGACATCGTGGAGATCGAGATCCGCTCGGGCGACGGCCGGGCCGTGCTGGAGGTCGACCGGGACCTGCTGCGCGGCTTCGTCGAGGCCTCCACCGAGATCGTCGCGCTCGGTGACGAGTCCGGCCGCATGGACCTCGACGAGGAAATCGCCCGACTGGCCGCGTGACCCCGCGCGCGGGAGCTGGGGCCGTGGCCTGCGGCCTAATCCCGCGCGCGGGCCTCGGCCAGCTCCTTCAGCGCTGCCAGGTTCGCCTCGATCGCCTCCTGCCACTCGCGCAGCCTGCCCGCGACGATCCGCTCCTCCTTGTCCGGCATCGCCGCGATCGCCCTGCGGAGCAGCGAGAACCCCGGCCCCATCCGCGCCCACTGCCGCAGCCGCGTGCCGCCGTCGTGGGGCGTCAACTCGAACCGCCAGGTCGCCGCGGGATCCGCCGGATCCTCCACAGCCCACGCGAACGCCCGCGGCGGATCGCAGACGATCACCCGCGACGTGGTGCTCCACTCCCCGACCTGCCGGTGACAGCTCCGGCCCCGGAAGGCCGCGCCGACCGCGGGCTCGCGGACTTCGTCGAGCCACGCCACCTCCTGCACCTCGCGCGACAGGGACGCCACGAGGTGGATGTCGCTCACCAACGCCCACAGCACCTCCGGTGGGGCGGACACCTGGATCGTCGCCTCGGCGACGGGCCCGTCGGCGTACCTCATGGGGCGATCGTGCCACCGGCGACGGCCGCAGGCGACGGTCGCGATGCCCGCACAAGCGAAGCCGGACCCGCACCCGCGCCGCGGTGCCGGTGCGGGCTCTGAGGTGGCGGTGCGGCGGTATCCAGGGCTTGTGCACACCGCAGAGAGGCGCAGGATGCCCTCATGGGCGTCCCCGAGCTGTCCGCGTTCACCGTCGCGCAGAAGGCCGCGCTGTGCCTCGGCTCCGACATGTGGCACACCGCGCCGATCCCCGAGCACGACATCGAGGCGCTGGTGCTCTCGGACGGCCCGCACGGCCTGCGCCGCCAACCCGACGGTGGCGATCACGCGGGCATCGGCGGCAGCCTGCCCGCCACCTGCTTCCCGCCCGCGGTTGCGCTCGGCTCGGCGTGGGACCCGGAGCTCGCCCGTGAGGTGGGCGCGGCGATCGCGCGGGAGGCCCGCGCGCAGGGCGTCGCCGTCGTGCTCGGGCCGGGAATCAACATCAAGCGTTCGCCGCTGTGCGGGCGCAACTTCGAGTACGTCTCCGAGGATCCCTACCTCGCGGGACGCGTCGCGGCCGGGCTCGTCGAGGGCCTGCAGGGCGACGGTGTGGGGGCCTGCGTCAAGCACTTCGCCGCCAACAACCAGGAGACCGACCGGCTACGGGTCAGCGCCGAGGTCGACGAGCGCACGCTGCGCGAGATCTACCTGCCCGCGTTCGAACACGTGATCACCACCGCCCGGCCGTGGACGGTCATGTGCGCCTACAACAAGGTCAACGGCACCTACGCCTCCCAGCACCGGTGGCTGCTCAACGAGGTCCTCCGCGAGGAGTGGGGGTTCGACGGGCTGGTGATGTCCGACTGGGGCGCGGTCGCCGACCGGGTCCCGGCCCTCGCAGCAGGCCTGGATCTGGAGATGCCGCCGCACCTCGGGGTCAGCGACAAGGCGATCGTCGACGCGGTCGCCGACGGCGCGCTGCCCGAGGAGGTCCTCGACACCGCGGCCGCCCGGGTGCTGCGGCTCGTCGGGCAGGCCCGCGGCCGCACGCCCGCCGACATGGCCGACTCCGCCCACCACGCCCTCGCCCGTCGGGCGGCGGCAGCCTGCATGGTCCTGCTGCGCAACGACGGGGCTCTCCCGCTGGCGAACACGGGCCGCGTCGCCGTCGTCGGCGCGTTCGCCACCACGCCGCGCTACCAGGGCGCGGGGAGCTCGCAGGTCAACCCCACCCGGGTCGACTCACCGCTCGACGAGCTGATCGCGGCGCTGCCCGACGCCAAGATCGATTACGCCGCGGGGTTCGGGATCGACGACGCGGCGGGCGACGCCGCGCTGGCCGAGGAGGCCCTGCGGGTCGTGGGAGGCGCCGACGTCGTCGTGGCCTACCTCGGCCTGCCCGCCACCGCCGAGTCCGAGGGCTTCGACCGCACCCACATCGAGCTCCCCGCGGCCCAGACCGATCTGCTGGCCCGGCTCGCAGGCGCGGGCGCCCCGGTGGTCGTGGTGCTCGCCAACGGCTCGGCCGTCCGCACCGCGCCGTGGGAGCAGCACGCCGCGGCCGTCCTGGAGTGCTGGCTGGGCGGGCAGGCGGTCGGTGGGGCGATCGCCGATGTCCTCACCGGCGCGGCCGACCCGGGCGGACGGCTGGCCGAGACCATCCCGCTGCGCCTGGAGGACACACCGTCGTACCTCAACTTCCCCGGCGAGGAGGGCCGCGTCCGCTACGGCGAGGGGGTGTTCGTCGGCTACCGCGGGTTCGACGCGGCAGGGCGGGAGGTCGCCTACCCGTTCGGACACGGGCTGTCGTACACCACCTTCGCCTACGACGACCTGGCCGTGCGGGTCTCGGGCACCGACGTCACGGTCGAGGTCACCGTGACCAACACCGGCGAGCGCACGGGCCGGGAGGTGGCACAGCTCTACGTCGGCGACCCCGAGGCCGCGGTCGCCCGGCCACCGCGGGAGCTGAAGGGGTTCACGGCGATGGAGCTCGGCCCGGGCGAGCAACGGCGGCTCACCTTCCGCCTGAACGCCCGGGACCTCTCGTACTGGTCGAGCGCCGAGCGCGGATGGCTGCTGGAGGGCGGGGAGTTCACGATCGAGGTCGGCGCGTCGTCCCGCGACATCCGGCAGTCCGCCACGGTCACCGTCGGCACGCCCCGGCCGCGGCCGCCGCTCAGCGCCCGGTCCAGCTTGGAGGAGTGGCTCGCCGACCCGGACGGCTCGGCGAAGCTGCGGGAGGCCGCAGGCGCGGCGCCCATCCTCGCCGACGCCGAGTTGCGGCGGGTGATCGGCAACTTCCCGCTCGGGCGGCTCGCGGCCTTCCCGCCCATGGGGATCACGGACGAGGTGTTGCGCAGGCTCGGCGTGGCGTGAGGCCCGACCGCTCACCCCATCGACGCGCGACGTTCGTCGCCGCCGCACAACCGCTCGCCCGCTTGTCGATCTCCCGGTCGCGAATTGCAACGCTCGGTCGTTGAACGACGACTCTCCGGACAGGGACCGTCCGGTGTCGGCCGGTCACCGAGCGTCGAAGGAGACCGAGGCCGTGCGATCGCCAGGGCGTCATCCCGAGGTGGTTTCTGTAGCCGAACTGCTGCGCCGGGAGGGCCTGCGCGCACCGCACTCGGCACCGGGGCGGCTGCGGCGACGGGGACCGGCGCCACTGCCGTTCCCCGACCCGGTGGAGCCCTCGGGGGTTTCCCGGCGGGTGATCGCAGCGGGCTCGCTCCTGGTGGCAGGCACGATGCTCGGCACGGTCGCGCTGCACGACGGGGTCTTCGCCCCCGGACCCAACGCGGGCACCGACGCCAAGTCGCCGCTCGGGCCGGGCGCGGGGCCCGGGGCCCACGGGCCGCAGGTGCCCACCGTCGACCTCGCGACCGCCCTCGTCGACATGTCGGGTGTGCTCGGCCCGGGCGGCTCGTGGCTCGACCCGATCGGCGCGACCTGGCCGTTCGCGAGCGGCTCGGGTGGCGCGGGCGGCGCTTCCGGCGGCTCGGGCGGCCTCGGCGGCGGAGTCGGCGGCGCGGGTGGCGCCACCATCCCCGGCGGCCCGGGCGCCAACGGGGGCACCGGCGGCATCATCCCGGGCGGCGACGGTAGCGGCGGGAGCACCACCCCGGGCGGCGGCGCGGGCGGCGGCACCACCCTCCCCGGTGGCGACGCGGGTAGCGGCGCGGGCGGTGGCGGCACCACCACCCCGGGCGATGGCGCGGGTGGCGGCGCAGGTGGCGGCGGCGACACCCCGGGCGGCGGCGGTGGTGGCAGCACCCCGGGCGGCGCGGGCGGTGGCGGCACCACGCCGGGCGGCGGTTCGGGCGGGTCCGGGGGCGTCGGTGGCGTCGTGAACGAGCTGCCGGGGGTCGGGGGCGTGGTCGGGCCGATCGTGGCCCCCGTGGTCGACGTCGTCGACCCGGTGGTCGACGAGGTCCTCGCGCCGGTCGGCCCGACCGTCGGTGGGATCGCGCAGCCGGTGGGCGACGCCGTCGGCGGCGTGGTCCAACCGGTCGCCGGGGGCGTCCTGCAACCGGCGGCCGCCGCGGTCATCGCGCCGGTGACCACCGGCCTCGTGCAGCCGATCACCGCCGACGTCGCGCAGCCGGTCGGCAACGCCGTGCTGAACCCGGTGACCGACCACGTCGTCACGCCCGTGGCCGGCGTCGTGCAGTCGGCAGGCAACACGTTGCTGAAGCCGGCCGCGGCCGTGGCGGAGCCCGTCGCGGACGATGTCGCCGCCCCCCTCGTCGACAGCGCCGTCACGCCGTCGGTGACCCTTCTCGCCGACGCCGCCGAGCCGACCATCTCGGCCGTCGCCGACGCGGCCGCGCCCGTGACCAATCCGGTCATCGAGACCGAGCGTTCGGTCGTCGAGCCGGTCGCCGCCGCCACCGAGCCCGCGCTCCAGCCGGTCGTCGCGGCGGCCACACCCGCCTTCACGTCGGTCGCGAACGCGGCCGAGCCCGCGGTCACACCCGTCGTCCGAGCGGTCGAGCCCGCCGTCGAGCCGGTCACCGACGCCGCGAAGCCCCTGCTCGACCCGGTCGTCGAGGCCGCGGAGCCCGCGACCGGGCCCGTCCGGGACGTCGTGGAACCGGTCACGGATCTCCTCACCGGTTCCTCGCACGACGACGAGCCCTCGGCCGCCTCGCAGGCGCAGACCGGACCGTCGAAGGAGACCTCGCGCGACGGCGACGAGCCCGCGATGTCCAGCGTGGGGAGCGACGCGAAGAAGCCTGCCTCGAGCGGCCTCGGTCGCACCGCGGCCGCCGTCCTCGACACCCTGCACGCCGCCTGACGCCATCGAGCCGCGTTCCGAGCCGGAATAACGCCACTCCTGCGGGGCTTGCCCCAAGCGAACCACCGGAGGAGGGCTCATGGCTGTGCGGCTGAACCGCGCGGCGGGATTCGTCGCCGTCACCGCGATGCTCGTGCTGTTCATGGCCGCCGCGGGCGCCCCGACCCCGCTCTACGTCGTGTACCAGCAGCAGTGGGGCTTCCCGACCTCCACGCTCACGCTGGTCTTCGCCGTCTACGTGCTCGGGCTGCTGGCGACGATCCTGGTCGTGGGCGCCCTGTCCGACCACGTCGGGCGGCGCCCGGTGCTCATCGCGGCGATCGCGCTGGAGGCGGTCGCCCTCCTGCTGTTCCTCGTCGCGGGCGGGGTCGCCACCCTGCTCGCGGCCCGCCTGGTGCAGGGCATCGCGACGGGCGCGGCGATCACCACCCTGTCCGCGGCCGTCGTCGACCTCACCGCGCCGAGCCGAGCAGGCCGCGCCGGGCTGGTGACGAGCGTCGCGACGCTGTTGGGGCTGGCGGCCGGATCGGTCGGCACCGGCGCGCTGGTCGAGTTCGCGCCCGCCCCGACCACGCTCGTCTACGTCGTGCTGTTGGTCGGTGTTTTCGCCGCCGCCGTGGCGACGGCGCTGCTGCCCGAGACCGCGCCCCGCCGACGCGGCGCCCTGGCCTCCCTGCGACCGCGCGTCGGCCTGCCCGACTACCTCCGGTCGGAGTTCCTGACGATCACACCGATCCTGCTCGCGAGCTGGGCGCTCGGCGGGCTTTACCTCTCGCTCGGCCCGTCCGTGGCCGCGGGTTCGCTGGGCATCACCGACCACCTCGTGGGCGGGCTGGTCGCCATGCTGCTCTGCGGCACCGGCGCGCTCACCGCGCTCCTGCTGCGCAACTGGCCGCTCCCCCGCGTGCTGCTGCTGGCCGCCGTCCTCCTCGCGGTGGGCACAATGGGCACGCTCGGCGCCGTGGACGCGGGCTCGGCGCCGCTCGCCGCCCTCGGCACGGTCGTGGCGGGGGTCGGCTTCGGCGCGGCGGGCCTCGGTGCGTTCGGCACCATGGCGGCACTGGCCCGGCCGACCGAGCGGGGCGCGGTGTTCGCGCTCACCTACGTCGTGTCCTACCTCGCGTTCAGCGTGCCCGCGGTGGCGGCCGGGGTCGCGGCGAACGTCGTCGGCCTCGGCCCGACGACGACGGTCTACGGCGGCGTCGTCGCCGCGCTCGGGCTGATCGCCGTGGCCGCGCGGCTGCGGCGGAGGCGCGCGCTCGCCGACGACGCCCGCGTAGCCCGCTCGGGCGTGTGATCGCGCCGTCCGCGACCTAGGGTTACGACCGTCCGTCCCGAGGTCCGAGAGGTGCAACGATGACGTCCACCGAGTCCCCCGTCCGGTTCACCTTCACCGGCCGGGACGGCACCGTGATCTCGGCCTACCGGTGGGAGCCGTCGGGAGCACCGCGCGGGGTCGTGCAGCTCACCCACGGCATGGGCGAGCACCTGCTGCGCTACGACCACCTCGCCACGACGCTCGCGGCCGCGGGCTTCCTCGTGCAGGGCCAGGACCACCGCGGCCACGGCGCCACCGCGGGTTCGGAAGAGGGGCTCGGCGTGCTCGGCGCCGACGGCTGGAACAGCCTGGTGGACGACATCGACGTGCTCGTGGAGCGCACCCACGACCGGATGGCGGACGTGCCCGTCGTGCTGTTCGGGCACAGCATGGGCTCGTTCGCCGCCCAGCAGTACCTGCTCGACCACTCCGACCGGATCGCGGCGCTCGCGCTGTCGGGCACGGCGGCGATCGATCTCATGGAGCCCGCGCTCGACCTCGACGCGCCGATCGACCTCTCGGGGTTCAACGCGCCGTTCGTGCACCGCACCGGCTACGAGTGGCTCTCCCGCGACGACGCGCAGGTCGACGCGTACGTCGCCGACCCGTATTGCGGCTTCGGGCTGGACGTCGAGGGCGGCAAGGCGATGTTCACCCGGGCCCGCGACGTGGCCGACCCCGACCGGCTCGCGGGCATCCGCAAGGACCTGCCGATCCACATCATGGTGGGCGACCAGGACCCGGTGAACGGTCAGCTCGCGCTGGTCAACGCGTTCGTCGAGCGGCTGGAGGCCGCCGGGCTCACCGACGTCACGCTCAGGGTGTGGGGCGACGCCCGCCACGAGATCTTCAACGAGACCAACCGGGACGAGGTGGAAGCGGACCTGCTGGCGTGGCTGGACCGCGTCGTCCCCGCACGCTGAGCAGGCCGAACCCGAGCACGAGCGCACCCCAGACGGCGAACAGCGCCACCTGGCCCGGCTGCGCGAGCGAGGGCACGAGCCGGGCCACGTCGAACCCGGAGAGCCCGTCGAGCACACCCAACGCCGGGCTGCGGCCCTTCTGCGCGGTGAACCCGCCGGTCGGGCTGCAGACCGCGAGCGTGGTGAGGCCGAGGCCCACCGCCGTGAGCAGGCCGCCGACGGCGAGCGTGCGCGGCCCCGCCCGGTCCCACACCAGCGCGACGTGCCCGGCGAACATCGGCAGCACCACCGCGAGGAACCGGGCGGGCGGCGACCACGCGCCGTCCCACGCCGGGAACGACGTGATCACCGCCACGTAGGGCACCACGACCGCGGCCACGTGCCACGTCAGCGGCGTGCGCCACGCGAGCAGCAGCCCCGGCAGCACGAACAGCAGCACCGGGAAGTTGGGGAAGACCCCCACCTCCTGGTCGAGCAGGATCCCCAGCAGCGGCCGCCAGGGATCGGCGGTGAACGGCACCGCGCCCGCGTTGACCTGGTTCGGCGCGAGCCCGAACGCGTGCCACACCAGCGCGTTGTAGACGACGAGGCCGCCGACCAGCACCGCAGCCGGGCCGAGCAGGCAGGCCAGCCGCGCGGGTGAGCGCCGCTCGCGCCACAGCACGAACGCGCCGAGCACCGCCGGGAACAGCAGGAACCGGCTGTGGATCCAGGGCAGCGCCCCCAGCGCCACCGAGACGAGCAGCAGGTCGCGCGGCCGTATCGAGCGGGCCTGCAGCACCCGCAGCGCGTACACGCACACCAGCGCGCCCAACGGCTCGACGAACGACAGCGACGCGTACATCAGGATCGGCGTACCCAGCCCGAACGCCACCGCGGTGCCCACCGCCACCCGCTGCCGCACCCCCAGCTCGCGCGCCAGCCAGTAGACGTTCGCGACGATCGCCAGCGAGACCACCGTCATGAAGCCGACGACGCCCGTACGGCCCCACAGCGCGAACGGGAGGAACCACAGCAGCGGGCCGCCGACGCTGTGCAGGGGCAGCAGCCGCCCGTCGGGGCCGGGCGAGAGGTGCGGCTCGAGCGGGAGCGGGTAGTAAGCCGAGTAGTCGCCGTGGGCGTACACCTGGGCGACGTCGAGCGAGCCGTACAGCTGCAGGGCCTGGCTGATCGCCAGGTAGTGCGGCTCGTCGCCCTGGGGCATCTGCAGCACCACCCGCAGCACGCCCAGCACCACGAGGGGGACCGCGACCACGGCGACAGCCACGAGGACGCAGATGCGCTCGCTGCGAAGCCCGGGTTCGGTCACCGCAGCACTATCGCAGGCCCGCCCCGGCGATCGAGAATGCCGCTGCCGAAAGATCCAGGAGGAGACGAATGGGCGACGACGTCGAAGCGCGCACCTTCACCCGCGCCGACCGCACCCGCTACCGCCAGAAGGTCCGCCACAGCCTGGACGTGTTCGCACGCATGCTGCGCGAGGCCCGCTTCGACACGACGCGCCAGACGATCGGCTGCGAGATCGAGCTCAACCTCGTCGACGAGCACGGCGACCCGGTGATGCGCAACGAGGAGGTACTCGCCGCGATCGCCAACCCGGACTTCCAGACCGAGCTCGGCCAGTTCAACGTCGAGATCAACATGCCGCCGCGCGCGCTGTCGGGCACCTCGCTCGCCGAGTTCGAAGACCAGGTGCGGGCGGTGCTGAACAGCGCCGAGGAGGCCGCGCGCGGCATCGGCGCGCACCTGATGATGATCGGGATACTGCCGACGCTGCAGCCCGAGCACCTCGACCTCAGCACCCTCACGACCAACCCGCGCTACAAGCTCCTCAACGAGCAGATCTTCGCGGCGCGCGGGGAGGACATGCCGCTCGCGATCGACGGGCCGGAGCGCCTGCGGGCGATGGCCGAGTCGATCGCGCCCGAGTCGGCGTGCACCAGCGTGCAGCTGCACCTGCAGGTCGCGCCCGAGTCGTTCGCCAACTACTGGAACGCGGCGCAGGTGATCGCCGGGGCGCAGCTGGCCGTCGGGGCGAACTCGCCGTACCTGTTCGGCAAGGAGCTGTGGCGCGAGACCCGCATCGCCCTGTTCGACCAGGCCACCGACACACGCTCGGACGAGCTCAAGGAGCAGGGCGTGCGGCCGCGGGTGTGGTTCGGCGAGCGCTGGATCACCTCGATCTTCGACCTGTTCGAGGAGAACGTGCGCTACTTCCCCGCGCTCCTGCCGATCTGCGACGACGAGGACCCGGCGGTGGTGCTCGACCGCGGCGATCCCCCGACGCTCTCGGAGCTGCGGCTGCACAACGGCACGGTGTACCGCTGGAACCGGCCGGTGTACGACATCGTCAGAGGCGAACCGCACCTGCGGGTGGAGAACCGGGTGCTGCCCGCCGGCCCGACGGTCGCCGACACGGCAGCGAACGCCGCGTTCTACTACGGCCTCGTGCGGGTGCTCGCCGACGACGAGCGGCCGCTGTGGTCGCGCATGTCGTTCGGCGCGGCCGACGAGAACTTCCACGCGGCCGCCAAGCGCGGCATCGACGCGCTGCTGTTCTGGCCGGGCGCGGGCGAGGTGCCCGCGGCGGAGCTGGTGCTGCGGCGGCTGCTGCCGCTCGCCGACGAGGGCCTGCGGCGCTGGGACGTCGACCCGGCGGTGCGGACGCGGCTGCTCGGCATCGTCGAGCAACGGTGCCTCACCGGGCAGAACGGAGCGTCCTGGCAGGTCGCGACGGTGCACGCGCTGCAGGAGAAGCGGCACCTGGCCCGGTCGCACGCGCTGCAGGTGATGGCGCTGCGCTACGCCGAGCACATGCACACCAACGAGCCGGTGCACACCTGGCCGGTCGAGGGCTAGCCGGCCGCCCATGATCGCTGGTTGGTCGCGTTTCCGGCCAGATCTGGCCGCTTCCTGCAACGAACCGGCGATCTTGGCACCGCGTGGTCAGGCCCCGGCGTCCACCCAACGGTCGGCGGGGATCTGCGGCAGGGCGCGCCGCACCTCGTCCAGCACGTCGGACACGAACACCAGCACGACGTCCGGCTCCGCGGCCACGAGCTCCTCCGGCGCGATCACCGGCACGTCGGTGCCCGGCATGCGCCTGCCGAGCTTGGCGGGTGAGGCGTCGGCGACCCCGGCGAGCAGCGTGCGGTCCGCCCCGACCAGGCAGAGCAGCGACACCGCCCGCGACGCCGCCGCGTAGCCGTACACCCGCCGACCGGCGGCCCGGTGCTCCTCCAGCCCCGCGCGCAAGGCGGTGACCGTGCGGCCCACCGCCGCCCCCAACTCACCGACCGCGGCCGCGTCCAGCACCCCCGTGGCCCGCTCGGCGGCGAGGAGCTCATCCAGGACAGGCGGGTGCGCGCCGCCGCGCGACGCCGTGAGCACCACCGTGCCCCCGTACAGCGGGAACCGGTGCGCGGACGTGACGGTCATGCCGAGCTCCGCGAGCATGCCGACCATGCCCGGCGTGGAGTAGTAGGCGTAGTGCCCCAGCCGCAGTGCGTTCCACTGGCCGCCGTCCATGATCGCGGCGAGGGAGTGGAACATCAGGACCAGCGTGCCGCCGGGGGCCACCGCGTCGATCCGCGTGCGCAGCGCGGCCTGCTGGTCGGGCTCGTGCATGAGCCCGAAGCACGCGTCCACCACGACGTCGGCGACGTCGGCCCGCCCCCCGAGCGGCACCGCGGCGAACCCATGGTCGCTGAGCCCGTCGAGCCAGGTGCCGCCGTGCGGGCTGGGGAACTCCATCGCCGTGCCGCCCCCGGCGGGCAGCACGCCCGCGGCGGCCACCGCGGCGATCGCCGCGCGCCGCTGCTCGGTGAGCGCGGCGGGCTCGCGGCCCAGCACCTCCTCGGGCACCACGGTGTCGTCGGCGAGCTGCGCCAGCCCGCACCGCGCGCACAGCCACATGCGCAGCGGGTAGACCGGGTCCGGCCCCGCGTCGCCCGCCTCGGGGAACAGCTCCGACGACGGCTGGTGGCCGAGGTCGAGCACGATCCGGCCGTCGTCCTTCCCGCAGAACCGGCAGGTGATCGGCGCGGGATCGGTGAGGCTCTGCACGGCGCCGATAGTGGCACACCGTAAGGTCGGCGCCCGTGCAGGTACAGACGACGAGCCTCGACGGAGTGCTGCTGTTCGTGCCCACCCCGTTCCGGGACGAGCGCGGCTTCTTCTCCCGCACCTTCGACGCCGCCGACGCCCGGTCCGCGGGTCTGGACCCGGACGCGTTCGTGCAGGACTCGCAGTCGCGCAGCGCGCGCGGGGTGGTGCGCGGGATGCACGGCCGCCGCGGGGGCGGCGAGGCCAAGCTGGTGCGCTGCGCCCACGGCGCGATCCACGACGTCGTGGTCGACGCCCGGGCGGGCTCCCCCACGTTCGGCCGCATGGCGGCGTTCCGGCTCGACGACGAGAACCTGCACACGCTCTACATCCCCCGCGGGTTCCTACACGGCTTCCAGGCGCTCACCGACACCGCCGACACCTGCTACCGGATCGACGCGCCGCACGACCCGACGGAGGACGTCTCGGTGGCGTTCGACGACCCGGAGCTCGCCATCGCGTGGCCGCTGCCGCCGTCGATGGTCAGCGACCGCGACCGCGCGGCGGGCTCGTGGGCCGACGCCCGCAAGCTGCTGGCCCCCGCCCACGCCTGACGGCCCGGGCTACCCGCCCGCGGTCGTCGTCGGCGGCGCGGGCGCGGTCGTCGTCAGCGGCACGGGCACCGCGGTGGTCGGGGTGCTCGGCGCCGCCACGGTGGTGTTGACCGACCGCGACAGCGCGGCCGGGGTACCCGTACCGGTCGCCGTCAACGTCACCTTGTGCGCCGCGCCGTCGCAGGGCACGGGGATGCGCCCCACGCCGGTGACCGGGAAGCCCGCGGCGGCGGGCAAGGGCTGCCCGTCCACGGAGAAGCTGACCGCCTGGGTGTTCTGCGTGACCCAGGCCGCCGAGACCTCGACGGTGGTGCCGCTGCACGTGACGTCGTCGAGCAGGTCGAACCGGGTGATCGACGGCGCGGTGGGCGGCGGCGGGCTGTTCGACGTGTTCACCTGGCGGGCGAGGTTGGCCTGGCCGCCCGGCCCGGACGCGACGAGCAGCACGAGGTGCTCGCGGCCGTCGCACGGCACCGGCACCTTGCCCACGCCGCTCACCGGGTAGCCCGCGCCCGCGCTCACCGGCTGGCCGTCGACGGAGAAGCTGACCGCCTGCGCGCCCTGCGTCGTCCACGAGGCGGGCACCGAAGCCTGCGCGCCCGAGCAGGTGACGTCGTCGATGAGCGTGAAGGACGTGATCACCGGGCCGCTCACCGGCGGCGGTGGCGTGTTGCTGGTGTTCACCGACCGCGACAACGACGCGGGCGGGCCCGTGCCGGTAGCCGTGAGCGTGACCTTGTGCGACTTCCCGTCGCAGGGCACCTGGATGTTGCCCGCCCCGGTGACCGGGAAGCCCGCCCCGGCGGGCAGCGGCTGGCCGTCGACGGAGAAGTTCACCGCCTGCGCGTTGCTCGTCGACCAGCCCGCGGCGACCTCCACGGTGCTGCCGGTGCACGTCACGTCCTCCAGCAGGTCGAACGCGGTGATGGACGGCGCGGTGCTGGGCGGCGGCGCGTTGGACGTGTTCACGTGCCGTGCGATGGCCGCCTGGCCGCCCGTCCCCGTGGCCTGCAGCACGACGGAGTGCTCGCGGCCGTCGCAGGGCACCTGGATGTTGCCGATGCCGCTCGTGGGATAGCCCGCGCTGAGCTGGGAGTTGTCGACCTGGAACTTCACGTCCTGTGCGTTGCGGGTGGCCCACGAGATCGGCACCGACGCCTGGGGCCCCGTGCAGCTGATCTCGTCGATGACCTGGAACGCGGTGATGACCGGCCCCGACGGCGCCGGGGTCGACGATGCCGTCGGCGACGGGCTCGCCGGGGTCAACGTCGGCGCCGCGGGCTGCCCGCACGCGGCGAGGACGGTCACGACGAGCAAGCCCAGCACCACCGAGGGCAACCGCATAGATCAACTATGGCAGCGCTTTACCATCATCAACAAGATGGCAGCGCCGGACGGTCGCGCCAGGCGTAGCGTCATCGGCGTGTCCCACCGACGCCCCGCTCCGGTGGTCGTCACCGACCTCCGCGAGCCGCTGTACGTCGTGCACGCGCGGATCATGCGCTTCCGGCTCGTGCTGTTCGGGGTGTGGCTCGTCGGCTGGGTGGTCTCCGGCCTGCTGTGGCGCGAGGGCTGGCTCGCCACCGCCATCCTGCTGGGCAGCGGGCCCGGGGTGTGGCTGGTCGTCGGGCTGATCAGGTCCGGGCGGCGTCCGGGGCGCCGCGAGCCGGTCGGGCGCCGGGCGCTGGGAGGACCCGGCGCGGGAGCAGCGCGCTGACCGGCGTGCCGAACCGCTCCTCGCGGGCCCGCCACTCCCGCGGGTAGCCGAGCGACGCCTCCACGAACCGCACGCCCTCCTCGAACGTCACCCGCGGGACGTGCAGATGGCCGTAGACGACGGCCGTGGCGCGGTAACGCACGTGCCAGTCGGCGGTGGCCGTGGTGCCGCACCAGATCGAGAACTGCGGGTGCCGCAGCACGCGCGTCGGCAACGCGGTGAGCGGCCAGTGGTTCACCAGCACGGTCGGCAGGTCCGGATCGAGGGCGTCGAGGCGCCGCCGGGTCGCCGCCACCCGCGCCGCGCACCAGGCGGGCCGGGACGGGTGCGGGTCGGGGTGCAGCAGGTACTCGTCGGTGCAGACCACGCCCGCCCGGTAGGCGGCGGCGAGGCCTTCCTCGGGCGTGCGGGCCCCGGCGGCGAGGAAGGTGTAGTCGTACAGCAGGAAGAGCGGCGCCACGACGGCCGGGCCGCCAGGGCCGTCCCAGACCGGGTACGGGTCCTCCGGGGTGAGCACGTCGAGGCCGCGGCAGGTCGCCACGAGGCGCCGGTAGCGCGCCTCGCCGCGCAACGGGTGCGGGTCCTTGCTGCGCGTCCACAGCTCGTGGTTGCCGGGCACCCACAGCACCCGGGCGAACCGCTCGCGCAGCAGGCCCAGCGCCCACGCCACGTCGTCGACCCGCTCGCCGACGTCACCCGCGACGATCAGCCAGTCGTCGGCGTCCACCGGCCGGAGCCCGTCGACCACCGCGCGGTTGTCCGCGTGGCGGACGTGCAGGTCGCTGACGGCCCACAGCGTCGGAGTCACCGGAAAACACCTACCACACCGTAGGTTACCGCGGGTAAGTTAGCGGGCATGCGTCAGGTTTTCCGGTGGGGTGTGCGACACGGTCTGATCCGCTGGTCCTCCGCGCGGGGGGCACGGGCGGGCGAGGTAGCGGCCGGGCTGATGGTCGACCCGGCGTACGCGCTGGACCCGTTCCCGCACTACGAGGTCATCCGCGCGAAGGGCCCGCTGTACGACAACGGCTTCGCGATCAGCACCGTCTCGCACGCGGTCACGACGGCGGTCCTGCGCAGCCCGGACTTCGGCGTCATCGGCGGGTTCTCGGGGAACGTGCCGCGGTGGCTGCTCATCGCGCAGGCCATCGGCGGGAGCGGGCCGCTCGGGCCGGTCGAGCCACCGTCGATGCTGGCCGTCGACCAGCCCGACCACACCCGCTACCGCAAGCTCGTCTCGCGCGCGTTCACCGCGAAGGCCGTGGCCGCGCTGCGCAGCCGTACCGAGGAGATCGCCGACGAGCTGCTCACCGGCCTCGAACGCCGCCGCGACGTCGACCTGATGACCGAGTACGCGAGCCTGCTGCCCGCCACGGTCATCGCCGAGATGCTCGGCGCGCCCGTCGCGATGAGCCGCCAGTTCCTCGCCTGGGGGGCGGAGGCGGGGCGCTCGCTCGACGCGGGCCTTTCGCTGCGCGACTTCCGCCGCTCCGAGCGCGGGCTCCGCGCGTTGCAGCGGTGGATGGAAGGCCACTTCCGGCACCTGCGCGCCCATCCCGGCGACAACATCCTCTCGACGCTCGTGCACGCGCAGAGCGCGGAGGGCAAGCTCACCCCCGACGAGCTCACGGCCACCGCGATGCTGCTGCTGGCAGCGGGCTTCGAGACCACGGTGAACCTCATCGGCAACGGCACGGCCCTGCTCATCGATCACCCCGACCAGCTCGACCGGCTGCGCGCCGAGCCCGCGCTCTGGTCGAACGCCGTCGACGAGGTGCTGCGGTTCGACTCCCCCGTGCAGCGCACGGGCCGCGTCGCGCAACGCGACACGGAGCTGGCGGGCGTGCGGGTGCCCGCCGGGCAGCCGGTCATGACGCTCCTCGGCGGGGCGAACCGCGATCCCGAGGTGTTCGACGAT
Source organism: Pseudonocardia sp. (assembly GCA_036265695.1). Lineage (GTDB taxonomy): Bacteria > Actinomycetota > Actinomycetes > Mycobacteriales > Pseudonocardiaceae > Pseudonocardia. Next base: position 4,021 of record DATAOO010000306.1, on the reverse strand, counting down.
CCCCGGCGGTTCGACGTCGCCCGGCCCAACGCGGGCGAGCACGTCGCCTTCTCCTCCGGCATCCACTACTGCCTCGGCGCGGGGTTGGCCCGGATGGAGGGCACAGTGGGGCTGCAGGCGCTGTTCGACCGCTTCCCCGCCATCGCGCTCGCGGGCTCCCCGCACCGGCGGGCCACCCGGGTGCTGCGCGGCTACGAGACGCTGCCGGTGCGGCTCAGCGCGGCCGCGCGTCAGGCCAAGGCGTCGTAGGCGGCCTGGGCCTGGATGTACACGCCGTCGAGACGGGACTTGGCCGTCACCCCCTCGCCCTCGCCGAGCGCGCCGCCCTCGTAGCGGCTGTAGACCCCAGCCTGGATGCACGCCGCGCGCCAGCGGGCGAACGCCACGTAGAAGTCGATGTCGCCCACCTCACGGCCGGAGCGCTCGGCGTACCGGGCCACCAGCGCGTCGCCGTCGGGGTAGCCGTCGACCTGGTTGGGGCCTTCGATCGTGACGCGCACGGTGTCGGCCTGCCGTCCCCACGACGCCACGAGCCAACCCAGGTCGGCGAGCGGGTCGCCCAGGGTGGCCAGCTCCCAGTCGAAGATCGCGCGCACCCGTCCGTCGGGGCCGTAGGCGAGGTTGCCGGGGCGGTAGTCGCCGTGCGCGATCCGGACGTCTGCGGGCGGCAGTGCGGCGGCGCGGGCGACGAGCCGCTCGTGGGCGGCGTCGACGACCTCCAGGTCGGTCAGGGACGACGCGTGCACCTGCCGGTGCCAGCGGCGGAGCTGGCGCTCGATGTAGGAGCCGTCGCGGCGGAGGTCGGAGAGCCCGGCGGCGTCCGGGTCGACGGCGTGCAGGGCGGCGAGGACGTCGGCGGTGTCCAGGCCCGCGGTCGTGCGCGGCTCGCCCTCGGCGAGGCGGTGGCCGGAGTCGGCGTCGCCGAGCACCTCGCCGTCGACGAAGCCCATGACGTAGAACTCGGCCCCGATGACGTCGGTGTCCCGGCAGAACGCCACCGGCGGCGCCACCGGGATCCCGAACGGGGCGAGGGCGGAGATGAAGCGCCACTCCCGGCCCATGTCGTGGGCGGTGGCCAACACCATGCCCAGCGGGGGGCGGCGCAGGGCGAACCGGGTGCCCGAGGCGTCGGTGATGCGGTAGGTGAGGTTCGAGTGGCCACCGGAGATCCGGTCGACCGCCACCGGGCCGTCGCCGACCTCGACCTCGGGCACCTCGGCCCGCAGCCATTCGGACAGGGCGGCAGCGGGGACGGCGTCGGCGCTCATGCGGGTATTCAACCCCGGCCGGGGGTCATACGCCGACGGTCGCCCGTTCGCGGCGCTGAGCGAGGACGTGGTCGAGGCTGAAGCGGCCGGGCCCGGCCGCCGCGAGCAGCAGCACGCCCGCGATGATCACTCCGACCAGCTCCCAGCCGTCGTCGCCGGTGACGCCGCCGAACCAGTGGCCCGCGAAATAGCCCGCGCCGAGCATCACGACGGTGACGAGCGCGGCGGCGACGGGCGTCAGGAGCCCGAGGACGAGCAGCAGCCCGCCGCCGGTCTCGACGCAGCCCGCGAAGGCGGCCGACAGGCCCGGCAGCGGCACGCCCAGGCGGGCGAAGCTCGCGGACGTCGCCCCGAGGCCCTGCCCCACCAGCTTCTGGTACCCGTGGGCCAGCAGCACCACGCCGAGCAGGAGTCGGGCGGCGAGCGTGAGCAGGTCCCGCAGCGTGGGGGGCAGTTGAAGCACGGTGTTGACCTCCGGGGTTGGCGGTTCGTCCTGTTTGTGCCAACGCGGCCGCGCCGGGTTCGGCAGCGGGCCGCGCTGGACGTTCACCCGGTCAGGCGTAGGGGCGCACCGCCGAAGCGGGCGGCAGGTCGGCGGCGCGCACGCGGCGCGGGAGGCCACCCGGCACGGACGTCGCGACGGTGATCGTGTCGGTCTCGACGGACATCGGGGACACGACCGGCAGCGCCGTCGTCGGCGTGAAGTCGAGCGGCGACTGCACGGTGACGCCGAACGGCGCGGGGATGTCCGGGTCGGGCCGCCCCGCGCGCTCGGCGAGCGTGCGGTGCACGCCCGCGCTCGCCATGCGCGGCGAGCGCTCGCTGCGGCGCGCGGCGGCGGGCTGCGCGGCCTCGGTGGTGACGCCCTCGGCCTGCTCGGCCGGGGCGGCGGGCACCGCGGCGAACGCGTCGGTGGTCGGCGTGTCGACCGCGGGCTCGGCGGGCGCATCACCCGCGGCGGCCGGGGTGACCGCCGTGAACCCACCCGTCGGGACAGCGTTGGACGATCGTGCCGCGGCCGCGAACGCGCCCACGGGAACACCGGCGGGCGCCGGGGCGGCCAACCCGCCACCCGTCACCACGGCGCCGGTCGAACCACCCGCAGCCGGAGCGACCGCACCGTTCGAACTACCGGCGGCCGCAGCGGCAGTCGAACCAGCCACGGCCGGAGCGAGGGCCCACGCGCCGGTCGATCCGCTCGCGGCCGGAGCGACAGCGGTGAACGCGCCGGTGGGAGCGTCCGCCGCCGCGAAAGCGCTCGCGGTCCGAGGAGTCACCGCGAAGGCGCCGGTGGGCGCGTCGGCTGCGAAGCCGCCGGTCGCCACGCCCGCGGTGACGGGCGCGGTGATGGGCGCGAACCCACCCGTCGGGATCCCGGCCTTCGGCTCGACGGCCGGGGTGAAGGCGTCCGACACCGCGGCGGCCACGGTCACCGGCGCCTGCCGCCGCCGTTCCAGGTCGGCGCGCTCGCGGGCGCGGCGGCGGGCGACGAGGTCGTCGACGCTGTAGCGGCCGGGGCCGAACGCCGCGAGCGCCAGCTCCACCGCGACGATCACGCCGACCAGCTCCCACCCGCCGTCCTTGGCGAAGATGCCGTGCGTGACGTGCACGAACCCGGCCGCCCCGACCATGACGACCAGGTCGAGCGCGACCACCGTCGTCGTCAGCGCGCCCACGATGATCATCACGCCGCCCACGAACTCGACGAACGAGGTGAACGACGCCGACACGATGGCCAGCGGGATCCCCAGCTTCTCGAACTGGCCGTAGGTGTCCGCGATCCCGTTGATCATCAGCTTCTGCCACCCGTGGGCGAACAGCACCACGCCGAGGATGATGCGCGCGATCAGCATGGCGATGTCACGCGCCGGAGCGGGCAGTGGTCGGTTCAGCATGCGGCGGGCCTCCGTACCCTCGGTAAGCTCTCTGCTTCGTTCAGTCACGGAGTTAACCGCCGCACCGAAAGACCGGTACGGCCGGTCGGTGCATCGCGCGACGGCCGAGCGGCGGTACGCGACGAGCAGTCGGCGGCCTGCCGCGCCGAGATGATCTTCCACAGACCGCACGTGGCCGACCACTCACCCGACGCGTTGCTCCGAGCGTGTGACGACCGGCCGTCCGATCACGACCCCTCGCGACCATCCCGGGCGCACGCACTCGGACGGGACCGTGCTCGCGCGGCCGTCCACCACGCTGCGTCCCCCGCAAGTGCGGTCGCTTCACGTGCACGAGCGTCGCCAGCGGGATAACGTCCTGCCGTCGCAGTTGACACGCAGAACGAGGGGGCGCAGATGACCGACGGACCGCTCACCCTGGCGATCGACGTGGGTGGCTCGGGGCTCAAGGCCACCGTCCTCGCTCCCGACGGCGAGATGCTCTCCGAGCGCGCCCGCCGCGACACCCCTTACCCGTGCACGCCGCCCGTCCTGCTGGACGAGCTGGACGCGCTGGCCAAGACCCAGCCGGACTACGACCGGGTCTCGGTCGGCTACCCGGGCGCCATCCGGCGCGGCATCGTGCGCGACGTCACCGCGTTCGTCCGGCCCGCCCCCGGCGAGCCGAAGGACCCCAAGCTGATCAAGCAGTGGATCGGCTACGACCTGCAGAGCGCGCTGGCCGAGCGCTTCGGCAAGCCCGTGCGCGTGGCGAACGACGCCGACGTGCAGGGCTGTGCGGTGATCGAGGGCAAGGGCATGGAGCTGGTCGTCACGCTCGGCACCGGCGTCGGCTGCGCGGTGTTCTTCGACGGCACC
>DATAOO010000305.1:0-7246 GCA_036265695.1 Pseudonocardia sp. | reverse complement strand
ACCGTGGTGGTGAACGCCGCCCGGCCGACGTCGCGGAACGCCGCGATCTGCATCCCCGCGGCGAACGCGATCACGGCGGTGACCACGACGGACAGCGTGCCCGCCGGGAAGAACCCGACGACGACCAGCACGCCGACCAGCAGGCCCAGCGTGGCGAGCTGCGGCGCGGGCGTCCCTCGCCGCCGCGACCACCCCCACACGACGGCGACCCCCACCATGAACGCCGCGTACGGCACGAGCGGGCGCCAGAACGCCACGACGGACGGCTCGAACGCGCCGATCGCGATCAGCACGAGGTTGCCCGTCATCGCCTGGGCGAAGACGTGGCCGTGCTGGAGGAACGTGTAGGCGTCGACGAACCCGGTGGCGAGCATCAGGACCGACCCGGTCGCGAGCGACAGTCGGGCGACGTGGGTCATGCGCGCATTCTCCCCTCCCGCCCAATCCATCAAAACCGGTTGATTCATCAAGCCGAACTGATGTATCTTTCCCGCATGGCGGCGCCTGCCTTCGTCCGGTTGGCGGCCCACCCGGTGCGGTGGGAGCTCCTGACCGCGCTGGCCGGGAGCGACCTCCGGGTGCGAGAGCTCGTCGAGCGGCTGGACCAGCCGCAGAGCCTGGTCTCCTACCACCTGCGCCTGTTGCGTGACGCGGGCCTGGTCACGGTCACGCGCAGCAGCTTCGACGGCCGCGACAGCTACTACCACCTGGACCTCGACCGCTGCGCCGGGGCGCTCACCGACACCGCCGCGGCGCTCCACCCGGCCCTGCGCCTGCCCGGCCCGTCCCCGGCCGCGCAGGCGCGCCACGCCGCCGTGCTGTTCGTCTGCACCGGCAACAGCTCCCGTTCGCCGATCGCCGAAGCCCTGTTGCGCCACCACGGCGCCGGTCACACGACGGTCACCAGCGCGGGCACCCGGCCGCGCGACCGGCTGCATCGCCACACCGTGCGGATCCTGCGCGAGACGATCGGCGTCGACGTCTCCCACCAACGCCCCCAGCACCTCGACGCCGTCGCGGTCCGCCGGTTCGACCACGTGATCACCTTGTGCGACCGCGCCCGTGAAGCCGCCCCCGACTTCGCCCACCACCCACGGCGGGCGCACTGGAGCGTCGACGACCCGGCCACTGCGGCCGACGGCTACCGCGCGTTCCGGCGCGTCGCGGCCGACATCGACACCCGCATCAGGCACCTGCTGCCCGTCATCACCGCAACCGACCGTTCGGAGGGCCCGCCGTGACCGCAACCGACCAGTACGCGAGCGTTCGCTACCTCGTCACCGACGTCCAGGCCGCGATCGACTTCTACACGACCCACCTCGGGTTCACGCTGAACACCAGCGCCGCGCCCGCCTTCGCCGACGTCGTGCGGGGCCCGCTGCGGCTGCTGCTGTCCGGGCCCGCCAGCTCGGGCGCCCGCGCCACCCCCGAGGACGCTGCCACCCCGGGTCGCAACCGCATCCACCTGGTCGTCGACGACCTGGACGCCGAAATCGTCCGACTCCGCGAGGCGCACCTGCCCCTGCGCAGCGACCTGGTCACCGGCCCGGGCGGGCGGCAGATCCTCATCGCCGACCCCGACGGCAACCTCGTCGAACTGTTCCAGGCCGCCCCGCGGTCCTGAGTGGTGACCCCACCCGACATCCAGGGTTGTCCCGGTGCCGCGCGGTCCGGCGCGGCGCCACGCTGACCGGCATGGCTGCCACCGCGCCCCTCGTCCCGTCGCCGCAGAAGCCGCGCCTCCGGGCGGTCGGGCTGGGGTGGCTCGCGCTCTCCGCGCTGGCCATCGCCGCGTTCGCGCCGCTGCAGTACCTCCTCAACTCCCTGTCGGACCTGGCCGCGCACGGCGGCGAGATCGCGGTGAACTACGCGCCCCGTCCGGGCTGGGTCCACGTCGCCTTCTACACGCACATCGTGTTCGGCGGGCTGGCGCTGCTGCTCTCCCCCGTGCAGCTCTCGTCCCGCGTGCGCGCCCGGGTGCCGCGCCTGCACCGGGTGACCGGCCGCGTCGTGCTGGTGGCGATTGCCCTCGCGGGCACGACGGGGTTCCTGCTGTCCTGGTTCAACGTGGCGGGCCCGGTCGGCACCGCGGGGTTCGGCACGCTCGCGGTGCTCTGGGTGAGCTTCGCCGCGTTGGGACTGCGGGCGATCCTCCGGGGTGACGTCCCGACCCACCGCCGCTGGATGCTCCGTACGTTCGCGCTGACCTACGCGGCGGTGACCCTGCGGCTCTGGCTGTTCGCGCTGATCCCGGTGCTCGGGGACTTCGGGAGCGCCTACGCGCTGGTGCCGTTCCTGTGCTGGGTGCCCAACCTCCTCGTGGTCGAGTGGCTGTTGCGCCGTCAGCCGACCGACATCGCCAGCACCTCGTGACCGGTGTCCCACAGCAGCACCATCAGGGCCCGGACCGCCGCGTGGTCGACGCCCTCGACGGTGAGCACACCACGGTCCACAGTAGATGAACCGAAGCGGGCGGCGATCGTCTCGACCACGGCCTGGGCGATCGGCCCGTTGATGACGAGCTCGCAGCGCTTGTGGTCAGGCACCGGTGAAGGCTGTGCGGAGACGGGAGGGCGGCGCACCACCCGCGCCCCGGGTGCACCCCGGGTGGGCTCAGATCAACCCGAGCCGCCGGGCGGCGACGACCGCGTCCTGCCGTGACGCCACGCCGAGCTTGCGGTAGAGGCTCTTGTTGTAGGCCTTCACGGTGTTGACGGAGAGGAACAACGCGGCGCCGATCTCGCGTTGGGTGGCGGTGCCGCGCAACGCGCGCAGTATCGAGAGCTCGCGGTCGGTCAGCTCCTCGACGAGCGCGCCCGCGCGGTTGGCCGAGCGCGCCGCGGCCCGGCCGATGCGCTGCTCGGCCTCCTCGAGGCTGCGCGTCGCGAAGGCGGCGACCGGCTCGTCGGTGACGATCTCGCGGGCCCGGCCGAGCGCCGAACGGGCGGCGGCCCGATCGCCGACGGCCAGCTCGACGTCGGCGAGGAAGACCAGCGCCAGCACCAGCAGCCGCGGCCGGGCGGCCGCCTCGGCCAGCGTCGTCGCCCGCAGGTGCAGTGTTCTGGCCTCGGCCACCGCGCCGTCGAGGTAGCGGCGACGCGCCTGCACCAGCCGCAGCAGCGCCACGACCGGGGCGGCGGCATCGCGCCACCCGCGTTCGACGTCGTCGGCGAGCGGGCCCGCCTCGCGGAGGAGGTCGTCGAGCTGGGCGGTGCGGCCCAGCTCGAGCAGGCTGAGCGCGAACGAGCCTGCCATCAGCAGGATCGCGCTGGACGACCAACCGGCCCGCTCCCGCACCCGCCACGAGCCCGCCAGGATCTCCGCGGCCTCGGCGAACTGCCCGTCGCGGGTGAGCACGTTGCCGAGCGCCATGCGGGCGGTGAGGTGCTCGCCGCCGCCCGCAGCCTCCAGCGCGACCGCCTGGCGCGTCAGGTCGACCGCGTGCGCGGACGCCGACTCGGACATGCCGATGACCGCGCGCATCACCAGTGCCGCGGCGCGGGGGTCGTGCCACCCGTCGACGACGGTGTGCGGGCCGATCCCCGTGGTAGCGACGTCGAGCCAGTGCGGCACCCGGTCGGGCCGCCCGCCGGTGGTGGCGGCGTAGGCGAGTGAGAGCGCCAGCTGCGGTTCCACGACCTCGGCGGGGAGCTGCTCGCCGAGCATGAGGAAGCCCGCGGCGGCCCCGCGCTCGAAGAACCAGGGCTCGGACGCCGCCAGCGACGCGGCCGCGTCGCGGAACGCGTTGGCGCGCAGGAGATGCGCGACGGAGGCGTCGAGCTGGTCGTGCTCGGCGAACCAGGCGGCGGCCCGGCAGAGGACCGCGCGTTCGTCCTCGGGCGACCGCTCGCGCAGCAGCACCTCGCGCAGCAGGCGGTGGCAGCGGTACCAGGTGCGGTCGGCGTCCAGTGCGACCACGAACAGGTCGGCGCGGTCCAGTGCGGCGAGCACCTCGGCCGAGCCGGTGACCTGCAGCGCCGCGTCGCAGAGGGCGCCCGACAGGCGTTCGAGCGGGGCGGCGCGCACGAGGAGCTCGCGTTGGACGGCGACGAGGCCGGGCAGCACCTCGGCGGTGAAGTAGTCCAGCAGGTGCAGGTCGGTGCGGACGGCGGCGGGTCGCTCCCGCAGCGTGAGCCCGGCCAGCTGCAAGCCTGCGGCCCAGCCCTCGGTCCGCTCCCACAGCGCGGCTCCTGCCGCCGCGTCCGGCTCGGCACCCGCCACCGCCGCGAGCAGCGCGGTCGCCTCGTCGGCCGTGAAGCGCAGGTCGGCTGCCCGCAGCTCGGTGAGCTCTGCCCGCGCCCGCAGCCGGGCGAGCGGAAGCGGTGGGTCCGCGCGACCGGCCAGCACCAGCCGCAGCGACGGCGGCAGGTAGGTCACGAGGAACTCGACGCTCTCGTGGATCCGGCGATCGGCGAGGGTGTGGTAGTCGTCGAGGATCAGGACGTGCGGCGCTGTCACCGCGGCCAGCGCGTTGACCAGCAGCGGCACCGCGAGGTCCACCGGTTCGAGCCCGGGCGCCGCGAGCGCGTCGAGGCAGGTCGCGTCGATCGCGCCGACGCCGCTGAGCGCGGTGAGGACGTAGGTCCAGAAGCGCGTCGGCTCGTCGTCGTCCTCGTCGAGCGACACCCACGCGACACGCACGTGCTCGCCGGGATCGGCCGCCCAGGCGCTCAGCACGCTCGTCTTGCCCCAGCCTGCGGGCGCCACGACGGCGGTGAGCCGGGTGGATCCGGCGCGCAACGCGTCGACCAGCCGTGGCCGCGGCACCGCGCCCGCGCGCACAGGCGGGATGGCGCACTTGACCGTCAGCAGTGGCCGAGCGGGCCGCTCCGCAGTCATCGCACTCCCCGTGCCGCTCCGAGGATCACGAGTCTGCCGGCCGTTCCCACCCCGGGTGCACCTCTCCTCGGGGTGGTGTCGACCTACCCGACCCGGCCCCATGCTCCGACCGTCCAACGACGAAGGAGCACGCGATGACCCAGCTGAACGAGACCACCGACATCGTGATCGTCGGCGCGGGGCCGACCGGGCTGACCGCAGCGGTCCGGCTGGCCCAGCTGGGCGTTCCCCACGTCGTGCTCGACGCAGGGGCCGAGCCGAGCCGCACGTCGAAAGCGGCGCTGGTGCACGCGTCGAGCCTGGAGGTGCTGGCCGAGCTCGGGGTGGCCGAGGCACTGGTTGACGCGGGACGGCGGCTGCACAGCATCGTCATGGTCGACCGCGGGCGCGTGCTCGTCCGGGTGCGCCTCACCGAGCTGCCCACCCCGTTCCCGTACGGGCTCAGCGTGCCGCAGAGCACCACCGAGGCCTTGCTGGTCGAGCGGCTGGCCCAGCTCCAGGGATCGGTGCGGCGACGGAGCCGGGTGGACACCGTGCGCGCCGAGGGCGACCGGCAGGTCGTCGAGGGCACGGTCGACGGCGCGGCCTTCGCGATCAGGGCGCGCTACGTGATCGGAGCCGACGGCGCGCACAGCGCCGTGCGGGCCGCGGTCGGCCTCGACTTCCCCGGTCAGACGTACTCCGCGCAGTTCGTCCTCGCCGACATCGCGCTCGAGGCGACACAGCTCCGCGACGACCAGGCCACGATCGTGCTGTCCCCGCAGGGTGTGGCGGTGCTGGGCAGGCTGCCCAGCGGGAACCACCGGATCATCGCCACGGTCGACGCGGACGCGGACGTGCCGGAAGCCCCGGACCGCGCCTACGTCGACGCCCTGCTCGGCGGACGCGGTGTGGCCGCCCGGACGGCGGCCGAACCGGTGTGGTCGTCGCGGTTCCGGATCCACCACCGGGTCGCCGACCGCTTCCGGGTGGGTGCCGTGTTCCTCGCGGGCGACGCGGCGCACATCCACAGCCCGGCGGCGGGCCAGGGCATGAACACCGGGATCGCCGATGCCTACGACCTCGCCACCCGCCTCGCGGCGGTTGTCGCGGGCGCCGCGCCCGAGTCCACACTGGATGCCTACGCCGAGCGCCGCCGGGCCGCCGCGTTGGAGGTGCTGCGCTTCACCGACCGCATGACGAAGGTGGCGATGCTGCGCAACCCGGTGGCCCGCCTCGCCCGCCTGGCCGCGGCCCGCACCGTCGGCAGGCTCGGCCCGGTGCAGCGGCGCATCGCGTTGTGGGTGACCGGGCTGGAGCGCAGTCCGCTCCGCGCCGACCTGCCCTCCGTCGGGAGCGCCGTTGACCTGGGGTCGAGGACGGGTTGATGCTTCGGTCACCCGCCACCGACCGAGGACCGCCGATGGACCGCTTCGACCCGTTCTCCGCGGACTACCTGGCCGACCCCTACCCGCACCTCGCCCGGGCGCGGGCCGACGCACCGGTGTTCTACGCCGCCGACCTCGACATGTGGGTGGTGAGCCGCTACGCCGACATCGAGGCGATCTTCACCGATCCGGCGACCTTCTCGGCGGCCATCGCCCAGGACCCGGTGTTCCCGCTGGCCGACGAGGCGCGCACCACGCTTCGCGAGGGCGGCTTCCGCGCCGGGGCGACGATGTCCAACTGCGACCCGCCCAAGCACACCCGGATCCGACGCCACAACCTGCGGGCCTTCTCCGCGCGGCGCACCGCCGCCCTCGAGCCGCGGGTGCGGGCCGCGGCCGAGGAACTGGTCATGGCGATGCTGGACAAGCCGCGGTTCGACGTCGTCGAGGAGCTGGCGTACCCGCTGCCCGCCTACATGATCTTCACGCTGATCGGGTTCCCGCCCGAGGACACCGAGCTGCTGAAGAGCTACTGCGGCAACCGGATGGCGTTCTCCTGGGGACGACCGACGGTGGCGGAGCAGACCGCGATCGCCGCCGACATGGCGCGGTACTGGCGGTACTGCGAGCGCTTCGTCGCCGACCGGATCGCCGATCCCCGCGACGACTTCACCAGCGACCACGTCCGGGTCCACCTCGACGACCCCGAGGCGCTGACGGTCGACGAGATCGTCGGCGTGATCTACGGCCTGAGCTTCGCGGGCCACGAGACCACCACCAACCTCACCACCAACGCGGTCCGGCGCCTGCTCGAGCACCCCGACCAGTGGCAGGAGATCTGCGCCGACCCGACGCTGATCCCGGGCGCCGTCGAGGAGGTCCTGCGCTTCGACACGAGCGTCGTCGCGTGGCGCCGCATCACGACGCGCGCGGGGTCGATCGGCGGGGTCGAGGTGCCTGCTCAGGCCAAGCTGATGCTGATGCTCGCCGCCGCAGACCACGACCCGGGGCGGTTCCCCGATCCGGACGCCTTCGACATC
>DATAOO010000304.1:0-3030 GCA_036265695.1 Pseudonocardia sp. | reverse complement strand
TGGAGATCGCGGATTTCACCATCAAGCCGGGAACCGAGGACAGGTTCGCCGCGGCCGTGCGGGAGGGCCTGCCGCACGTCGCGGCGTCGCCGGGCTTCCTGGGCGCGCGGCTGACCCGCGGCGTCGAGTCGCCCTCCCGGTTCGTGCTGCTCATCGAGTGGGAGTCGGTCGAGGCGCACAACGTCGGGTTCCGCGAATCGGACCGCTTCCCGCTGTGGCGTGCCCTCGTCGGCCCGTTCTTCGACGGCGACCCGCGCGTCGAGCACGTCAGTGACGTGCCAACTGACGTGCTGAGAAGCTCCTGAGGCGGGAGCGCCGGGCCGCGGTGCGCCTCCCCTACCGTCGAGCTGTGCGCCTGGTCGTCCTCGTCGTGGTCGGCGTGATCGGCGCAGCGCTCGTCGGGCTCGCGACGCCCGCCGCGGCGGCCGAGCCGGTGCGGGTCGAGGAGCTGCGGCTCGACGGGGCGGGCGTCGCGCTCGACACCTCGCTCTACCTGCCCCCCACCACCCCGGCCCCCGCCGTGCTCGTCGCGCACGGGTTCGGGGGCACGAAGGCCTCGGTCGACACCGACGCCCGCGACCTCGCCGCGCGCGGGTTCGTCGTCCTCACCTGGACGGCCCGGGGCTTCGGCGCGAGCGGCGGGCAGATCGCGCTCAACGCGCCCGACGCCGAGGTCGCCGACGCCCGCAAGCTCGTCGACTGGCTCGCGACCCGTCCCGAGGTGCAGCAGGACGGGCCCGGCGACCCGCGCGTGGGCGTCACCGGCGGGTCGTACGGCGGCGCGCTCTCGCTCCTGCTCGCGGGCTACGACCAGCGCGTCGACGCCATCGCCCCGGTGATCACCTGGAACGACCTCGGCCAGGCGCTGTTCCCCAACGCCGCCACGACCGAGCCGCTCCCGGCCGACACCCCGGCCCGCGGCGCCTTCGCCCCGAACGGCGTGTTCAAGCGGGGCTGGGCGGGCGTGTTCTTCGCGTCGGGCCGCACCGCGCAACCCCCGCCGGGCACCGTGCTGACCTGCGGCCGGTTCGTCCCGGCCGTCTGCGCCGCGTACACGGACGCGGCGACAACCGGGCGGATCTCGCCCGCCACCGCCGCGTTGCTCGCCCGCTCCTCCCCCGCGTCGGTCACCGACCGGATCGAAGCGCCGACCCTGCTCGTCCAGGGCGAGCAGGACACGCTGTTCGGCCTCGACCAGGCCGACGCCAACGCCCGCCAGATCGCCGCGCACGCCACCCCCGTCGAGGTCGCCTGGTACCCGGGCGGGCACGACGGCGGGGGCCCCGACCAGGCCGTGCGTGACCAGATCGGCACGTGGTTCGACCATTGGCTCGCCGGTCGCGGGCCCGCGCCGGACCTGGGCTTCTCCTACGCCGTGCAGTCCGGGGTGCGGGCGGGGCCCAACACGCCGACGGGCCGCACGGTGGTCGCGCCTGCCTACCCCGGCCTCTCCGGCGCTCCGACGACCTGGCAGGACGTCGCGCTGACCGGCGACCCGCAGGTGCTCCTGAGCCCGGCGGGCGGCAACCCCGCCGCGATCACGTCGCTGCCCGGCCTCGGCGGCGCGCTGGGCGCGGTCGCTGGGCGGCTCACCGCGATCTCGGGGGCGATCCCGGGCCAGACCGCGCAGTTCCCGAGCGCGCCGGTCGCCGCGCCGCTGACGGTGACGGGCGCGCCGCGGGTGCAGCTCACCGTGTCGCGGGTGCCGGGCCAGCCCGCGCCCGCGGAAGCCGTGCTGTTCGTCGGCACGGCCGAGGTCGCCCAGGACGGCACCCGCACGCTGCTGGGCAGCTCGGTGGCGCCGGTGCGGGTGGCGGTGCCCGCCGAGGGGGCGGCGACGGTCACCGTCACGCTGCCCGGGGTGGTCGCGCCGGTCGAGGCGGGCCACACGCTCGTCGTCACGGTCGCGAGCACCGACCAGGGCTACGCGGGCGACACCGACCCGGCCGTGTGGCGGGTCGGTGTGACCGGCGGGCTGTCCGTGCCGCTGGTGCCCGGCGAGGCGCGCACGGCCAACACCGTGCCGCCCGTGCCCGCGATCGGCATCGGCGTGATCCTGCTCGGCGCGCTCGTGGCCGGGCTGGTCGCGCGCCTGCGCCGCCGTCCCGCGGCGGGCCCGCCGGACCCGAACGCGCCGCCGCTGGCCGTCACCGACCTCGCGAAGACGTACAAGGGCGGGTTCAGCGCGGTCAAGGGCGTGTCGTTCACCGTGGAGCGGGGCATGGTGCTGGGCCTGCTCGGGCCGAACGGGGCGGGCAAGACCACCGTGCTGCGCATGCTGATGGGCCTCATCCGGCCCACCGCGGGCACGATCACGGCGTTCGGCGAGGAGGTGCGGCCCGGCGCGGCGGTGCTGGCGCGCATCGGGGCGTTCGTCGAGGGACCCGGTTTCCTCCCGCACCTGTCCGGCGCCGAGAACCTGGCGTTGTACTGGTCGGCGACCGGGCGGCCCACCGAGGAGTCGTACGTCGCGGAGGCGCTGGACATCGCCGGGCTGGGCGCCTCCATCGACCGCCGGGTCGGCACGTACAGCCAGGGCATGCGGCAGCGGCTCGCGATCGCGCAGGCCATGCTCGGGCGGCCCGACCTGCTCGTGCTCGACGAGCCGACCAACGGGCTCGACCCGCCCCAGATCCACGCCATGCGCGACGTGCTGCGCGCCTACGCCGCCAACGGCCGCACGGTGCTGGTCTCCAGCCACCTGCTGGCCGAGGTCGAGCAGACCTGCTCGCACGTCGTCGTGATGCATCACGGCAAGGTGGCGGCCGCGGGCACCGTCGAGCAGATCATCGCGGGCGGGGGCGCCGCGACGTTCGGTGTGGACGCCCCCGACCGGGCCGCGGTCGTGCTGGGTGAGCTGGCCGGGGTGCACGGGGTGCGCGTCGACGGCGGCGCGGTGCACGCCGAGCTGAACGGCACGCCGCGCGCCGAGGCCGTGCGGGCGCTGGTGGCGGCCGGGGTCGACGTCACATCGGCGGGCCCCCGCCGCAGGCTGGAGGACGCGTTCCTGCAGCTGGTGGGAGAGGATCT
>DATAOO010000303.1:0-14515 GCA_036265695.1 Pseudonocardia sp. | reverse complement strand
ACCACCGTCAGCAGATCGCGGCGCGTGTTCTTGAGGTCTTCCAGCTGCGTGGAGAGGAACCGGTAGCGCTCCTCCAGCGCAGCGAACTCCTCCAGCGCGAGCGGGTTGACCTTGCCCAGCAGCGCGAGGTCCTTCTCCGCCCGGGTCGCCCGGCGCTGCTGGGTAGCCCGGTCGTAGGGCATCGGGGGCGGCGGGGTGACGTCCTCGCCGCGCTCCCGCGCCGCCTCGAACTCGGCGGTCTCGGCGGCCGAGGCGGGCACCGGCACGTCCGGCCCGTACTCGGTGACCAGGTCGTGCGCGCCGATGCCGTGGTCGGCGAGCACCTTCTCGGTGAGCTGCTCGAGGCGCAGGCGGTTCTGGGCGCGGAGCACCTCGTCGCGGTGGACGGCGTCGGTGAGCTTCTCCATCAGCGCGGTGAGCCTGCCGACCACGAGGCGCGCCTCGCCGAGCTCGCGCTCGCGGGAGTCGCGGGCGGCCGCGGCGGCGTCGCGTTCCTCGGCGGCCGCCGCGAGCGACACGGCGATCCGCCCGCACGCCTTCTCCCCCGCCGTGACGACCAGCGCGGCGATGCGGGCGCCCCGCTCGCGGGCCGCGCGGGCGGCGGCCGCGCGGCTGCGGGCCTGGCGTTCGGCGGCGGCCTGGCGGCGCAGCGAATCGGCGCGGCCCGCGATCGCCCGGGCCCGTTCCTCGGCCGTGCGCAGCGCCAGGCGGGCGTCGACCTCCGCGGATCGGGCGGTCTCGACGGCCTCGGCGGCGGCGTCGCGGATCTCGGTGTCGGGCTCGTCGGCCACCGGCTCGTCCTCGGCCACCGCGAGCTGCTGCTCCGCGGCCTCCAGGGCCAGCAGGGCATCGGTGCGGCGGGTCTCGACCGCGTCGCGGCGGGTGCGCAGGCGCTCGGCCTCGGCCGCGGCGGACCGTACGGCCTGCTCGTAGGCGCCAAGCCGGGCCGCGGCGCCCGCCCGGCGCTGCTCGGCGGCGGTCTGCTCGCGCTTCGCCGCGTCGACGTCGGCCTGGCGCGCCGCCTCCTCGGCACGGGCGCCGTCGAGGGCGGGCCGTAGCCCCGCCATCTCTTCCTCCACCGCCGCGAGCGCGGTTGCGGCGTCGTCGACGGCGGCCTGCAGGTCGAGCGCGCTGCTGCCGCCCCCGGAGCCGCCCGAGGCCCGGTGCGGGGCCAGGACGTCCCCGTTCGCGGTGACGGCGGTGAGCCCGGCCGCGACCACCCGCCGCGCCGCCGCGCCGTCGGCGACGAGCACCACGCCGTGCAGCAATGCCCGCACCGCGTCCGCGACCGCACCGTCCCCGGCCACCGCGTCCGCCGCCCACCGTGCCCCCGCCACATCGGGAAGGGGGGCGGCATCTCGGTGATCGCCAGTTGGGTGCGATTCCGGCCATATCTGGCCGCTTTCCGCAACGAACTGACGATCATGGCCTGCGACGACGAGGGAGGCACGGCCCGCGCCGCCCGCGCGGAGGGCGCCGAGGGCCGCGACGGCGGCGTCGAGGTCGGCCACCGCGAGGCCGTCGGCGAGCTCGCCGAGCGCCGCGGCGACCGCCGTGCGGGCTTCGGCTGCCACCGTGACCAGCGCCGACACCGTGCCCAACACGCCCTCGGCCCCGACGATCGCCGCGGAGCCGTCGCGGCGGGCCAGCCCGACCGACAACGCCTCCACCCGCGCCCGCCAGTGCGCCCGCTGCTGCTCGGCCTCCCGCTCCTGCGCCACGAGCTCGGCCACCCGGCCGCGCGCGGCCTCGTGCGCGGCCGCGGTGTGCGCGCCGCGCTCTTCCAACGAGGTGTCGCCCTCGGTGAGCTCCCCGAGCTCCTCGCGGGCGCTCGCCAGATCGGCCTCCGCGGCCGCGGTGCGCTCCTGCGCCTCGGCGAGCGCGTCGGACAGCCGCTCGATCTCCTCTGCCGTAGCGGCGGCCCCGCTGCGCAACGCCTCCGCCCGGCCCGCGAGCGTCGCGAGCCCGGCGCGGCGGTCGGCGAGCGCCCGGACGGCGGCCAGGTGCGCGCGTTCGGCCGCGGCCAGTGTGCGTTCGTGCTCGGTGCGCGCCTCGGTGATCTCCGAGAGCGCCCGCCGCGCCTCCACGACCGCCGCGACCAGCGCGTCCTCCTGCTCCGCGATCGCGTCGGCTTCGGCGTCGAGCTCGTCCGGGTCGCGGCCGGGGGCCCGCGTCTCCACCGCGCCCCCGAGGTGGCGCGCCCGCTCCTGGGCCAGCCGGACGGTGCCCGCCAGCCGCTCGGCCAGCGCGGACAGTCGGTACCAGGTGTCCTGGGCCGCCGCGAGCCGCGGCGCGTCCTCGGCGAGGGCCGCCTCCAGCCGCTCCTGCTCGACGCGGCCCGCCGAGAGCTGCGCCTCCACCTCCGCGCGACGGGCCCGCGCGCTCGCCTCGTCGGCCTCCTCCTTGGCCAGCTCGTCGCGCAACGTGACGAGGTCGTCGGCGGCGAGCCGCAGCCGGGCGTCGCGCAGCTCGGACTGCACGGCCTGGGCCCGCCGCGCGATCTCGGCCTGCCGCCCGAGGGGCTTGAGCTGGCGGCGCAGCTCCGCGGTGAGGTCGGTGAGCCGGGTGAGGTTGGCCTGCATCGCGTCGAGCTTGCGGAGCGCCTTCTCCTTGCGTTTGCGGTGCTTGAGGACGCCCGCGGCTTCCTCGATGTAGGCGCGCCGGTCCTCCGGCTTGGAGGAGAGCACCGAGTCGAGCTGGCCCTGCCCGACGATCACGTGCATCTCCCGGCCGATGCCGGAGTCGGAGAGCAGCTCCTGGATGTCGAGCAGGCGGCAGTGGCTGCCGTTGATCTCGTACTCGCCCGCGCCGTCCCGGAACATGCGGCGGGTGATCGAGACCTCGGCGTAGTCGATGGGGAGCGCGCCGTCGGCGTTGTCGATCGTGAGCGTGACCTCGGCCCGGCCGAGCGGCGCCCGGCCCGACGTGCCCGCGAAGATGACGTCCTCCATCTTGCCGCCGCGCAGGGCCTTCGCCCCCTGCTCGCCCAGCACCCAGCTGATGGCGTCCACGACGTTGGACTTCCCCGAGCCGTTCGGCCCGACCACGCAGGTGATGCCGGGCTCGAGGCGCAGCGTCGTGGCCGAGGCGAAGGACTTGAAGCCCTTCAGCGTCAGGCTCTTGAGGTGCACGGGGAGGCTCCGGGGAAATCGAGGTGGCGCGAGCGTACCGGCCGCGACCCCGGCTCAGGCCTCGGTGAAGCCCCGCAGGCCGCCGCGCGCCGCTCCCCAGCGCTCGACGACCTCGTCGACCCGGCCGGGGGTGTCGGTTCCGCGGAGGGCGTCGAGCAGCTGCTCACACGCGCGACGACTACCCTCCGCAACCACCGCCACTCGACGGTCGGGGAGGTTGCGCGCTTCGCCTACCAGGCCGAGCTCCAGAGCGCGGCATCGCGTCCACCAGCGGAAACCTACACCCTGTACCCGTCCGTGTACCCAGGCAGTCAGTCGGACCGTCGTTTCGGCCATGCGCTACGGTAGCGCACCGTGATCGCCCTTCGGCGTCGTGGCGCAGCTCTGGTGAGCGGGCTCGCCGTCGGCGCTCTACTGGTCGGCGGGACGCTGCTCGTCGCGGGAGCGAAGAGCCCGCCGTCCCCGGAGACCGCCGATCTCACGTACCCCCTGCTCCCCGTGCCGACGCTGCCGATGCCGATCGTCCCCATCGTCGCGACGCCGGAGCCGCCGTCGCGCCCCGTACCCGCGAAGCCGCAGCGACCCTCCGCGCCCGTCGTCCGCAACGCGGGCCCGGAGCTGGACGTCGTGGCCCGCACCAACGCCGAGCGGCTCCGCGCGGGCTGTGGCCCGTTGCGCGTCGACGGCAGGCTGTCCGCCGCCGCACGGGCGCACAGCGCCGACATGGTCAACCGGCGCTACTTCGAGCACGACAGCCCCGACGGCGGCACCCCGGAGGACCGCGCGGCCGCGGCGGGCTACTCCGACTACGGCGGTGAGAACATCGCCTACGGGCAGGGCTCGGCCGCCGAGGTGATGGCGGACTGGATGAGCTCATCCGACCACCGCCGCAACATCCTCAACTGCGACTTCACCACCATCGGCGTCGGCCTCGACCCGCGCGGGATGTACTGGAGCCAGGAATTCGGTTACTGAGCGCATTCGTTTGGTAACGGACAGACCGAATTCGGCGATCTCCAGTCACGAACGATCGCGCAACCCCGATGCGCGCCGACCCGAGGAGACCCCGAAGATGCGGTTCCGCCATGCCCTGACCGTCGCCGTGCTCACGGTGGCGGGCACGCTCCCCCTCGCCGGAGCGGCCCACGCCCAGCCGGACCGGGACTGCGCCGATTTCGCCAGCCAGGCCGAGGCCCAGGAGGCGCTCGACGGCACCGTCGGCGATCCGGAGCGGCTGGACGCGAACGACGACGGCGTCGCCTGTGAGTCCTACTTCCGGGACGCGGCGGCGACGACCACGCAGACCACCGAGCCCGCGCCCACGTCCGCCCCGGCGGAGGAGGAGCAAGACGACCAGGACGACCCGGGCCAGGTGCGGGTGCTGCCGCGGGGCGGCGTCGACACCGGCGACGGTTCGACCGACCCCGACCAGCCCGCCTCCGCGACCGCGTTGGTCGCCCTCGCCGGGTTGGGCCTGCTGGGGGTGGGCGCCCGCCGTCTCCGCCAGAACGCGGGCTGACGCGTGCCCCGCGCGCTCGCCGTCGCGTTCATGCTGGGGCTCGCGCTCGTGGCAGGTTGCGGTGGCCCCGAGGTCACGGCGCCCGCCGCCCCGGCCGCGACGGCACCCCCGACGACGTCGGCCGTGCTCGCCGCCTCGCGGCCCGAACGCGTGCGGATACCCGCGATCGACGTCGACGCCCGCGGAGTGATCGACCTCGGGCTGCAGGCCGACGGGGCGATGGAGGTCCCGCCCGACGCCACGACGGTCGGCTGGTACCGCCAGTCGCCGACGCCGGGTGAGCGCGGCCCCGCCGTGCTGGCCGCGCACGTCAACTGGAACCACCGCAAGGGGGCGTTCGCCGACATCAACGCGCTCCGCCCGGGCGACCAGGTGCTCGTCGACCGGGCCGACGGCACGTCGGCGCGGTTTCGCGTGGAGCGGGTCGAGCAGTACCCCAAGGACCGCTTCCCGACCCGCGCCGTCTACGGCGACGTCGCGGGCCCCGAACTCCGCCTGATCACCTGCGGCGGCGAGCTGGACCGCGCGGCCCACAGCTACCGCGACAACATCGTCGTCTACGCACGGCTGATCTGACCCCGTCGACCTGCCCAAATGCCGCAATCGCGGCGGAACGCGCATTGCTGACATCGGTTTGCCGCCGGTTACCCTCCGTCCGGACGAGCTGAGGGAGCGACGCATGTCGGTGGTCGACAACGCGATCTACATCGACGGGAATCGCGCCATCGCGCCCGACTCCCTCGACCAGACCTTCGAGGCGCTGCACTCGTGCCCGTCGGGCGGTCAGAACTTCGCCTGGATCGGCATGCTGCGCCCGGACGAGGAGGAGATCCGGGCCGTCGCGAAGGAGTTCAGCCTGCACTCCCTCGCGGTCGAGGACACCGTCAACGCCCACCAGCGCCCGAAGCTCGAGCAGTACGGCGACGTCCTGTTCGTCGTGCTACGCCCGGCCCGCTACGTCGACAAGATCGAAGAGGTGGAGATCGGCGAGGTCCACCTGTTCCTCGGCCCCGACTTCGTCATCACGGTGCGGCACGCCGCGGAGCCCGACCTCGGCGTGGTGCGGACCCGGCTGGAGGCCGACCCGCAGCTGCTGCGCCAAGGCCCCAACGCCGTGCTGTACGCGGTGCTGGACAAGGTCGTCGACGACTACGGCCCCGTCATGGAGGGGCTGCAGATCGACATCGACCAGATCGAGGTGCAGGTCTTCGACGGCGACCCGCACGTCTCGCGGCGCATCTACCAGCTCTCCCGCGAGGTGATCGACTTCCAGCGCGCGGTCGACCCGCTCGCCGACCTCCTCGACGCCCTGCGCGCCACGCTCAAGCAACGCGCCGAGGGCACCGACCTCGAGCTGCGGCGCAACCTGCGCGACGTCGCCGACCACGCCACGCGGGTGATCGAACGGCTGGCCGGGTTCCGTGAGCTGCTCACGAACATCCTGCAGGTCAACGCGGCGCTCGTGGGCCAGCGGCAGAACGAGGAGATGGCCCGCATGACCGAGGCAGGCTTCGAGCAGAACGAACAGGTCAAACGCATCTCGTCGTGGGCGGCGATCTTCTTCGCGCCCTCGTTCATCGCCTCGGTGTACGGCATGAACTTCGAGAACATGCCCGAGCTGAGCTGGTCGCTCGGCTACCCCTTCGCGCTGCTGCTGATGGCGCTGCTCTCCGGCCTGCTGTACCTGGCGTTCAAGCGGAAAGGTTGGCTCTGACCCGGGGGCGGGGCTGGCAGCGCGGGCAGCTGAAGCTGCCGCGGTTCATGAACGCCTCCCGCCGAATCGGCGTGCCGCAGCGGGGGCAGGGCCGGTCGGCCTGGCCGTAGGCGTTGAGCGAGCGGTCGAAGTACCCGGAGGCGCCGTTGACGTTGACGTACAGCGTGTCGAACGACGTGCCGCCCGCGGCGAGCGCGTCGTTCATGACGTCGGTGGCGGCGGTGAGCACCGCGCGGCCCTGCGCCCGGGTGAGCTTCTCAGTGGGGCGGGCGCCGTGCAGGCGGGCCAGCCACAGCGCCTCGTCGGCGTAGATGTTGCCGATGCCCGAGACGACGGTCTGGTCCAGCAGCGCCCGCTTGATCTCGGTGCGCCGCCGTCGGATGCCCGCCACGGCGGCGTCGAGGTCGAACGCCGGGTCCATCGGGTCGCGGGCGATGTGCGCGATCGGGGCGGGCAGGAAGCCGCCGCCGACGGCCGGGACGAGCGGGTGCACCGACAGCCCGCCGAACGTCCGCTGGTCGACGAACCGCAGCTCCGGGCCATCGTCGGCGAACCGCACCCGTATCCGCAGGTGCTTCTCGTCGGGTCGGCCGGGGTCGGCGACGAGCATCTGGCCGCTCATGCCGAGGTGCGCGAGCACGGCCTCGTCCCCCGGCTCGAGCTCCAGCCACAGGTACTTGCCGCGACGGCGGACCTCGGTGATCGTGCGGCCGTCCAGGCGGGCGGCGAAATCGGCGTCGCCCGCGACATGGCGGCGCACCGCGCGCGGGTGCGCGACCGCGACCTCGACGACCGTGCGCTTCAGCACGTGCTCGGCGAGGCCCCGCCGGACGACCTCGACCTCGGGCAACTCCGGCATCAGGGGGTCTCCGGTGGATCAGCGATCGCGGTCTTCGCGCCGAGATGGCCGCCGGCCGCGTTGTCGGACGACTCGAGTACGCCCGGTACGAGAGCCGTCCTCCGCCTTGCCACCGGCCATCTCGATCCCGAATCCCATCGACCGTGATCCACGGGACACCCCCTAAGACCCCGCGGCGCTGGAGGTGGCGGCTTCCTTCGTGAGCGCGTGCCAGGCCAGCTCGGCCGCCTTCTGCTCGGCTTCCTTCTTGGTGCGGCCCACGCCCGAGCCCAGGTCGCGGCCCGCGACGACGGCCGTGGCCGTGAACAGCTTGAGGTGGTCGGGGCCTTCCTCGGCGATGCGGTACTCGGGCACGCCGCGGTCGGTCGCGGCCGTGAGCTCCTGGAGGCTGGTCTTCCAGTCCAGGCCCGCGCCGAGCAGCGGGGCGTTGCGCAGCAGCGAGGCGAAGAGGCGGTGCACGCACTCGCGCGCGGTCTCCAGCCCGTGCTCGAGGTACACCGCGCCGATCAGCGCCTCGGTGGCGTCGGCGAGGATGCTCGGCTTGGTGCGCCCGCCGGTGAGGTCCTCGCCGCGGCCGAGGTAGAGGTAGGCGCCGAGCCCGGCGGGCCCTCCGAGGGTGGCGGCCACGCCCGCCAACGCGTGCATGTTGACGACGCTGGAGCGCAGCTTGGCCAGCTGACCCTCCGGCCGGTCCGGGTGGTCGCGGTACAGGCGCTCGGTGACGACGATGGACAGCACCGAGTCGCCGAGGAACTCCAGGCGCTCGTTGGTCGGCAGGTGGCCGTTCTCGTACGCGTAGGAGCGGTGGGTGAGCGCCAGGGTGAGCAGATCGTCGGAGAGCTCGACACCCAGCGACGCGAGAAGGGCCCCGCGATCAGGCGCGGGTCCCGCAGCACCGCGTTCCGGCATAGGCCTGTGCGCCGCCGTCAGGCCGGTGTGACGACCGGACGGCCGTTGTACGTGCCGCAGACGGGGCAGGCGACGTGCGGCGGCTTGGTGGCCTTGCAGGCGCGGTTCGAGCAGGTGACCAGCGTGGGGGCAGTGGCCTTCCACTGCGACCGACGGGATCGCGTGTTCGAACGCGACATCCGGCGCTTGGGAACGGCCACGGTGAATCTCCTAGCAGTCGTACTCGAGGGTCATTCGGCGGGCAGACGCTCACGCAGAGCGGCCCACCGTGGGTCCAGTGTCTCATGCCCGTGGTCCGGTGCGAGGTCGGCCCACTTCTCGCCGCACTCCGCGCAGAGCCCCGGGCAGTCGGGGCGGCACAGCGGAGCCAGCGGCAGGTCGAGCACCAGGGCGTCGCGGACGGTCTGCTCGAGGTCGACGTGGTCGTCGACGACGCGGGGCAGCTCGTCCTCGTCGGTGGTCTCGTCGGTGACGCTGTCGGGGTACGCGAACAGCTCCCCGATGGACACGGTGATCTCGTCGGTGAGCGGGTCGAGGCAGCGCGCACACTCCCCCTCCAGCCGGGCGTGTGCGGTGCCGGAGACGTAGACGCCCTCGGTGACCGACTCCAGCCGGACGTCCAGGTCGACAGGCGCGCCGGGCGGGACCCCGATCGTCGGCAGCCCCATCCCGTCGTCGGGCGCGGGGACCACGCCGGTGTAGGTGCGCATGGTGCCGGGCCGACGGCCCAGCTCACGGGTGGAGATGGCCCACGGCCCGGCGGGGGCGGGACGATGCGTGCTCACCCCACCAGGGTAGGTCCGGTCGGGCCGCGGCGGCGAACGCGGGCAGCGGGCCGAGTGCTCCGGCCCGTGCTACCGGCCCGCTTCGCCGACGACCTCGCCGCCCACGTCACCGAGGACTACTAGTCGATCAGGTCCATGCCCGTGCCGGTGCGGCCGCGGGCCGCGCCCGCAGGGGCGCTGCGCCAGAGCTGGGTGCGGCCGCGGGTGATGGTGGCGAGCGCCTTGCCGAGCATGTCCTCCATCTCGGCCAGCTTGGCGTCGACGTAGGCGTCGCACTCGTGGCGCAGGCGGTCGGTCTCGCCCTCGGCTTCGTCGACGAGGCGGGCGGCCTCGGCGGCGGCGGCCCGGACGACCTCGGTCTGGGACACCAGCCTGGCCTGCTCGGCGCGGCCCTCGTTCACGAAGCGCTCGTGGGTGACGCGGCCCGCCTCCACCGACTGCTCGGCCTCCTTGCGGGCCCGGTCGGTGAGCTCGGTGTACTGCCTGCGCGCGTCGGCCACCGTGCGCTCGGCCTCGTGGCGGGCGCTCGCGAGGGTCTGCTCGGCCTCGGAGCGGGCGTCGGCGAGCAGCCGGTCGGCCTCGGTGTGCGCGGCGGCCAGCGCGGCGGCGGCGTCGGCCTGCGCTCCCGAGCGGGTCTGCTCCGCCTCCTGCG
This sequence comes from Pseudonocardia sp., assembly GCA_036265695.1. Classification (GTDB taxonomy): domain Bacteria; phylum Actinomycetota; class Actinomycetes; order Mycobacteriales; family Pseudonocardiaceae; genus Pseudonocardia. Next base: position 4,946 of record DATAOO010000303.1, on the reverse strand, counting down.
TGGCGTCGTCGACGAGCTCGTCGCGGCGATCCAGCACGTCCTGCGCGTCGTCCAGCTCGCCGGGCAGCGCCTCGCGGATGTCGTCGAGCAGCTCAAGCACGTCGCCGCGGGGGACGACGCAGTTCGAGGTCATCGGGAGCCCTCGCGCCTCCTCGACCACGGTGACCAGCGCGTCGAGGGATTCGAAGACCCGGTACACGCGGCTGATCCTCTCACCGGACGCCGCCCGGACGGCGGATTGACGCTTCCGCCGGCGTGTCAAGCGCGCTCTGCGATGCGCTCCACGAGCCTGCGGTGCACGGTGGGTGGCAGCAGGTGCGCGACGTCGCCGCCGAAGGTCGCGACCTCCTTGACCAGCGAGCTCGCGACGAAGCTCCACTCGGGGCTGGTCGACATGAACAGCGTGTCGACGCCCGAGAGCTGCTGGTTCATCTGGGCCATCTGCAGCTCGTAGTCGAAGTCCGTGACCGCGCGCAGGCCCTTGACGATCGCGCGGACGTCGTGGTCGCGGCAGTAGTCGACGAGCAGCCCGTGGAACGAGTCGACCGTGACGTTCGGGTACGGCGCGACGACCTCGCCGAGCATCGCGATGCGCTCTTCCACCGTGAACAGGCTCTTCTTGCTCTTGTTCACGAGCACCGCCACGACGATCTCGTCGAAGAGCGACGCCGCGCGACCGATGATGTCGACGTGCCCGTTGGTGGGCGGGTCGAAGGAGCCGGGGCAGACGGCGCGCCTCATGGGCAGGGACGGTAACAGCGCGCGAGGTGCAGTGTGGTCTCACCGTAACGTCGCTCACGGACGGGCTGCAGCGGCTCGGGCCACGCGAACAGGCCGCCGCGGGTGGGCCGCTCGACCACGACGGTCGCGCCCTCGGCGAGCCAGCCGTGCGCGAGCGCGGCGGTGAGCCACCCGGCCACCTCGGCGTCGGGGGTGGCGTAGGGCGGGTCGACGAGCAGGAGGTCGAAGGCCCGATCGGCAGGCCCCGCGAGCACGGCCGCGGCCGGGGCGGCCCGCACCTGCGCGCCGGGCAGGTCGACCGCCGCCACGTTGCGCCGCAGCACCGCCGCCGCCCGCCGGTCGCTCTCGACGAACAGCACGTGCGCGGCGCCGCGCGACAGCGCCTCCAGTCCGAGCGCACCCGAACCGGCGCACAGGTCGAGCACCGCGGCGCCGTCGAGCCCGGGGTCGTGCGCGAGCGCGGAGAAGAGCGCCTCCCGCACCCGGTCGGACGTGGGCCGGGTACCCGACGGCGGCACGGCCAGCCGCCGTCCGCCCGCAACCCCGGCCACGATCCGCGTCACGCCAGCAGTGTGCCCGCGACGGCTTCCGCCGCCACTTCGCACCCCTTCGTGCTCTTCGCAGCCCCCGTCGACCGAGCGCGAGGTGATGCGGGCCGCTACTCCAGCTCCAGGAGGAGGTCGCCGCCCTCCACCTGCTGCACCTTGCCGATGGCCAGCCGCTTGACCGTGCCCGCCCGCTGCACGGTGATGCTCGCCTCCATCTTCATCGCCTCGATCGTCGCCACGGTCTGGCCCGACTCCACCGCGTCGCCCTCGTCCACCTGCAGCGTCACCACGCCCGCGAACGGGGCTGCGACGTGCCGGGCGTTGCCGCGCTCGGCCTTCTCGGCCGCCTTGACGTCGGTGGCGACCGCCGCGTCGCGCACCGACACCGGGCGCAGCTGCCCGTTCATCGACGCGACGACCGTGCGGTAGCCGCGCTCGTCGGACTCCGAGATCGCCTCCAGCTCGATGATCAGCGTGACGCCCGGCTCCAGCTCCACGGTGTGCTCGACCTCGGGCTCCAGCCCGTAGAGGAAGTCCTTCGTGGAGAGCACGGACGTGTTGCCGTAGGCCTCGCGGTGGGTCAGGTACTCCTTCGTCGGCCCGGGGAAGAGCAGCCGGTTGAGCGTCGGGCGGCGATCCTTCGCAAGGCCCTCGCGGTCGTCGTCGGACAGCTCGGCGGGCTCCCGCCCGGCCGGGCGGCCCTCCAGCGCGTGGGTGCGGAACGGCTCCGGCCAGCCGCCGGGCGGGTCGCCGAGCTCGCCGCGCAAGAAGCCGATCACCGAGTCGGGCACGTCGAACTTGCCGGGATCGGCCTCGAACTCCTTCGCCTCGACGCCCGCGCCCACCAGGTGCAGCGCGAGGTCGCCCACCACCTTCGACGACGGGGTGACCTTCACCAGCCGTCCGAGCATCCGGTCGGCGGCGGCGTACAGGTCCTCGATCAGCTCGAACCGGTCCCCCAGCCCCAGCGCGATGGCCTGCTGGCGCAGGTTGGACAGCTGTCCGCCGGGGATCTCGTGGTGGTAGACCCGGCCGGTGGGCGAGGCGAGCCCGGACTCGAACGGCCGGTAGACCTTGCGCACCGCCTCCCAGTACGGCTCCAGGTCGCCGACGGCCTGCAGCGAGAGCCCGGTGGCCCGCTCGGTGTGGTCGGTGGCCGCCACCAGGGCCGAGAGCGAGGGCTGCGACGTGGTGCCCGCCATCGACGCCACCGCCCCGTCGACGGCGTCAACACCCGCCTCGATCGCGGTGATGAGCGTGGCGAGCTGGCCGCCCGCGGTGTCGTGGGTGTGCAGGTGCACTGGCAGGTCGAAACGCTCCCGCAACGCCGTGACCAGCGTGCGGGCGGCGGGCGGCCGGAGCAGCCCGGCCATGTCCTTGATCGCGAGCACGTGCGCACCCGCGTCCACGATCTCCTCGGCGAGGCGCAGGTAGTAGTCGAGGGTGTAGAGGTCCTCGGCCGGGTCGGACAGGTCGCCGGTGTAGCAGAGCGCGACCTCCGCGACGGCCGTGCCGGTGGCCCGCACGGCGTCGACCGCGGGCCGCATCTGCGCGACGTCGTTGAGCGCGTCGAAGATCCGGAAGATGTCCATGCCCGTTTCGGCGGCCTCGTGCACGAACGCGTCGGTGACCTCGGTCGGGTACGGCGTGTAGCCGACGGTGTTGCGCCCGCGCAGCAGCATCTGCAGGCAGATGTTGGGCACGGCCTCGGACAGGGCGGCGAGCCGGTCCCAGGGGTCCTCGGCGAGGAACCGGAGCGCGACGTCGTAGGTCGCGCCGCCCCAGCACTCCAGCGAGAGCAGCTGCGGCGCGGTGCGGGCGACGAGCGGGGCGACGGCCAGCAGGTCGCGGGTGCGCACGCGGGTGGCGAGCAGGGACTGGTGGGCGTCGCGGAACGTCGTGTCCGTGACGGCCACCGGGGTCTGCTCCCGCAGCCGTCGCGCGAACCCCTCGGGGCCCAGCTCGCGCAGCAGCTGCCGGGAGCCGCTCGCGGGGACCTGCCCGTTGCCGAGCGGCGACAGCTTGTCGGCGGGCTCGACGACCTGGGGCCGACGGCCGTGCGGCCGGTTGACCGTCGTCTCGGCGAGGTAGGTGAGGATGCGCGTGCCGCGGTCGGCGGGCTTGCGGAAGCGGAGCAGACCGGGGCGCTCGTCGATGAAGCTGGTGGTGATGCGGCCCGCCTGGAAGTCCGGGTCGTCGAGGACGGCGGCCAGGAACGGCAGGTTCGTCTCCACGCCCCGGATGCGGAACTCCGCGATCGCGCGCCGTGCCCGCCGCACGGCCTGCTCAAAGCTGTGGCCGTAGCAGGTGAGCTTGACCAGCATCGAGTCGAAGTGGGCGCTGACCTCGGCACCGGTGTGGGTCGTGCCGCCGTCGAGCCGCACGCCAGGCCCGCCGGGCGAGCGGTAGTTGCTGATCACGCCGGTGTCCGGGCGGAACCCGTTGGCCGGGTCCTCGGTGGTGACCCGGCACTGCAGCGCGGCGCCGGAGAGCGTCACCTGGTCCTGGCTGAGGTTCAGCTCGGGGAGGGTGGCGCCCGCGGCGATGCGGAGCTGCGCGATGACGAGGTCGCGGTCGGTGACCTGCTCGGTGACCGTGTGCTCGACCTGGATGCGCGGGTTCATCTCGATGAAGACGTGGTTGCCGCGCTCGTCGAGGAGGAACTCGACGGTGCCCGCGTTGACGTACCCGATGGCCTCGGCGAACCTGACGGCGTCGGCGCAGATCCGGTCGCGCAGCTCGGGGTCGAGGTTCGGGGCGGGCGCGATCTCGATCACCTTCTGGTGGCGGCGCTGCATCGAGCAGTCGCGCTCGTAGAGGTGGACGACGTTGCCCGCGGCGTCGGCGAGGATCTGCACCTCGATGTGGCGCGGGTTGACCACCGCCTGCTCGAGGAACACCGTGGCGTCGCCGAACGCGGACTCGGCCTCGCGCATGGCCGCGTCGACGGCGTCGCGCAGGTCCTCGGGACGCTCGACCCGGCGCATGCCGCGCCCGCCGCCGCCCGCGACCGCCTTGACGAAGATCGGGAACCCGACGTCGTCGGCCGCGGCGACCAGCGCGTCGACGTCGGTAGCGGGCTGGCTGGAGCGGAGCACCGCGACGCCCGCCTCCCGGGCCGCGGCGATGGCCCGCGCCTTGTTGCCGGTGAGGTGCAGCACGTCGGCGGGCGGCCCGATGAACGTGATGCCCGCCTCGGCGCAGGCCTGTGCGAGGTCGGGGTTCTCGGAGAGGAAGCCGTAGCCGGGGTAGACCGCGTCGGCGCCCGCCCGACGGGCCGCCTTCACCACCTCGTCGACGGACAGGTACGCGCGGACCGGGTGGCCCGCCTCGCCGATCTGGTAGGACTCGTCGGCCTTGGCGCGGTGCAGGGAGTTGCGGTCCTCGTACGGGAACACCGCCACCGTGGCGACGCCCAGCTCGTACGCGGCCCGGAACGCCCGGATGGCGATCTCACCCCGGTTGGCGACCAGTACCTTGCGGAACACGGCGGGCTCCTCGTTGCAGCGGGGTTGTTGCGGCAGGATTCGGCGATCTCGGCGGAACGCTACCGGGCGGCACTCGATCGGACCCGTGCGAACGCCACCCGGGTGGGGTACCAAGGAGACGTGCGCCACCATCGTCACCCGGCGGGGATGCCGCCGTTCCCGCCGGCCT
>DATAOO010000302.1:0-9145 GCA_036265695.1 Pseudonocardia sp. | reverse complement strand
GTGGTCGCGCTGGCCGCGCGACCACCGTCCGACGGTCCTCTACGGGTACAGCCCGAGCGTGGTCCCGGTGCCGCCGGACTGGCCCGACGACGTGCACGTCACCGGCTACTGGTTCCGCGACCCCGACCCGGCCTGGACGCTGCCGCCCGCGCTCGCCGTGGCCGTCGGTCGTCGCGACGGAGCCCGCCGGCTCGCGGAGGAGTTGGCGGCCGAGGCCGGGGTCGCCCAGGCCGTCGCCCTGCTCGAGGAGCGCGTGGGCGCGTGACGCCCCGGGTCACGCCACCGCGCGGGCGGCGGCCAACGCCTGCCCGGCGTAGGAGCGGCCGAACAGCACCACGTGCACCAGCAGTGGGAACAGCTGGTGCGTCGGCACCCGGGACGGCCAGCCGTCGCCGAGCGGGGCGGCCTCGTCGTACGCCGCGAGCACCCGGTCCAGGTGCGGGCAGCCGAAGAGGGCGAGCATGGCGAGGTCGGTCTCGCGGTGGCCGCCGTGCGCGGCCGGGTCGATCAGCCAGGCTCCGTCCGGCGCCCAGAGCACGTTGCCCGACCACAGGTCGCCGTGCAGGCGGGCGGGTGGCTCGGTGGGCGCGGCCACCCGCGTCGCCGCCGCCTCGATCACGGCGACCTCGGCCGCGTCGAGGTCGCCCGCGTCGCGCGCCGCGCGGACGTAGGGGAGCACCCGGTCGCGGGCGTACCACTCCGGCCAGCTCGGCGCCGGGGAGTTGCGCATCGGGGCCCGGCCGATCAGCGCGTCGGCTGGGCCGCCCGGTGGGGCGCTGCCGAAGGCGTCGGCGCCCGCGGCGTGCAGCACGGTGAGCCGCCTGCCGAACTCCTCGGCGGCCGCCCGCGTCGGCCGTCCGGTCGGCACCAGGCGGGTGACCAGCGGGTTCTCCTGAAGTACCGCGGGCACCGGCGGGCCGCCCGGCACCGCGATCCAGCGGAGGCCCGCGGCCTCGGCCGCGGTGTCGCCTTCCTTGACGAAACCCCTCACTTGTTCTCGCGCACCCAGTCCAGCATCCCCGGCACCGCGGCCTGGATCATCGCGAGCACCTCGTCGAAACCGTCGTCCCCGCCGTAGTACGGGTCGGGCACCTCGGCCCCCTCCGGGGCCGTCGGGTCGAACGAGCGCAGCAGCCGCACCCGACCGGCACCGACGTCGCGCAGCGCATGGCGGTGCGTGTCGTCCAAGGCGACGATGAGGTCGGCGCCCAGCGCCTCGGCGTCCACCTGGCGGGCCCGGTGGTCGCTGGGGTAGCCCGCCGCGCGCAGCACGGCCGCCGCCCGGTCGTCGGCCGGGTCGCCGACGTGCCAGCCGCCGGTGCCCGCGCTGCTCACCCGCACGCCCTCGGCGAGCCCGGCCCGCTCCAGCTCGGCGGCGAACACCTTCTCGGCGATGGGGGAGCGACAGATGTTGCCACTGCAGACGAAGACCACGTGCACGATTCTTTAGGGTGCCGGGCATGGATCCGCTGCGCCACCACGGGGACGTCGACGCCTCGCCGGGGCTGCTCGACTTCGCGGTCAACGTCCGAGGTGCGGCCCCGCCCGCCTGGCTGCGCGAGCGGCTCGTCACCGCGCTGGACGACCTGGCCCGCTACCCGTCCGCCGCGCACGACGCCGAAGCGCGTGCGGCCGTCGCCGCGCGGCACGGCCGCGACCCCGAGGAGGTGATCGTCCTCGCGGGGAGCGCGGAGGGGTTCGCGCTGCTCCCGGCGCTGCGGTCGCGGCTGGCCGCGGTCGTGCACCCCGGTTTCACCGAGCCGGAGGCGGCGCTGCGGGCCGCGGGCGTGCCGGTGCAGCGGGTGTTCACCGTCGCCGCCGACGGCCATCGCCTGCGGCCCTCCGCCGTTCCGGCCGAGGCGGACCTCGTGGTGGTCGGCAACCCGACCAACCCCACCGCCGTCCTGCACCCGGCCGCCACACTGCGGGCGCTGCGCGCGCCCGGGCGGGTCGTACTCGTCGACGAGGCGTTCGCGGACGCCGTCCCGGGTGAGGCCGAGTCGGTGGCGGGCGAGCCGGGGTTCCTGGTCTTCCGCAGCCTCACCAAGACGTGGGCGCTCGCCGGGCTGCGGGCGGGCTACGCGCTCGGCGCCCCCGACGTGCTGGCCCGGCTCGCGGGCCCCCGGCCGCCGTGGCCGGTCTCGACGCTCGCGCTGGAGGCGGTCGTCGCCTGCTCGACGCCCGCGGCCGTGGCGGAGGCCGGGCGGACCGCCCGGGAGCTGGAGCGGCTGCGGGCCGAGCAGGCCGCCGCGCTCGCGGCGGTGCCGGGCGTGACCGTGCTCGCGGGGCGGGCGCCGTTCCTGCTGCTCCGCCTGCCCGACGGGCGGGGCGAACCGGTGCGGCACGCGCTGCGGGCGGCGGGCATCGCCGTGCGGCGCGGCGACACCTTCCCCGGCCTCGGCCCCGACCACCTGCGGGTCGCCGTGCGGGACGGGGCCGCGGTCGCCCGGCTCACCGCGGCGCTCACGGCGGCGCTCGGCGATCGGGCGGCGGCGTGACCACGGTCGGTGACGCGATCGCCGCGCTCGACGCCGCCTACCCGCCCCGGCTCGCCGCCGACTGGGATGCGGTCGGGCTGGTCTGCGGCGACCCCGCCGAGCCCCTCACCACGGTGCTCGTGTGCGTCGATGCCGTCCCCGAGACCGTCGACGAAGCGGTCGAGGGCGGCGCGCAGCTGCTCGTGGCCCACCACCCGCTGCTGCTGCGCGGCGTGCACGGGGTCGGCGCCGACACCCCGAAGGGGGCGCTCGTGCACCGCCTCGTCCGAGCGGGCACCGCGCTCTTCACCGCGCACACCAACGCGGACGCCGCCGACCCCGGCGTCTCCGACGCGCTCGCCGCCGCCGTCGGGCTCGACGTCGAGGGCCCGCTGGTCGCCGAGGCCGCCCCGCCGCTCGACAAGATCATCACGTTCGTGCCGACCGGGCCGGACCTCGGCGCCGTCCACACCGCGCTCGCCGCCGCGGGCGCGGGCAACATCGGCGACTACTCGCACTGCTCGTTCGCGACGGCGGGCACCGGCCAGTTCAAGCCGCTCGCCGGGGCGCACCCGACGATCGGCGAGGTCGGACGGCTGGAACGGGTGGCCGAGACCCGCCTGGAGATGGTGCTGCCCCGCCACCGCCGGGCCGCGGTGGTCGCGGCGCTGCGGGCCGCGCACCCCTACGAGGAGCCCGCGTTCGACCTGCTGGAGCTGGCCCCGATCCCGTCCACGCTGGGCCTCGGCCGGATCGGCACGCTCCCCGAGCCCGAGCCGCTCTCGGCGTTCACCGCACGGGTGGCGGCCGGGCTCCCGGCCACGGCCTGGGGTGTGCGCGCCGCGGGCGACCCCGACCGCCTGGTCAGCCGGGTCGCGGTCTGCGGCGGCGCCGGGGACTCCGCCCTCGACGACGCGCTCGCTGCGGGCGTCGACGCCTACGTCACCGCCGACCTCCGCCACCACCCGGCGGCCGAGCACCTGCTGCGGCCCGGGGCGCCCGCGTTGGTCGACGTCGCGCACTGGGCGTCGGAATGGCCGTGGTGCGCGCAGGCGGCGGCGGTACTGCGCGCCGCGTTGGGCGGTAGCGTCGAGGTCCGCGTCTCCGCACGGCGCACCGACCCCTGGAGCATCGGGAGCATCACATGAAAGCCGAACCCGCCGTCCAACGGCGGTTGCTGGATCTCGCCGAGGTCGACGGCGAGCTCGACCGGCTCGCGCACCGCCGTCGCACGCTCCCGGAGCACGTCCAGCTGGCCGATGCCGAGGGCGCGGTCCGCACGGCCAAGGACAAGCTCGTGGGCGTTGAGACGGTGGCGGGCGACCTCGACCGCGACATCCGCCGCCTCGAACGCGACATCGAAGGCGTGCTCGCCCGCGCCCAGCGGGACAACACGATGCTGGCGGGCTCGGGCGTCGGCGCCCGGCAGGCCACCGAGCTGCAGCACGAGCTGGAGACGCTGGCGCGCCGCCAGACCGTGCTGGAGGACGAGCAGCTGGAGGTGATGGAGCAGCGCGAGGCCGTCGGCGTGGACGTGGAGCACTCCCGCGGGGTGCTCGTCTCGGCCGAACAGGCCGTCGGCGAGATCATCGAGCGGCGCGACTCGGCGCTGGCCGACATCGACGCCGCCGAGGCCGGGCGCCGCCGCGACCGCGACCGGATCGCGGTGAACCTGCCCGCCGATCTGCTCGTGCTCTACGACAAGCGCCGCGCGCAGAAGGGGACGGGGGCCGCCGCCCTGCTGCAGCGGCGCTGTCAGTCGTGTCGGCTGGAGCTGGACCGCACGGCCCTGGCGGCGTTGCGGGCGGCGCCGCCGGACGAGATCGTGTACTGCGAGGAGTGTGGAGTGATCCTGGTGCGAACGCCCGAGTCCGGCCTGTGACGGCCCCGTGATGGCCCTGCCATGAGCTCCGCGTGGACGGGGCAGTCCGGGTCGCCCACCCGGCTGTTGCTGCTGCGCCACGGGCAGACCGTGCTGTCGATCGACCGCCGGTACTCCGGCCACGGTGACCCCGAGCTGACCACGGTGGGCCGGGCGCAGGCCGCGGGCGCGGCCGCCCGGCTCGCGACCTTCCCGGAGATCACGGCCGTCCTCACGTCCCCGCTCCGGCGCGCCCTGCAGACCGCCGAGTCGGTGGCGCAGACCACCGGGGCGCCCCTCGAGGTGCGCGACGGCCTCATCGAGACCGACTTCGGCGAGTGGGAGGGCCTCACCTTCGTCGAGGCCCGCGAACGCGATCCCGAGCTGCACGCGAAGTGGCTGGGCGCCGAGGACGTGGCACCCCCCGGCGGGGAGAGCTTCGCCGCTGTGCGGGAGCGGGTGCGGGCCGAGCTCGCGTCGATCGTCGAGGCGCACGAGGGGGAGACGCTCGTGCTCGTCACGCACGTCACCCCGATCAAGATGATCCTCCGGCAGGCGCTCGGCGGGAGCGCCGAGATCCTCTACCGCCTGCACCTCGACCTGGCGTGCCTCTCCGAGGTGCACGTCTTCCCGGACGGGGGCATGTGCGTGCGGCTGGTCAACGACACGAGCCACCGCACCGCCTGAAGCCGCTCAGCCCGCGTGCCCGAGCACCGCGGCGACCGCGCGGACGTCGACGTAGTCGCGCAGGCGCACGATCTCCCCGCCGTGTGCGGTGAGCACGACGATGGCGGGGAGCGTGAACGCGCCGGTCGTCGCGCTGGTGCCGACGGCTTCCTGCTCGACGACGACCGTCCGCGGATCGGCGGTGGTGTGGACGGCCAGCGTGCGGTACTCGTCGAACCCGGGCACATCGCCCGCCCATCCCGCGGCGATCCAGTCCACGATCTCCTCCCGGCCCTCGAGCCGGGACGGCACGCCCGGGTAGGCGAACGGGAACTCGTGCACGGCGTCGGCGGCGTAGACGCTGCGCATCGCTTCCACCGACCGGGCGAGGCTCGCCCGGCGCCAGCGTTCGAGGACCTCGCGCGGCCCGGCCGTACGGCCGCCGAGCGGCGCCCGGCGGGCGGTCACCGTGCGGTGGCTGATCCGCCAACCGTCGGGGGTGCGGGTGACGACGTCGTCGTAGACCGCGCTGCCCGCCCTCCCGTCGGCCATCACGCCGATGCCCTTGGACCGGACCCGCGCCGAACGCTCGTCGACCGGGGTGATCACGACGTTGGTGACGTGGTGGCCCACCGGGTTGGCGTCGCCCACCGCGAGGGCCGCCTCGCGCAGAGCGGCGGTCCCGGAGAGGGTGCCGAGCCCGAAGTCGGTCACGTCGTAGGTGACGTCCGGGGTGAAGAGCTCGCTCATCCGCTCCAGCTCGCCGTCGTCCGTGAGGTGCCCGTGGCGGTGGATCAGCTCGGTGATGGCGGTGCGGTCGGCAGGCGTCATCGCGATGGTCCTCCGATAAGATGAGGCATGGTCCGGTTAGTTCGGCACAGTAACGGACTGTGTCCCCGGTTACCAGGGCGGTGATGACGCTGGCGGGTACGGGTTCTGCCGCTCGACCGCGTCGCGCGGACGCCGAGCGCAACCACCGACGGCTGCTCGACCAGGCGAAGGTCGTGTTCGCCGAGGCGGGCGTGGACGCGTCCCTGGACGAGATCGCGCGGCGGGCCGGGGTGGCCAGCGGCACGCTGTACCGGCATTTCCCGACCCGGCTGGACCTGGTGGAAGCGGTGCTCGCCGAGCAGATCTCGGTGTTGGTCGCGTCCGGCCGCGGGCTGCTGGCCGAGGCCGACGCGTTCGCGGCGTTGTCCGCCTGGCTGCGCGCCACGCTCGTGCACGGCCTGACCTACCGGGGGCTCTCCGCCGCGGTGATGAGCTCGGCGCTCGACCGCGACCGGGACGTCGTGTCGCGGTGGCACGCGGAGATGTTCGAGGTGGGGGCGGAACTGCTGGAGTGGGCGCGGTCGGCGGGCACGGTCGTCGCGGAGGCGGACGCGACGGACGTGCTGAAGCTGGTCGGGGCCATCGCGTGGGCCGTCCAGGACGCGCCCGAGGGCGTCGCGCAGGCCGACCGCCTGCTCGGCCTCGTCCTGAACGGGCTCCGCCGCGGGGTCACGTGAAGAGCAGGTAGAGGCCCACGGCGACCCCGAGCACCACCACCGACCAGCGCAACACGTTCTCCGGCAGCCGCCGCGCGAGCTTGCCCCCGAGGAAGCCGCCGACCAGCGTGGCCGGCGCGAGCAGGGCCACGGCGAGCCAGTCCACGGGCGCGCCGAAGCTGAAGATCACCACGGTGACCGAGGCGATCACCAGCGACAGGAGGCCCTTGAGCGCGTTGAGCCGCACGAGCGTGTCGTGGGCGCAGAGCGACAGCGTCGAGATGAGGATCACGCCGAGGGCGCCGCCGAAGTAGCCGCCGTAGACCGCGGCCGCGAAGACGGCGGGCAGGAGCACAGCCGTGCGGTCGGGCGCGCCCGGCTCCGGTGCGCCGATCCAGCGCTTGATCTGCGGCGACAGCGCGAGCACGACGCTGGCCAGCAGCACCAACGCGGGCACCACGGCGTCGAACACCGCGCCGGGCAGGGTCAACAGCAGGATGCAGCCCACGACCGCGCCCGCGACGCCGACCGCGCTCGTGGCCAGGATGCGGCGCCGTTGGCCCCGCAGCTCGACGCGCACGCCGAGCACGTTGCCGAGGTAGCCGGGCCACTGGGCCACGGAGTTGGTGACGTTCGCCGGGAGCGGGGCGAACCCGACCGCCAGCAACGCGGGGAACACGAGCAGCGACCCCCCGCCCGCGACCGCGTTCACCGCCCCCGCGACGAGCCCGGCGAGGAGCAGGAACGCCAGCCCGCCCGGCGACGCATCGATCACCCGCGAACGCTATCCCGCCGCCGCCCCCCACGCTGAGTCGTACGTTCCACCGCAGTGAGTCGTACGTTTCACCGTGGTGAGTCGTACGTTTCGCCGTGGTGAGTCGCACGTTTCACCGTGGTGAGTCGGCCGATTCGCCGTGGTGAGTCGGCCAATGGTCGTAGTGAGCCCGCCGACCCGCCGCGCGGTGAGTCCCGCCGACGCGCCGCGTGAGGCCGCCGACCCGCCGCAGTGAGTCCGCCGACCCGACGCGGTGAGGCCGCCGGGCCGCTGCGGTGAGCCGCCGGGCCGCCGCGGTGAGCCTGCCGACCCGCTGGCGATGAGTCGTGCGTTCGGCCGGGGCGAGTTGGTCGCTTCGACCGTTGAGATGCCCAACTCACCGCGTCGAAACGTACGACTCACCACGGTGGAATGTACGACTCACCGTCAGGGGAGGGCGGGTCGCGCGGTCCAGATCCCGGCTTCGCGGGTGAAGCTCGTCTTCGCGGCGGGGGTGTCGTCGTCACCGGCCTGCCAGAAGTCGGCGCGGTCGGGCACGAGTTGGATCGTCGTCCAGCTCGGCGGCATCTCCGCCGCCGCGCCCGCGGCCGCGAACGCGCGCTCGACGTCGCCGGGCGCCACGACGCTGTCCGACCCGTCCGCCCCCAGCGCCTCGTACGCCCACGCCAGCCGCCGCAACCCCAGCGGCCTGCCCGGGAACGCAGCGCGCGAGGACGCCGCGGGCAGCTCGCTCGCCACCCCGCGCAGCACGACCTGCCGCCCCGGCCAGTAGAACACCCCCGACGCGCGTGGCTGGGCGGCGATGTCGGTCGTCTTGGTGGTCGGGCGCGACGAGTGGAACCGCACCGAAGTGGCGTCGACCTCGGTGACCAGCACCGTGCGCGCGTGCGGCACGCCGTCCGCGTCCGCCGTGGCGAACGTCATCATGGGTTGGCCCGACTCCGCGACCCACCGCGCCAACACGGCCATCGGGTCGTTCCCGGCCAGGTCCTCGCGCTCCGCCTCAGGCACCGCTGTGCACCATCACGATCACACACGGATCCTCCCCGATCCGCCGGAACCGGTGGGGCACCAGCCCGGAGTAGCCGGTGCTCTCCCGCGGACCGAGCCGGCTGCGCCGCGGCCGGTCGCCGCCCAGCTCCAGCTCGATCGTGCCCTGCGCCACGTAGAGGAGCTCGTGGCGGGGATGGGCGTAGAACTCCGCGAACTCGTGCGGGACGTCGGCGAACTCCGTGACGTCCGCGCCGCCGGGGTCGTGCAGCAGCAGCCGCCCACCGCCCGCGCCGCCTGCGAGCGGCACGGTGGGGGCGGGCGTCGTCAGCCCGAGCAACGCCTGCTGGGTGGTGCCCAGCGCCGCCGCGATCCGGAACAGCGAGCGCATCGACGGGCGGGAGCGGCCCAGCTCCACCTGCGAGAGGAAGGGCTGCGACAGGCCCGTCGCCGCCGCGAGCTCGACGAGCGTGAGGCCCCGCTCCCGGCGCAGCGCCCGGATGGCACCGCCCAGTCGGGTGTCGGCCTGCCGTTGCGCCTGATGGCCGTCGCCGGTCACGATCACCATGCGTAACCCGTCCGCGGAGAGGTCGACACCTCGCTGAAACACGAGGTCTCTACTGTGCGGGGAATAGTACCTGGATCAATACTATGCAGGTGAGGACAGCGTGACAGTCGCGTTACAGCAGGTGGGGCCCGCCGACGGCGCGGCCCACCTCAGCGGCACGGCCGTCGGGGCGCTCCGCGGTGTCCGACTGCCCGACGGCGCGCTCGGCGACGTTCTGCTGGACGGCGCCACGGTGGGTATCGCCCCGGGCGAGGGCGCCGACCTCGACGCGCACGGCTGGCGCGTGCTCCCGGCCGCCTGCGAACCCCACGCCCACCTGGA
>DATAOO010000301.1:0-2558 GCA_036265695.1 Pseudonocardia sp. | reverse complement strand
GTCGTCGCCGCGGTCCGGGCCGCCGTCGCGGGCGAGACGGCCGCAGCCGGAGCCACCGGAACGGCCTCGGGCGCACCGCAGGCGACGAGCAGCAGGCAGGCGGGGACGACGGTAAGCATTCGGCGCATCACGCTACGTCATTCGGCGCGCTGAACTGTGCCGTTGCACCGGGAGGCGCGGGTTCGTCAATCTTGGTGACGCAACTCCCCCGCCATGCAGCGTTAACCCTCCGCACCGATCATCGGGGCATGGCGAACCCGTTCGGACGACAAGCGGCGATCGTCTCCTACCGACTCGGCGCAGCGGACGGCGTGTCGGTCACAGCGGGGCAGTGGATCCGCGCGCTCCGCGAGCTGGGCATGCGGGTGCGCACCGTCGCCGGTGGGGGTCGACCCGACGTGCTGGTCCGCGGTCTGGCGTTGGAGTCCCGGCGCCCGCCGTCGCGGCGGGAGCTCGATCGGGCGCTCGGTGACGCCGACCTCGTCGTCGCCGACAACATCTGCTCGCTGCCGATGAACCGCGCGGTCGGCGAGGCGCTGGCCGAGTACCTGCGCGGCCGTCCCGCCGTGCTGCGCCACCACGACCTGCCGTGGGAGCGCCCCCGCTACGCCCACCTCACGAGCTGGCCGCCCGACGACCCGGCCTGGTGGCACGTGACGATCAACGACCTCGCCCGCCACGCCCTCGCCGTCCGCCGCGGCATCGCCGCCACGACGATCTACCACGGCTTCGCCGAACGGCCCCGCCCACGGCGGCGCGCGGCGGTGCGGCGCAGGCTCAAGGTCGTCGACGGGCCGCTGGTCCTGCAGCCGACCAGGGCCATCGCGCGCAAGGGCATCGACGTGGGGCTGGCGCTCACCGCGGCCGTCGGCGGCACCTACTGGCTCACCGGCCCGACCGAGGACGGCTACCAGCCCGAGCTCGACGCGCTCCTCGCCCGCGGCGGCGTCCCCCACCGGCGACGGCTGCCGCTCGGCGTACGGATGCCCGCCGCGTACGCGGCGTGTGACGTCGTCGCGATGCCGTCGTCGTGGGAGGGCTTCGGGCTGCCGCTGGTCGAGGCCGCGCTGCACCGTCGTCCGGTCGCGGTCGGCACGTTCCCGGTGGCGAAGGAGCTCGCGCGGTTCGGCTTCCGCTGGTTCGACGCCCACGACCCCGAGCCGCTGCGGGCCCACCTCGCCGACCCCGACCCGACGCTGGCCGACCACAACGAAGCCGTGGCCCGCGCCCACTTCGGCATCGACGCGCTCGCCCGCCGCCTGCACCGGCTGCTCTCCCGGGCGCCCGCGTGCGACCACGCCGCCTGCGCCTGCCTCATCGCCTGACCGGGCACGATGGTGGCGTGCCGCTGCCGAACCGCGTCGACCCGTTCGGTGCGCTGCACGCCGTGCCGGAGCGGGGGAGCTTCACCGGCAACCGCGGCTGCCTCGTCGACGACGCGGGGCGCTTCGTCCGCCACCACCGCGGCAACCTGTGGATCATCTGCCGCACGGAGTTCCGCGGTCGGCGGGTGGGCCTCACCCGCCCGCGCCGGTGGACGCCGGTGTTCTTCCTCGACGACGCCGTGGCGCTGGCTGCCGGACACCGGCCGTGCGGGGAGTGCAGGCACGCGGACTACCTCGCCTACCGCGAGGCCGTTGCGGCCGCTCTGGGCAGGCCGCAGCGGGCAGGCGACCTCAACCGGCGCCTCGCCGCCGAACGCGGCACCACCAGCACCGACACCGACCTCCCGGACGGCGCCGTCGTGCTCACCGACGGGCCGCGCCTCGTCCTCGGCGACCGGCTTCACGCGTTCGCCTTCTCCGGTTGGCGCGACCCAGTCCCACGCCCGGACGGGCCGCTGACCGTCCTCACTCCGCCGACGTCGGTTTTGGCCCTCCGCCACGGCTTCACACCGCGGCTCACAACACCTTCGACAGGAACGCCTTCGTCCGCTCCTCCCGCGGGTTGGCCAGCAACTCGCGCGGGTGCCCCGACTCGACGATCCGGCCGCCGTCCATGAACACCAGCGTGTCGCCGACCTCGCGGGCGAACCCCATCTCGTGCGTCACGACGATCATGGTCATACCGTCGCGGGCGAGCCCGCGCATCACGTCGAGCACCTCGCCCACCAGCTCCGGGTCGAGCGCCGAGGTGGGCTCGTCGAACAGCATGAGCCGCGGCTCCATCGCCAGCGCCCGCGCGATGGCCACCCGCTGCTGCTGGCCGCCGGAGAGCTGGTTGGGGTAGGCGTCGCGCTTGTCGGCGAGCCCCACCCGATCCAGCAACGCCGTCGCTTGGTCGCGGCACGCACCACGGGACTTCCGGCGCACGGTCCGCGGCCCCTCCATGACGTTCTCCGCCGCCGTCATGTGCGGGAACAGGTGGAAGCGCTGGAACACCATGCCGATGTGCCTGCGCTGGCGGGCGATCTCGGACTCACGCAGCTCGTAGAGCTTCCCGTTCGCCTCGCGGTAGCCGATCAGCTCACCGTCGACGCGCATCGTGCCCGCGTTGATCCGCTCCAGGTGGTTGACGCAGCGCAGGAACGTCGACTTTCCCGAGCCGGACGGCCCGAT
>DATAOO010000300.1:0-8599 GCA_036265695.1 Pseudonocardia sp. | reverse complement strand
GGTCGACGGGCAGCACCTCGACTTGTGCGCCCTCGTGCTCGGCGAGCCACCGCGCGGAGTCGAGGACGGCGTGGTGCTCGATCGCGGAGACGAGCACGCGGCGGCGCCGGTCGTCGGCGGCGCGACGTGCCCAGTAGAGGCCCTTGACGGCGAGGTTGTCGCTCTCCGTGCCGCCGGTGGTGAGCACGACCTCCGACGGCCGCGCGCCCACCGCCGCCGCGATGCGCTCCCGGCCCTCCTCGACGTCGCGGCGGGCCCGGCGGCCCGCGGTGTGCAGCGACGACGCGTTGCCGGTGCGGCGCAGGGCCGCGGCCATGGCCTCGACCGCCGCGTCCAGCATTGGGGTGGTGGCGGCGTGGTCGAGGTAGGTCACAGGGGAGCTCATCCTCGCCGCCGTCCTCTTTCTCCGCGTGCACGCTCGGGCGGACCCAGGGTAGTCGCCCGCTTCAGGCGGCGTCGGCGTAGACCGCCGAGACGACGACGTTGCTCAGGTAGCGCCGCGCCGTGTGGTCGAAGTCACCCCCGCAGGTGATCAGCCGCAGCTCGGGGCCCGGGGTGGGGCCGTAGACCTGGCGGGTGGGGAACGCGTCCTTGGGCACGCTCTCCACATCGGTGACGCGGTAGCGGACGGTGACGCCGTCGGAACGGCCGACGGCGACGAGGTCGCCGGGGCGCAGGGTGTCGAGCCGGTAGAAGATGCCGGGGCCTTCGTAGGAGTCGACGTGGCCCGCGATGACGGTGGGACCGACCTCGCCCGGCACGGCGCTGCCGGTGAACCAGCCGGCGACGGCGACCGAAGCGGGCGGTACGAGCACGCCCGCGGCGTCGACCCCCAGCTCGGTGAGCGACGACCGGTTGATCCGCAGGCGCGGCACGTCGAGCGTGGTGGCGGTGGCCGTCGTCGCGGCGGCCTGTGGGACGGGCGGAACGGGATCGAACAGCACCGGGGGGAGCGCGGCGGCGGGCGCGGGCGCTGCGGGCGCGACGGTGGGTGGCGGGTTGCGCACGGCCACCACCGCCGACCCGACGAGCGCCGCGAGCACCGCGACGGCCAGCCCGAGGCGTGCGAGCCGGGCTCCCACCCCCGACGGCGAAACGACCAACTCACGGCGGTCGAACGTACGACTCACCGGGGTTGGGCCCGGCGGAACGGCCAACTGACCACCGCAGGATGCCCGACTCGCCGGGGCCAGGCCCGGCGAAACGGCCAACTCACGGCGGCCGAACGTACGACTCACCGCGGGGGTCAGCGGGACCGTCGGCGAGTCAACGGGCGCGGGCACGCCGGACCCCGGCGGCCAGCCGGACCGCAGTGGGCGCGGCCACGGCGCCCAGCGCCACGGCGGCCGTGCCGAACGCGAGCAGCGCGAGCGGGTCGGGCGTGCCCGGTGCCGTGCCGCCGAACCCGGTCTCGACGCCGCCGACCGGGGCCACCTTCGACCCCGCGCTGTCGCGGACGATCTGCGCGCTGAACGCGCCCTTCTTGTCCAGCAGCACGACCGAGTAGGTGGAGTCCTGGTCGACCGTGACCGGCAGGTCGACCGGCGGCTTGCCGGGCGCGGTGACCCGCAGGGTCCAGGTGCCCGCGTTCACGTCCGTGTACGGCGTGGTGGTCGCGAACTTGACCCCGGTCGCCCACGGCTGCTTGTCCGCCTGGCCGATGTCCACCGCCGAGGCGCTGACCGCCCCGTTGATGCACCGCACGGCGGCCTTGCCCGCGGGCGGGAGGTCGAGCTGGTCGGCGAGCACCGTGAGCCCGAGCGAGGCGGAGAGGCCGGTGCCCGCCACCGTGTAGGCCTGGCCCGCTTTCGCGTCCACGGTCGTGGAGATCACCGGCGGCGAGTCCTTCGGCGCGCCCGCGGCCCGCATGCTCACGACGTACGAGCCGGGGGCCACCGGCCGGTACGGCGACACCGCGCCGTAGCCGACCCCGGGCACGACGATCGAGTTGCCGGGATCCGCCACGCTGGCGACGTAGACGTCGACCTTCGGCGTGTCGGGCGAGAGATGGGCGAGCCGCAGGTAGGCCTGGTCGGCGGCCATGGCGGGTGCGGCCACGGCCAGTACCAGGCCGAGTGCCGCGCCGACGGCAGCCACCAGGATCACAACGCGACGGTGCAATGTCATGTCAACCCCTCCTGACCAGCCCTCGGTGGGGTTCTGACCTGCGTTACCGCCATGCCCGGATCGTTATCCGGGCACGTCACAGCGGTAGCAGCCCCGTGGGGGACGGCACCGGGTAGGCGAAGACGAGATCGGGACCGTCGGCGGTGACGCTGCCTGGCGCGAACGGCGCCTGCTGGCCCGCCAGCCACGTCTTGAGCAGCGTGGACGACGCGGGCGCCGCGCCGTCGAAAGCCGAGAGCACGACCACGCGCCGCAGCGCGTCGGGCGCGTCCAGCGGCACGGCCGGGAACGCCGCGACGCCCACCCGGTGTGCGCTGGTCAGCGCGGCCAGCGTGAGCATCAGGCGGGGGTCGACGTTGCCCTCGCTCAGCAGGGCGGCCGCGGCGGGATCCAGCTTCAACGCCGTGTTGGTGGTGAGCGCGGCGCCCAGCCGCGCCCGCACCTTGGCCTCGACGGCGGTGGCGGGCGTGAGCGCGCCGCAGACGACGGCGGGCGCGCCGCCGCTGCCGCTCGGGGTGCTCGCCAGCGCGGCGCCCGCCGGGCAGGGGACGACGACCGCGCCGGGCCGCTCCGCGATCAGGCGGAGCTCGCCCGCCACGGCCGGATCGGTCGGTGTGCGCAGGCGTGCGGCCGGGAAGCCCGCGATGCGCAGCTCGGCCCGGTCGAGGACGTCGGCGACGACGACGGTGGCGGGCCCGGTCTGCGTGGTGACCCAGCTCGTGAGCGAGCCGCCCGGCGGGGTCGGCCAGCTCGCGGCCACGCTCACCGGCACGGCCAGCACCACCGCCAGCGCGACGGCCATCGCCACGCGCAACGGCCTGCGCCGGACACGGGCGTGCACCTGGTCGGCGGCGATCGCGATGGCGACCGCCACCACGGGCGTGACGAGCAGCGCCGCGGCCGCGCCCGACGGCCCGGAGACCAGCGCGACGACCAGCAGCGGCGCGGCGGCGACGAGCACCGGTCGGAGCAGGTTGTCGGCCCGGCCCGCCAGCACGACGATCACGACCACGACGGCGACGCCCGCGACGGCGATCGCCGCCGGGATGGCCGGACCCGTCGTCGCCGCGAACGGCGCACCCGGGAGCACCACCGCGAGCACGACGGCCACGGCGGCGACGGCCGCGGCGATCCCCACCGGCTTGCGCAGCCTGCCCGGCAGCCGGGCGGTGCCGTCGAAGCTGACGGCGGCTGCGACGGCCAGGAGGGGCGCGGCCGCGAGCGGCACGGTGACCACGGCGAGGAGCGCGGCGACGCCCGCGGCGCGGATGTTGTCGCGCACGGCCAACGCCGCCGCGACCGAGAGCCACACCACGCCCACCACCGCCGTGGTGAGGGCGGAGCGCAGCGCGAGCAGCGGCAGCGCGATGCCGAGGGCGCCGACGGCGATCGAGGTGGCGGCGACCGAGCAGCCCAGCCCGC
The DNA here is from genome assembly GCA_036265695.1 of Pseudonocardia sp. GTDB lineage: Bacteria > Actinomycetota > Actinomycetes > Mycobacteriales > Pseudonocardiaceae > Pseudonocardia. Next base: position 5,050 of record DATAOO010000300.1, on the reverse strand, counting down.
GCAGCACCGGCCACAGCAGCAGGGTGGCGAGCGCACCGAGGGCGAGCCCGGCCCAGCGGGCGGCGTCGACCGGGTCGCCCGCGGGCAGCACGAGCTGGACGGCGGCGTACTGGATCGCCGCCAGGTGGTCCCACGGCGTGAGCGGGACGTGGGCGACCGTGGCGTCGCGGATGGCGAGCACGGCCACCGCGAAGCGCGCCTCCCCGGCGTTGGCGACCCAGAGCGAGGTGAAGGTGGCCGCGAGGGTGTGCGCCACCACGGTGAGCGCGCTCACGCCGATGAAGGCGCCCAGCCCGGTGGGTGGCCTGCGCGACGGCCGCACGGCCACCTTCGGCTCGACGTACCCGCTCTGCTTCGCGGCGCGCGCAGGCCGCGGAAGCGCTTCGGGCTCGTTCACGGTGCGCGCAGGCGGCTCTTCGGGCTCGGCCGCCTGCGGCGTGAAGAGGGGCGCGGCACCACGACCCGGCCGCGCGCGATCCCGATCGGACCGGGGCGCCGCGGGCCGGGCTCCGTGGGCACTGCGACCGTTTGCGGCGGCTCCTGGCAGCGTGGTCAGCGCGCCACCGCCCGGCCGTCGGTGCGCCGCGCACACCCCGTGATCGTCATGTCCCCCTCCATGGTCCTGCGGTGCGCAGGTCGTCATTGTCGCGCGCGCAGCAGCCCGTCGCTGCGGCCGATCAGGCCTGTTCGGCGCCCTTGTCGCCGACCCGATCGGCCGTGTCGCCGCTCTCGCCGTCGTCGCGCGCGGTGTCGGGGGGCGTGCCCTGCCCCATGCCCGCCGACGCCGTGCGCACGATCTCGACGATGCGCGCGAGCTCCTGGCGGGTCGACTCGCGCAGCGCGTTGAGCCGCGCGACGTCCTTCTCGACGGACTCGACGGCCCGCGTGGCCTCGAGCTCGGCGGCGGCGCGCTTCTCGTCGATCTCGTGCCGCACCTGCTCGCGGAGCCGCTCGGCCTCGCGCTGCGCCGCGCGGGTGAGCATCTCGATCTCGCCGCGCGCGGCCTCGACCTGCGACTTGAGCGCGCCTTCCCGCTCGTCGAGCGCGGCGGTGCGGCGCGCGGTCTCCTGGTCGGTCTGCGCGGAGCGCGCGATCAGCGCCTGCTCGGCCTCGTGCCTGCGCTGCTCGGCGTCGGCGCGGGCCCGCTCGACGATCGAGCTGCTCTCCGCGGCCGCGGCCGCGCGGATCTCGGCCGCCTCGTTCTCGGCGAGGCGCAGCAGCCGCTCGGCGCGCACCCCGAAGCCCTCGGTGGGGGCGGGCGCGGGCTGGGCGTTGGCGCTCTCGGCGGCTCGGCGTTCGGCCTCCTTCGCGCGCTCCTCGGCCGTGCGCCGGTTCCGGTCGGCCTCGGCCGCGGACGTGCGGAGCGTGGCGACGACGGCCAGCAGGTCGTCGATGTACTCGTCGACCTCGATGCGGTCGTAGCCGCGCAGGACCGTGACGAACCGCCTGCGCTCGGCGTCCTCCTCGAACCCGCCCGGATGGCCGGACTGCTGGGCCGCGTTCGACCCGTTCTGGGCGGGGATCGAACCGGGACGTGGCCGAGCCGTCGTCGTGGTGCGGTTGGTGGGCTCCATCACTGCTCCGTCCCGCCTGCGGTGCCGTTGCCCGACTCACCCGCGGGGAGCTCGTTGACCAGCACCTCGGCCAGCCGGGCGAGCTCGGCGTGGACGTTGCTGCGCAGCGCGGACAGCCGCATGAGGTCGTGCTCGGCCTCGTCGCGCACCTTCTTCGCGGACGCCTCGGCGCGGATCCGGATCTCCTCGGCCTTGGCCTCGGACTCCTGGCGCAGCCGGTCGGCGGCGCGGGTGGCGGCGGCGTGCAGCTGCTCGGTCTCGGCGCGCGTGGCCTCGAGCTGGTCGGAGATCTGCTGCTCGCGCTCCTGCAGCTCGACGGCCCGGCGGGCGGCCGCCTGGTCGAGCTGCGCGGCCCGCGCGATGAGCTGCTGCTCGACCTCGTGGCGGTGCTTCTCGGCCTCGGCGCGGGTCTGCTCCAGCAGGCCCACCGACTCCTGCCGGGTGCGGGCCCGCACCTCGGCGGCCTCCTGCTCGGCGAGGCGGAGCAGCTTCTCGGCCCGGAAGCCGAAGCCCTCCTCCGCGGGCGGCGCCTCGCGGCCCGCCGTGGCGCGGAGCCGCCGGTTCTCCTCCTCGGTGGCCTCGGCGTGCTCCGTGGCCAGCCTGCGCTGCCGCTCGGCCTCGGCGAGCTGGGCCCGCAGCGTGGCCGTCTCGTTGCGCTGGCGTGTGACGTACTCGTCGACCTGGCGCCGCTCGTAACCGCGCAACGCGGAGTCGAACGCCGAGCTGGTCGACCGCTGGTCGGACGGGTTTCCCGCCTGACCAGAGGAGGGACGGGTGCTGGTGGCGGGCTCGGAGAGGGACATGCCGGGGGAGCTCCTTCCGTGGGACACGGGCCGGACGGGCGCGGTCGCCGGCCCGGTGGCGCGGGACCGCGACGGAGGGGAACGCCGGTAGCCGATCCTGCACACCCGAGCACAACTGGAGTGGACTCTACGAGGCACGTCCGACGCCGATTTGCGCGGTTGTCCTTCTTGGGGAGGGGGTCCACAACGCTAGCGGGCGGCCGGTCCAATTTGATACGCCGTATGGAGTAATTTGTCAGTTCTCGGCGTGTGCGTCGACGTCCGCGAGAGACCTTTCACCACAATCCGAGACCAACTCGTAATTAGCTGAACCGGACCAGTCGGGCCAACGCTATTGTGCGCAGCGCAATCGGTCATAAACACACCGTGTTCGAGCGCTCTACGGAGCGGATACGAATGCTCACGATCAGTTCACCATTGCTCCGGATGCGCGGCTTGCTCAGGCAATCACCCCGGCCCGCAACGCGAGCAGCACGAGGTGCGCGCGGTCATGGGCGCCGAGCCTGCGCGTCATGCGCGCGAGGTGGCTCTTGACGGTGAGCGCGGACAGGCCGAGCTCCCGGGCGATCTCGGGGTTGGAGAGGCCGTCCGCCGCGAGCGCGAGCACCTGGACCTCCCGCGCGGACAGCGTGCGCTCCTGACCGCCGACGTCGGCGACGGGCACCGCCCGCGCCACCGGAGCGGGGTCGGCCGAGAGGTCGACGGGCCCCGGCGCGGCCACGAGGAACCCGCGCGCTCCCCGGCCGAGCGCGCGGGCCACGGCGGTCGGCCGCACGTCCCCGCCGACCACCACGACGTGGTCCCAGCCCGCCGCGCGCAGCGCCGCGACGGCCGCGGGCGTGGAGTCGTCGGGCCGCGGCACCCCGGCGAGCAGCACCAACGCGCCCGGCCCCGCGGCCGTCGGCACGGCGAGCCCGCCCGCCGCCGTCCCGCCGGTGGACCGCACCACGGCCCCGCCGGTGTCGCCCACCGTGTCGTCCCCGGCGTCGTCCCCGGTGTCGTCCCGCGGGGCGTGCCGCACGTCGAAACCCGCGTCGACGAGCACGTCCTCCAGCGCCCGCCGCCGCTGCGTCGGCGCCAGCGCGAGCAGCGCGACGGGCCGATCGCCCGGCCCGCAGGCCGGGTGGGCGCTGCCCTCCCCGTCACGCATGCAACCGCCTTCGGAGCGTGGTCGACGACTGGACGCGGCGACCACCCGGACCCCTCCGGCGTCACCGGGCGCAGACCCTGCAGCAACGGGCCAGGTTCTGCCAAGACCGCCGCCCGCGACGGTCGCGATCTGCGGTGTTCCGCACATCTTGGATCAAGGGCGCGGTGCGCGGGCACCGGGCCTGGACGCAGGCCTAGAACGAGGCCCCAGGGTCCAGGTTCCCCCCGATCCGGGCCAGCTCACCGCGCAGCGTGACGCTGTCGGGGTGGTTGGCGCCGAGCAGCGCCGTGCAGTCGGCCAGCGCCCTGGCCAGCAGCGGCTGGGCCGAACCGGGCCGCTCGAGCTGCAAGAGGCACCGGCCGAGGTTGGCCCGCAGCACCACCGTCGCCAGCGTCGGCGGCCCCGGCACCTCCTCCGCGTCGACCAGCGCCGCCGAGAGGACGTTCGCCGCCGCACCGGCGCTACCAGCGGCGATCCGCGCCAGGGCGAGGCCGCAGCGGGAGGTCAGCGTGTGCGGGTGGGCGGGGCCGAGCACCCGGATGCGCTGCTCGACCACGTGCGCGTGCAGCCCCACCGCCGCCGCGACCTGGCCCGCCAGCCGGTAGGTCACGGCCAGCGCGTCGCGCGCCGTGAGCGTCTCGACGTGCTCGTCGCCGAGCACCCGCTCGCGCGCGGCGAGGACGTGCGACAGCAGGGGCAGCGCGTCGTCGAACCGGCCCAGCCACGCGAGCGCGACCCCGAGGTTGCCCGCCGCCACCAACGTGTCCGGGTCGTCGCCGCCGAGCCGGTCCGTGCACTGCTCGACGACCTCGCGCAGCATGTCGGCGGCCTCGGTGTAGCGCTCCCCGCCGCAGTACGCGACGGCCAACGCGTTGCGGGTGGCCAGCGCCTCGCGCAGCCCAATGGCGGTGCTCCCACCTGTGAAGACTGCACTCTCCAGCGCGAAGAGCGACCCCGCGATCGGATCGTCCGGATCGGGGTGGCTCACTAGCGTCGGACCGTCAACGAGGTGGCCGCGGCGGAGCTGCCGATCGCCTCAAGCAGCTCGCGCAGCGGGCCGGGCATCCGCGCCCTGATCCGCTCCACGAGGTCGGCGCCACCGCGCTCAGCCCGTGCGTCGAGCACCGCCTCGATGCCCAGTGCCCACACCATGGCGATCGTGAACGCCCCGGCGAGATCCAGCTCGCGAGGCGCGGTGATCATGCGCTCGATACGGGCCCTCGGCGCCGCGGCGCGCAACAGGTCCAGCGCCGGGTAGCGCTCCGTACGCCGCCTGCCGAACCCGCCGGACTCCCGCCGGATGATGCCGTCGGCGACCAGCTCCACAACGATCATCTCGTGCAGCGGATCACCAAGGTTCTCCGTCCACGTTCGCACAGTGTGCTGACGGGGCTGACCGAGCACGCATTCCATGACGTACTCGGCGGCGCGGCGGGAGTTGCCGAGCGGGTCCGCGTCCAGCGGGTGAAGCCGCCCCTCGGACACCCCCAGGCGACCCGCGATCACCAGCTCCGCGAGCTCGG
>DATAOO010000299.1:0-4636 GCA_036265695.1 Pseudonocardia sp. | reverse complement strand
CCCTCGTCGGCGACCCAGCGGGCCACCTCCGTGCAGAGGAACGCCTTCGCCGCGTAGTGCACCGACGACGGACCGAACGCGGCGGCGAACGCGTGGGCGCGGGCGCGGAAATCGGCCTCGTCGATCACGAACAGCGGGGTGCCGTAGACCTCGGCGAGGTCGCGCACGTCGACGCCCGCGATCTCCACCGACCCCGACGCGCCGCGAACGGCGTGCCGCGGCCAGACCGCGGGCGCGAGCGCGTCGAGCTCGGCGGCGGTGGCGGGTCGCGGCCCGGCCGTCTCGGGCGGGGCGAGGAACCCGGCGTGCAGCGGCCCGGCCGGATGCGCCCTCACGTCGCCGCCTGTGCGGGAAGGTGCACGTCGGTGGTCACATCCGCTCCGGCGCGCTGACGCCCAGCATGCCCAGCCCGTTGGCGAGCACCTGGCGGGCCGCGTCGCACAGCGCGAGCCGCGCGCGGTGCAGCTCGGTGGTCTCCTCGTCGCCCATCGGCAGCACGCGGCAGGAGTCGTAGAACTTGTGGTACGCGCTGGCCAGCGCCTCGAGGTAGCGCGCGACCCGGTGGGGCTCGCGCAGCTCGGCGGCCGACGCGACGACCGTGGGGAACTCCCCCAGCGTGCGGATCAGGTCGCCCTCGCGCGGGTGCTCGAGCAGCCCGTACTCGCCGCCGGGGGTGACGCCCAAGTCGGCCGCGTTGCGCGCGAGCGACGCCAGCCGGGCGTGCGCGTACTGGACGTAGAACACCGGGTTGTCGTTGCTGCGGCGGCGGAGCAGGTCGATGTCGACGTCGAGCGTCGAGTCCACCGAGGAGCGGATGAGCGAGTAGCGGGCGGCGTCGACGCCGACCGCTTCGACCAGGTCCTCCATCGTGACGACCGTGCCCGCGCGCTTGCTCATCCGCACCGGCCCGCCGTCCTGCACGAGGTTGACCATCTGCCCGATGAGCACCTCGACCACCGCCGGGTCGTCGCCGAGCGCCGCGGCGACCGCCTTCAACCGTCCGATGTAGCCGTGGTGGTCGGCGCCGAGCATGTAGATGCACAGGTCGAAGCCGCGGGCGCGCTTGTCGAGGAAGTAGGCGATGTCACCGGCGATGTAGGCCGGGTTGCCGTCGGACTTGATGACCGGGCGGTCCTTGTCGTCGCCGTACTCGCTGGAGGCGAGCCACCACGCGCCGTCCTTGAAGTAGAGCTTGCCCGAGGTCTTGAGCCGCTCGACGGCGGCCTCGACCGCTCCGGACTCGTGCAGCGACTGCTCGTGGAACCACACGTCGAAGTCGGTGCCGAAAGCGTGCAGGTTGGCCTTGATCTCGTCGAACATCATGCCGACGCCGACCCGGCGGAAGATCTCGTCGCGGTCCGGCGCGGTGAGCGCATCGGGCTCGGCCGCGACGACCCTGGCGGCGATCTCGGCGATGTAGGCGCCGCCGTAGCCGTCTTCCGGTGTCGGCTCGCCGAGGGCCGCGGCCACGAGCGAGCGGACGAAGCGGTCGATCTGGCCGCCCGCGTCGTTGAAGTAGTACTCGCGGACGACCTTGGCGCCGCGCGCGGCGAGCACGCGGCCGAGCGCGTCGCCGACCGCGGCCCACCGCGTGCCGCCGAGGTGCAGCGGGCCCGTCGGGTTGGCGGAGACGAACTCCAGGTTGACGTTGCGCCCGGCGTAGTCGTCGCCGTGGCCGTAGGACGCGCCGCCCGCGAGGACGTCAGCCAGGATGCCGCCCTGCGCGTCGGCGGCGAGGCGCAGGTTGATGAAGCCCGGGCCGGCGATCTCGGCGCTCGCGATGCCGTCCTGGCCCGCCAGCTCCTCGGCCAGCCACGTGGCGAGCTCGCGCGGCGGCACCCCGGCCTTCTTGGCCGTGCGGAGCGCGACGTTGGTCGCGTAGTCGCCGTGCTCGGGGTTGCGGGGCCGCTCGACACCGACGTCGTCGGGAAGCGCCGCCGCGTCCAGGCCTCGTCGCGCCAGCACCGCCGAGGCGGAGGCACGGACGAGGTCGGCGAGCAGGGCGGGGGTCACCAGCCGAGTCTAGTGCGGCGCCCGCAGACGCTTACCGGGTCCCGCGCGCCCGGCCCCGCGGCGTTGCCGCCCTCGCGAAGACGCCCGGTATGAGCTTCGGGCGGCGCCATCCCCTTCCCGCCCCGCGTCCTTCGTCGGCTTCCGTCCCCGGGCGAGGCGCCGCCTGGATCACCCCCGCAGGCCACCGCACTAGGAGGTGCTGCTCAATGCTTTCTCAGGAGCCGTACATACACTGCGTGCATGGCCAGTGGCAAGAACAGCAGGGCGGTGCGGAGCGCGCGTTCCGCCGTCGTCGCGAAGCGCTCCACGCCGTGGGGCATGATCGCGGCGGTCCTCGTGGTGGTGCTGTTCGCGGGCGCGATCTTCGGCTATTACATCGTCGAGAACAACGCCAAGCAGGCGAAAGCGGCCGCACTGGCCGAATGGACGCCGTCGGAGACCAACAAGGACCCGTCGGCCAAGATCCCCGGGATCGTCATCCAACCGTACGCGGGCGCCAACCACGTGCAGCCGAACCAGACCGTGGCGTACACGCACAGCCCGCCGTTCGGCGGCACGCACGACGGCTACTGGGCGGCGTGCAACGGCGTCGTGTACCCCAACCCGGTGCGCAGCGAGAACATGGTGCACGCGCTGGAGCACGGGTCGGTGTGGATCGCCTACAACCCCGACAAGATCAGCGGCGATGCGCTGAAGACGCTGAGCGCGAAGATCGACGGACAGCCGTACAGCCTGATGTCGCCCTACCCGAACCTCGACCAGCCGATCTCGCTGCAGTCGTGGGGCCACCAGCTGAAGCTCTCCGACCCGAACGACCCGCGGATCGACGAGTTCATCCAGTCGCTGCGCAGCAACCAGTACCAGTACCCCGAGCCGGGGGCGAGCTGCGCCGCGCTCGGGCCGGGCCAGTTCGACCAGGACAACCCGCCGCCGTTCGCGCCCGCGCCGCCCGTCAGCGCGGTCAACAACACCACGGTGATGCCCGAGGTCATCGCGGGGGCGCAGGGCGTCACCCCCGACCCGGTCAAGTGACCGCGCTGGACTCCCGGCCGCCTGCGCCCGTGGAATCCCGGGAACCCCGCTGGGTGCGGCCTTTCGTCATCGCGGCGGCGGCGCTGGTGCTGCTGCTCGTCGGGGCCACGGGCGGGCTGCTCATCGGCCGCGCGGGCGTTCCCGAGGTGCCCGCGGCCGAGTCGGTGGACGTCGGGTTCCTGCAGGACATGAGCGTGCACCACCAGCAGGCCGTCGAGATGGCCACCTGGGAGCAGGCGCACACGGCCGACCCCGAGCTGCGCCAGCTGGCCTACGACATCCAGAGCACCCAGACCGGCCAGATCGGCCGGATGCAGGGGTGGCTGGAGCTGTGGGGCGCCTCGGCCCAGCCGGTGGGCCGGGCGTACATGACCTGGATGGCGGGCACGCCCGGTGGGGCGCACGAGCACACCGTCAACGCTGCGGGGGTCGCGACGATGCCCGGGATGGCGAGCGCGGACGACCTCAGACGGCTCCGCGCGTCCACGGGCAAGGACCTCGACGTGCTGTTCCTGCAGCTGATGCTGCGTCACCACCAGGGCGGCGCGGAGATGCTGAGCTACGCGGCGGCGAACGCGTCCCAGGAGCCGGTGCGCAACCTGGCCGCGCAGATGCTCTCGGCGCAGACCTCGGAGGCGGGCTACCTCACGCAGCTGCTGACCGCCCGTGGCGGCACCCCGCTTCCGTTATAGGCGCACGGTCCCGTCTTCGTTGATCGTCCAACCGGGGTTGTGGGCGACCTCCCAGACGTAGCCGTCGGGATCGGCGAAGGCGCCCGAGGTGCCGCCCCAGTCCATCAGGGTGGCAGGTCGGCGGATCGTGCCGCCCGCCCGCTCGGCCTCCGCCAGCACCGCGTCGACCTCCTCGGGCGAGCGGACGTTGTGGGCGAGCTCGATGCCGGGCGCGCCGTGCCCGCCGAGCGCCGTCCACAGCCCGAACACCATCCCGCCCGCCTGGAAGAAGCAGACCTCGTCGTCGGGCTGCCGGGCGCCCGCCCAACCGAGCGCCTCGTAGAACACCCTCGCCCGCGCCAGGTCCGCCACGCCGAGGGTCACCAGGCTGATGCGCTGCTCCACCGCTCCTCCTCCGTTCGCGGCGACCCTGCCACGTCCCGCCCCGCGCCCTCCTCCCGCCCCGCCGTGCGCTAGGGTTTCTCCCGTTGCCCCCGTAGCTCAGGGGATAGAGCACCGCCCTCCGGAGGCGGGAGCGCAGGTTCGAATCCTGCCGGGGGCACCGAGGTCAGGCCGCTGGTCTCCGTGTGGAGCCATTCATCGCACGAATCGCTCTGCTCTCGCGCCATGACCAGCGCCCGTCCGTCGTCGGGAAGGCAGCGCGGCGAGATCGTCAAGCTCCCGAGCGGCTCCGTGCGCGTGCGGGTCTACGCGGGCGTCGACCCGCTGTCCTGAACGCGGCTCCACCTGACCGAGACCGTGCCGCCGGACCCAAGGCGCTCGCCGAATCCAAGAAAGTCCGCACCCGATTGATCGGCAGATCGACGAACAGCGCAACCCCCGCACCCGTGCCACGGTCAACCATCTCATGGATAGCTACATCGACGTAGTGGACGTGGAGGTGACCACTCGAGCCCGCT
>DATAOO010000298.1:0-8363 GCA_036265695.1 Pseudonocardia sp. | reverse complement strand
CCCGCCTGCCGGGCTACGCCTACCGCGGCGACGATCCGGACGGCTACCTCGGCGCGCCGGAGGTGGCCCGGCTGCTCGCGGAGTACGCCGCCGAGTCGGCGGCACCGGTGGTGACCGGCACGACCGTGACGTCGACGAGGTCCGAGGCGGGGGGCTACGTGGTGCGCACCGACCGGGGCAGCTGGCGCACGCGCACCGTGGTGGTCGCCACGGGGGCGACCGCGGTCGCCGCCGTGCCCGCTCGGTTGGCCCAGGGGGTGCCTGCCGAGGTCGTCACGGTGGCCGCCGCGGACTACCGCAACCCCGACCGGCTCCCGCCGGGCGGCGTTCTGGTCGTGGGCGCCTCGGCGAGCGGCGTCCAGATCGCCGAAGAGCTGCAGCGCTCCGGGCGGCCGGTCACGCTGGCCGTCGGCGAGCACGTGCGGGTGCCGCGGACCTACCGGGGCCGGGACATCCTCTGGTGGATGGACGCTTCGGGCCTGCTCGACGAGCGCTGGGACCAGGTTCCGGACCTGCTGCGCGCCCGCAACCTGCCGTCGATGCAGCTCGTCGGGTCGCCGCAGCGGACGACCCTCGACCTGAACGCGCTGGCCGCGCTCGGGGTCCGGCTGGTCGGGCGGTTCGCGGGCGTCCGCGACCGGACGGCGCAGTTCTCCGGGTCGCTGCCCGGCGTGTGCACGCTGGCCGACCTCAAGCTGGGCAGGCTGCTGGACACCCTCGACGCCTGGGCCGAGCGCGCCGGGATCGCCGCCGAGCCACCCCACCGGTTCGCGCCGACCGCGCCGCCGGTCCCCGCCGCGCTGTCGGCGCGCCTCGGCGACGGCGGCATCGCGACGATCGTGTGGGCGACCGGGTACCGCCCCGACCTGTCCTTCCTCGAGGTCGACGTGTTCGACCGCCGGGGAGCCGTCGTGCACGACGGCGGGGTCACGGCCAGCCCCGGCCTGTACGTGCTGGGCCTGCCGTTCCTGCGCAGGCGCAAGTCCACCCTGATCGACGGGGCGGCGGCGGACGCCGACGAGCTGGCCGAGCACCTGCTCGGCCACCTAGACGCGCTGCCCCGCAGGCGCGCGGGTTAGGCGGAGCCATGCGACACCTCGAGCTGGCGGCCGCCGTCGCCGCGACCGTCGCCGGTCGGGACCCGCACCGGCTGTCCGAGGCGGTGACCGAGACCGTGCGGCTGCGCGCCTTGCTGCCCGGTGGCCCGGTCGAGTCGCACGGGCGGGCGGACGTGGCCGCCCGCTTCCACGCGTGGTTCGCCGACTTCGACACCGTCGAGGTGCTCGACTCGGCGGGTGAGGCGGTCGCGGACCGCGTCCTGATCCACTACCGCCTCGGGCTGAGCCAGGCCGAGCGCCGCTGGGTCTGCACGCAGACCGCGGTCTGCAAGGTCGTCGACGGGCGCCTGGCGGTGATCGACCTGTTGTGTTCCGGCTTGCGAGAGGGTTCCGACGATGTCCCCACCCCGCCCGCGGGCTCACCGAGCTGCCCGTCCTCCTCGGACCGCAGTCGATCGATGCCCCCTGACGAGGGGCTGCGCCTGCGGCAGGATGAGCCCATGCCACAGCCTGAAGGAGCCGAGCTCGACGCCATCCGCGCCCGTCGCGAGGAGCTCAAGAAGACCTACCTGCAAGCGGCCGCCGAGCGCCCGGCGAGCACCGTCCGCGGGGTCCACCACCTCGCGTTGATCGCGAAGGATGTCGAGGAGACCATCCGCTTCTACCAGGACGTCCTCGGGTTCCCGCTGGTCGAGCTGGTCGAGAACCGGGACTACAAGGGGTCGAGCCACTTCTTCTTCGACATCGGCAACCGCAACATGCTCGGCTTCTTCGACTTCCCCGGCCACGACCACCCCGAGTTCCAGGAGACGATCGGCGGCGTGCAGCACCTGGCGCTGTCCACGACGCAGGCGGACTTCGACGCGGCCAAGGTGAAGCTGGAGGCCGCGGGCATCGAGTTCATCGGTCCCGAGCGGGGCATCGACAACAGCGTCTACCTCCGCGACCCCAACGGCGTGAACATCGAGCTGTACGTGCAGGAGCTGGGCGTCTTCGAAGGTGAGGAGCTCCTCGGAACCTCGCGGGCGACCGGTTCGTCCTAGTCCACGCGGGGCCGTCGTATTCTCTGGCGCGCCCCGAAAGTGTGACGGGATGGTGCAGATGAACGGTGACGACCGCGGCCGACGTGGCGGCCCCGCCCCGGGGCGACCCCCGGGCAGGGCGTCGGGTCAGCCCTTGCCGCGCACCGCGTTGCTGCCCGGCGGCGGGCTCCCGCAGAGCTGGCCGCCGCCCGGGGGTGCCCCGCCGCCCCGGCAGAGCCCGCCGTCGCGCCAGGGCGTGCCCGCGCCGCGCGCGTCCGCCCCGGTCTACGGCGCCCGCCCCCCGGCGCGGCGCAGGCCGCGTTGGCGGCGGCGCATCGGCGCGGTGCTCATCGTGTTGCTCCTGCTCGTCGTCGGCTTCGCCGTCTACATCGACTTCTCCCTCGGCCGCACCGACGCGCTGCCCGCCTCCAGCACCGCGTCGTCGAAGGGCACCAACTGGCTGATCGTCGGCTCCGACAGCCGTCAGCAGCTCACCGAGGCCGAGCGCAAGCAGTACGCCACCGGCGACGAGACCAGCCAGCTCACCGACACGATCATGATCCTGCACACCGGGAGCGGGCCCACCACGCTCGTGAGCGTGCCGCGCGACTCGCTGGTCAACATCCCCGGCTTCGGCGTCGCGAAGATCAACTCGGCGTACGGGAAGGGCGGCGGCCCGGAGGGCGGCGGCCCCGAGCTGCTGGTGAAGACCGTCGAGCAGGCCACCGGGCTGCGCATCGACCACTACGCGGAGATCGGCTTCCTCGGCATCGTCAACGTCGTCGACGCGATCGGCGGCGTGTACCTCTGCGTCCCCGAGTCGATCAAGGACCCGAAGGCGGCGCTGAACATCAAGGCGGGCTGCCAGACCCTGGACAAGGCCACCGCGCTGGGCTACGTCCGCACCCGGGCCACGGCGTCGTCGGACTTCGGGCGGGTGGAGCGCCAGCGGGCGTTCCTCTCCGCGATGCTGCAGAAGATCACCGGGCCGTCGGTGCTGCTCAACCCGTTCCGGCTGGTGCCGCTGGCCACGCAGCTGTCGTCGTCGATCACCGTCGACCGCAGCGACCACGTGTGGAACCTCGCCCAACTGGGGCTGGCCATGCGCGGCATCGGCAGCGGGATCTCCACCACCGTGCCCGTCGCCGACGGTGAGGTGCACTGGGACAAGAAGCGGGCCGGTGCGTTGTTCCAGGCGCTCGCCGACGACAAGGCCCCGCCGCAGAACGCACTGGGGCCGTAACTCGATCGAGTGGCGGAGCGCGGGCAACATCTGCACCGGGTGCGACGATAGCTCCACCATGACCTGGGACGAGATCGCGGCGCAGGCGGGCGTCGCGCTGCTCGTCGTGCGCGACGGCGCGCTGCAGCGCAGCAACCCCGCCGCCCGCCTGCTCGTCGAGCCCTACGGCGCAGCGCTGGACGACGTGCTCGACCGGTTCACCCCCGTGCTGCCGGGCGCGCGCACGACCACCGTGCGGTGGCCCTCGCCGACCGGCGGCACCCGTTGGTGGGACGTCATCTGCTACCCGCTCGAGGCCACCGGCTCGCTCTACGTGATCGTCGACGAGACCGCCCGCTACGGCGAGGACGCCCAGGCGCTCGGCCCGCTCACCGCGCAGTGGCGGCTCCAGCGGCTGGAGAGCATGACGGCCACGGGCACGTGGCAGTGGAGCGTGCGCGACGGCACCGTGCTGTGGTCGGAGAGCCTGCTCGACCTGTTCGGGATCCCCCGCGGTACCGCGCTCGACTACGCGCAGTACCGGTCGTTGCTGCATCCGGACGACGTCGGGATGATCGAGGACACCTTGGCGACGGCGCTGCGCACCCTGGAGCCGTTCACCTACACCCACCGCATGGTGCTCGGCGACCGGCGCACCGAGCGGGTCTTCGAGTGCTTCGGCGAGGTGTTCGCCGACGCCGCGGGCGTGCCGTCGCGGGTGCTGGGCACGGCGCACGACGTCACCGAGGCCTACCGCGCCCGGCAGGAGCTGGCGTTCCTGGCCGACCACGACCCGCTCACCGGCGTGGCGAACCGCCGCCGGATCACCGGGTGGCTGGCCGAGTGCGCGGCCCGCCCCGACAGGGCCGCGCTGCTGCTGGTCGACATCGACAACTTCAAGGACATCAACGACCTCCGCGGCCACGCCGTCGGCGACCGGGTGATCCGGGAGGTCGCGCACACCATCAAGGCCCGGGTCGGCCCGGACGTGCTGCTGGGCAGGCTCGGCGGCGACGAGTTCGCCATGATCGTCCCGAGCACCACGGCCGGGGTGGCGATGGAGCTGGCCGAGACCCTCTGCGACGTCATCGGCCACGCCCCGTTCGGCGGCCGCGCCGACGGGATCCGCGTGACGATCAGCGTGGGCGTCGCGATCGTCGACGGCGCCGCGACGGACGTCGAGACCGTGCTCGCCCACGCCGACCTCGCGCTCTACGAGGCGAAGCGGGTGGGCCGCAACCGGGCGCGGCTGTTCACCCCCGAGCAGTACGAGGACGCGGCGCGGCGGGTGTCGGTGCTGCAACGGGTGGCGGCCGCGCTCGACGAGGGCACCATGAGCCTGGACGCGCAGCCGATCGTCGACCTCGCGACCGGCCGCACCAGCCGCCACGAGCTGCTCATCCGGCTGCGCGACGGGCTGGAGCCCGACCTGGGGCCCGCCGAGTTCCTGCCCGCCGCCGAGCGCACCGACCTCGTGCTGCGGATCGACCGGTGGGTGGTGGAGCGGGCGATCGCCGCGCTCGCCACGCCGCGGGCCCGCGCGGACGGCCGCTGCTTCGAGGTCAACGTGTCGGCCCGCTCGCTGGACGACCAGGACCTGGGCGGCTGGATCCTGGAGCAGCTCAAGGTGGCCGAGGTCGAGCCGGAGCGGCTCGGGCTGGAGATCACCGAGACCGCCGCGATCGGCAGCCTCGACGCCGCCCGCTTCCTCGCCCGCCAGCTCTCCGAGGCGGGCTGCGGTTTCACCCTCGACGACTTCGGCGCGGGCTACGCCTCGTTCTCCCACCTCAAGAACCTGCCGTTCACGGCGGTCAAGATCGCCGGGGAGTTCGTGCGGCAGGCCGACGCCGACCCCGTCGACCGGGCCCTGATCACCGCCGTCGTCGGGGTGGCGCGGCAGCTGGGGATCCGAACGGTGGCCGAGCACGTCGACCGGCGCGCGATGGTGGCGCACCTGCGCGCACTCGGCGTCGACGACGGGCAGGGCTACCTGCTCGGCCGCCCCACACCGCTGGCGCGGCTCGTGAGCGAATAGCCGCGCACTCAGGCGGGCTTGCGCCTCCGCGTCGGCTTCTCGTCCGCCTTCTCGTCGTCGCTGTCCTTCTTGCGCGACTTCCCCCCGGACGACCGCTTGGCGGCGGGCTTCTCAGCCGACTTCTCGGCCGACTTCTCCGGGGCCTTCTCCGCCGGGCCGCCCGCCTTGGAGCGCGCCGCGTCCACACTGGCCTGCAGCGCGGAGAGCAGGTCGGTCATGCTGTCGCCCTCGTCGGCCGGGGCCGTCGCCACCGGCGCGGGCCGCGTCTCGCCCGTGGTGCGCTTCCGCTCGATCATCTCCTCGACGGCGTCGCGGTACTCGTCGTGGAACTGCGAAGGGTCGAAGTCCGCGCCGAGGCTCTCCACCAGCGAGGCGGCCATCGTCTGCTCCTGCGGCCGCAGCTCGACGTCGGCGTCGAGGATGTCGAAATCGGGCTCGCGGATCTCGTCGGGCCACAGCATCGTCTGTAGCACGATCACCTTGTCGCGCACCCGGAGCACCGCGATGCTCTCCCGCTGGCGCAGCGCGAACCGCACCACCGCCATCCGGTCGGTCTGCACCAGCGCCTCGCGCAGCAGCGCGTACGGCTTGGCCGCCTTCGCCTCGGGCTCGAGGTAGTAGCTCTTCTCGAACAGCATCGGGTCGATCTGGTCGGACGGCACGAACTCGATCACGTCGATCTCGTGGCCCGCGGCCATCGGCAGGGAATCCAGGTCCTCGTCGGTGAGGGTGATGAGCTCGCCGTCGTCGGTCTCGTAGCCCTTGACGATGTCGGCGTACTCCACCTCTTCGCCGTCGACCGTGCAGACCCGCCGGTACTTGATCCGCCCACCGTCGGTCGCGTGCACCTGGTGGAAGCGGACGTCGTGGTTGGTCGTGGCCGAGTAGAGCTTCACGGGCACACTGACCAGCCCGAACGAGACCGCCCCACTCCACATCGCGCGCATGGGTGCCAGCATGGCCGGGTGCAGCCCATGCTCGCCACCCCTGGCGACCTCCCAACCGGTCCCGGTTGGATCTACGAGGTCAAGTGGGACGGCATGCGGCTGCTCGCCGACGTCAGCGACGGCCGCGTCGACCTGCGCTCCCGCAGCGGCCGCGACGTCACCGCCAACTTCCCGGAGCTCGCGGGCCTGGCGCAGCTCGCCCCCGACGTGCTGCTCGACGGCGAGGTCGTGCTGCTCGAACACGGCGTGCCCAGCTTCCACGCGCTCGCCGACCGCATGCAGACCCCCCGCCCGGCGCCGACCCGGCCCGTCACGCTCATGGCGTTCGACGTGCTGCGCCTCTACGGCGTGCCGCTGCTCACCCGCACGTTCGCCGAGCGGCGCGCCACGCTGGAGCGCCTCGACGTCACGGCCGTCCCGAACCTGGCGCTCTCCCCGATCTACACCGACGGCCCCGCGCTGTTCGCGGCCACCGCCCAGCGCGGGATGGAGGGCGTCGTGGCCAAGCGCGGCGACGGCGTCTACCGGCCGGGCACCCGCAGCCCCGGGTGGGTCAAGGCCACCCACCGCGACGTCCAGGCGTGCGTGGTCGGCGGCTGGCGCCCGGAGAACGTCGGCACGGCGCGGGTGAGCGCCACCCGGGTGGGCGCGCTGCTGCTCGGCGTGCCCACGGCCGACGGGCTGCGGTTCGCCGGGCGGGTCGGGTCCGGGCTGGCGTCCGAGGTCGCGCAGCGGGCCCTGCGCGGGCGGCTCGTCGACGCCGACCGCTCGCCGTTCGCCGAGCGCGTCCCCCGTCCGGAGGAAAAGGGCGCGCGGTGGTGCCTACCGGAGGTCGTCGTGGAGGTGTCGCACATGGGCTGGACCGAAGCCGGGAAGCTGCGGGCGCCGGTCTACCGGGGGGTGCGCGACGACCTCCGATCGGAGGACGTTCGACAGGAACGCTGAGCGCCACCGTGCCACGATGCGAGCCATGGACTTCAACGAGATGGCAGGCAAGGCCCAGGAGTTCGCGAAGGAGCACCCGGAGCAGGTCGAAGGTGCGGGCGAGAAGGCGGGCGAGTTCGGCAAGGAGCG
The DNA here is from genome assembly GCA_036265695.1 of Pseudonocardia sp. Taxonomy (GTDB): domain Bacteria; phylum Actinomycetota; class Actinomycetes; order Mycobacteriales; family Pseudonocardiaceae; genus Pseudonocardia. The sequence continues at coordinate 1,005 of DATAOO010000298.1, read as the reverse complement.
CTTCGCCGGGCACGACGAGCAGATCGACCAGGGTGTCGACAAGTTCAAGGACTGGGTGCCCGGCGGTGAGGGCGACGAGGGCCAGCCGCCCGCCGAGCCGCCGGCCTGACCCTCCCACGATCCAGATCACTGCACTACGGTTGCGCCCGTGACGACCATGCTGACGTGGCAGGCCCACGACGGGCGCGGCTTCGAGGGCGTGCGGGTGCACTTCGGTGCGGGCAAGGCCTTCCGAGCTCTCGGCCGGATCGTCCGCGCCGATCCGGCCGGTGACTGGACGGCGTCCTACCGGCTGGTCCTGCGCGAGGACGGTGGCGTCCAGCGGGCGTCGTTCACCACCGCGACGGCCGAGCGCGAGCGGCACCTCACGCTCAACCGCACCGAAGACGGCTTCTGGTTGATCGACACCGGGTCCGGCGGCACGCGCACGGACTTCTCGGGGTCGATCGACATCGACCTGGCGGGCAGCGTCACGTTCGACGCGCTGCCCGTCAGGCGGCTGGACCTGCACACCGAGGCGGGTGAGCACACGCTGCCGGTGGTGCACATCTCGCTGCCCGCGCTCGAGACGTCGGTGGTGGAGCGCACCTACCGCGGCACCCCCACGGACGAAGGCGCCCTCATCGAGCTGAGCTCCGAGCTGGGCACCGCCGAGCTGCGCGTCGACCACGACGGCTTCGTGATCGACCACTCGGTCCAGGCCACCCGCGTGACCCCCAACCCGCAGGCTGACCCCCGGTGAGTCGTACATTTCACCGCGGTGAGTCGCACGTTTCACCGCGGTGAGTCGCACGTTTCACCGCGGTGAGTTGGGCAGTTTGCGCGGGCGCGCGGCCTGGGGTGGGGTCCGCCCGGCGGTGAGTCGTACGTTCCATCCCGGTGAGTCGTACGTTTCGCCGGGGTGAGTCTGCGATGTCGCCGCGGTGAGTCTGCCGGTCAGGCCCAGCCGGAGACGGTCTTGCCCGCCCGGCCGACGTCGCGCAGCCGCGCCAGGGGCGCCCGGCC
>DATAOO010000297.1:0-21390 GCA_036265695.1 Pseudonocardia sp. | reverse complement strand
CCGACGTCGCGGCAGTGGCCGTCGAGGATCGCGTTCTTGCGCTTCAGCACCTCGACGTCGCCGAAGCTGTGCCAGATCTGCGCGTGCTTGGCGGTGTAGCGCAGCGTCTTCTTCTCCCCGCCGCCACCGATGAGGATGGGGATGTCGCGGGTGGGCGCCGGGTTGAGCTTGCCCCACCGGCTGCGGATGCGCGGCAGCGCCTGGGCCAGGTCGGCGAGCCGCGAGCCCGCGGTGCCGAAGTCGTAGCCGTACTCGTCGTAGTCGCGCTGGAACCAGCCCCGCGCCGATGCCGAGGATGAGCCGCCCACCGGAGATGTGGTCGACGGTGCGGGCCATGTCGGCCAGCAGCTCGGGGTTGCGGTAGCTGTTGCAGGTGACCAGCGCGCCGATCTCGACGCGGCTGGTGGCCTCGGCCCAGGCGCCGAGCATCGTCCAGCACTCGAAGTGCTTGCCGTCGGGTTCGCCGTAGAGCGGGAAGAAGTGGTCCCAGTTGAACACGATGTCGACGCCCGCGTCTTCCGCGGCGGCGACGGTGTCACGGATCTGGGCGTACTCGGCGTGCTGCGGCTGGAGCTGCAAGCCGATGCGGAGGGGGTGGGTCATGCCTCGATCTTGTCACCCGCCGGGGTGATCATGCAGGCTCGCGGTCATCCGCTCCGTGACCGCATCCGCGGACAGGGGAGGGGAGAAGTAGTAGCCCTGCCCGACGTCGCAGCCGAGTTCGCGCAGCTGGTCGACCTGCTCGGCCGTCTCGATCGCCTCGGCGACGACGGTCATGCCGAGCGAGTGCGCGAGGCGGATGAGCAGGCCGGAGATCTCGACGTCGACGGCGTCGCCGTCGGGACCGCTCACGAAGGGCGCGGCGAGCTTGAGCGTCTGGACGGGCAGGCGGCGCAGGTAGGCGAGGTTGGAGTACCCCGTGCCGAAGTCGTCGATGGCGATGCGCACGCCCATGTCGGCGATCGCGCGCAGGGTCGACAGCGACGTCGAGCCGTCCATGGCGTCGCTCTCGGTGAGCTCGACCTGCAGGCCCGCCGCGGGCCACCCGGTCTCGGCCAGGACGTCGGCGATGTCGGCGACGATGCCGGGGTCGCGGATCTGGCGGGCGGCGAGGTTCACCGACAGCAGCAACGGCTCGCGGTCATGGCCCGCGGACCACGCCTTCGCCTGGCGGCACGCCTGCGTGAGCACCCACCGGCCCAGCGGGACGATGTGCCCGGTCTCCTCGGCCACCGGCACGAAGCGGTCGGGCCCGATCCGCTCGCCGGTCGGCAGGTCCCAGCGGACGAGCGCCTCGACGCCGACGGTCACGCCGTCGGCCAGCCGCACCAGTGGCTGGTACTCGAGCGCGAACTCGCCCGCGGCCAGCGCGTCGGCCATGCGCGCGGCGAGCGCGAACCGGCTGACCGCGCGCCGGTGCAGCCGCGGCTCGAACTCGGCGACCCCGCCCCGCCCCTGGCGCTTCGCGCGGTTCAACGTCGTGTCGGCGGCCTGCAGCAGCGCGCCCGCGTCGGCGAGGCCGCGGGCGTCGCCGGGCACGATGCCGACGGTCGCCGTCACCACCACGCGGTGGCCGCCGAGGTCGAACGGCTGCGCGACCGCCGCCAGCGCCCGGCCCGCGAGCGCGCGCAGCGCCACCACGTCGACGTCGACGGCGAGCACGACGAACTCGTCACCGCCCGCTCTGGCCACGAGGTGCCCCTCGGCTCCCAGGTCGCGGCTGAGCCGCTCGGCGACCGCCCGCAGAAGGTCGTCGCCGGTCTCGTGGCCGAGCGTGTCGTTGACGCCGCGGAAGCCGTCGAGGTCGACGGCGCAGATGCCGACCGGACGGCCGCCGGGCTCGTCGAGCGCGGCCTGGAGCCGCTCGGCGAGGACCGCGCGGGTGGGGAGGCCCGTGAGGGGGTCGTGGTCGGCGTGGAAGCGCAGGCGAGACTGCAGGCGGAAGCGCTCGGTGACGTCCTCGACGAGGCAGATCACGTAGCGGGGCTCGCCCGCGGGGCCGCGCACCAGCGAGAGGGAGGCCTGGACGCGGACCGCGGAGCCGTCCCGGTGCAAGTACGTGCGCTCCAGGGAGACCTGGTCGCGCTCGCCGTCGAGCATGCTGCGCACCTCCTCGACGGATCCGGGCTCGTCGTCGAGGCGGGCGAACACGTACACGTCGGACCCGACGAAGGCCTCGGGCCCGCGGCCGAACATCGCGCAGAACGCCCGGTTGACCTCGACGACCTCGCCGCCCATCGCGATGATCATGATTCCGGCGGCGGCGTGGCTGAAGACGGCGCCGAAGCGCGAGTCGTCCACGTCCCGCGGCACCTGGTCGGCGGTGCGCGCCAGGTCGCGCACGCCGCCCGCGAAGCCCGCCGCGAACGCGGCGGTGAGCTCGGCCCCGCGCGGGTGGCCTGCGAGCTCGCGCTGGAGCAGGACGAGGGTGCGTTCGAGCGCGCCGGGCTCGTCCAGGCCCGCGGCGACGAGCCCCGCCCCGACCGCGCGGGCGACGGCGGGCGCGGCGTGGCCCTGGACGACGCTGAGCAGGCTGTCGGTGAGGGCGGCAAGGCGGGGGCGCAGCGTGGCGTCGGGGTCGGGGCCCGCGAGCGCCACGGCCCAGGTGTCGAGGAGCGAGTCCGCTGGGGCGTCGCGCGCCGCAGAAGGGCAGGACCCGTCGGACGTCATCGGTCGGTCCGCCTTCCGAACCGCCCGCGGCGCAACGGTGCGCAGGGGCGAACGTGTCACTCTGCCGTCGCGGCACCCTACCCGGCGGGCCCGCACCGCGCGGACTATCGACACGCGGCCCGCGAGCGAGCTCAGGGACCGGCGTCGGACGTGTCGGCGGACGTGGTGTCGGTCGGGTGGCCCGCCCGTCGACCTCCCCGACGCATGTCTCCGGTGGTGATCCGCCGCCCCGGGTCGACGAGCCGCTTCCACTTGGCCTGTGCGGCCTGCCTGCTGGACAGCTGGGCCTGCACGGCGTCGGCGACCTGCGCCCAGGTCATGCCGTCGGCGCGCAGCTTGCGGATCAGGTCGCGCTCGTAGTAGTCGGCGAGCCTGCGCATCTCGTGCACCAGCGCGTACCAGGCCGCGGCGGCGTCGCCGGTGAGCGGGCCCGCGCCGCTGCGCTGCTTGAGGTGGTCGAGCAGCGCCTGGGGCGACCGGTCCCGCGTGACCGCCGGGTCCACGCGCTCCAGCCACCGCCGCGCGTCGTCGTACTCCACGGTGTCAGTGAATCATTGACGCGGTCGTCCGGTCGCCGAATCAACGACGACACGCCGGGCCCAGAGCGGTGAGTCGTACGTTTCGACACCGCGTGTTGGTCGTTCGTCCCGTCGAAACGGCCAACACGCGGTGTCAGATCGTGCGACTCACCCGGGGGTGGGGGCGACGTCGGTCACCCAGACGACGGCCACGCCCTCCTCGTCGGACGCGCTGAGGTCGACCTCGGCGGTGATGGCCCAGTCGCGGTCGCCCGCGGGGTCGTCGAAGACCTGCCGGACGAGCCAGCGCTCGGGCTCCTCGGTGATCGTCACCAGGCCGGGGCCGCGGGCCGCGGGACCGGTGCCGATCGCCGTGAACGTGTCGCCGTACTCGGCGAAGTAGGGCAGCAGCGCCGTGCGCCAGGCGTCGGCGTCCCAGCCCGCCTCGCCGTCGAGCTCGCCCAGCAGGTCCCACCGCCGCAGTGCCGCCAGCTCCACCCGGCGGAACAGGGCGTTGCGCACGAGCACCCGGAACGCGCGGACGTTGCGGGTGACGGCGTCGGGGACGTCGTCCAGCGGCGGGGGAGCGGAGTCGCCGCCGCCTTCGCCCGCCGCGAGCGCCTCCCACTCGTCGAGCAGCGAGGAGTCGACCTGGCGCACGAGCTCGCCCAGCCAGGCCTCGATGTCGGCGAGCTCCTCGGTCTTGGCCTCGTCCGGCACGGTCTGGCGCAGCGTCCGGTAGGTGTCGGCGAGGTAGCGCAGCACCAGGCCCTCGGAGCGGGCGAGCTGGTAGAAGCCGACGTACTCCACGAAGGTGAGCGACCGCTCGAACATGTCGCGTGCCACCGACTTCGGCGACAGCCGCGCGTCCTCGACCCAGGGCGCACCCCGCCGGTAGGTCGCGAGCGCGGCCTCCAGCAGCTCGTCGAGCGGCTTCGGCCAGGTGACCTCGTCCAGGCGGGCCATCCGCTCCTCGTACTCGAGGCCCTCGGCCTTCATCGCGGCCACGGCCTCGCCCTTGGCCTTGCTCTGTTGGGCGTAGAGCACGGCGCGGGGGTCGTCGAGGGTGGCCTCCACGACGGACAGCACGTCCAGCGCGTAGGTCGGCGACGCGCGGTCCAACAGCTCCACCACCGCCAGCACGAACGGCGAGAGCGGCTGGTTGAGCGCGAAGTCCAGCTGGAGGTCGCCGACGATGCGCACGATGCGGCCCTCGGCGTCCGGCTCCGGGAGGCGCTCGACCACGCCCGCGGTGAGCAGCGCCCGGTAGATCGCGATCGCGCGGAGGATGTGCCGCCGCTGCCGGGCCCGCGGCTCGTGGTTGTCCTCCAGCAGGTGCCGCATGGCCGTGAACGCGTTGCCCGGCCGCGAGATGACGTTCAGCAGCATCGCGTGCGTGACGCTGAAGTGGCTGGTCAGCGGCTCTGGCTGGGCGCTCTGCAGCTTCTCGAAGCTCGTGGCCGACCACCCGACGAAGCCCTCGGGGGCCTTCTTGCGCACGATCCGGCGCTTCTTCTTCTCGTCGTCACCCGCGCGGGCGAGCAGCCGGGCGTTCTCGACCTCGTGGTCGGGGGCTTCGGCGACGACCGTGCCGACGGTGTCGTACCCGGCCCGCCCCGCGCGCCCCGCGATCTGGTGGAACTCGCGGGCCTTGAGCGGGCGGGTGCGCCTGCCGTCGTACTTGGCGAGGGCCGTGAACAGGACGGTGCGGATGGGCACGTTGATGCCGACGCCGAGGGTGTCCGTGCCGCAGATGACCTTGAGCAGCCCGGCCTGCGCGAGCGTCTCGACCAGCCGCCGGTAGCGCGGCAGCATGCCCGCGTGGTGCACGCCGATGCCGTGGCGCACCAGCCGCGACAGCGTCTTCCCGAAGCCCGCCGTGAACCGGAACGCGCCGATCAGGTCGGCGATGGCCTGCTTGTCGGCCTTGCTGGTGACGTTCACGCTGGTCAACGCCTGCGCCCGCTCCACGGCCGAGGCCTGGGTGAAGTGCACGACGTAGACCGGGGCCTCATGGGTGGTGAGCAGCTCGCCGATGGTCTCGTGCAGCGGCGTGAGCACGTAGCGGTAGTGCAGCGGCACCGGGCGCTCCACCGACGTGATCACGGCGGTGTCGCGGCCGGTGCGCCGGGTGAGGTCGCCGGAGAAGAAGCTGACGTCCCCGAGCGTGGCGCTCATCAGCAGGAACTGCGCCTGCGGCAGCTCGACCAGCGGCACCTGCCACGCCCAGCCGCGGTCCGGGTCGGCGTAGAAGTGGAACTCGTCCATCACGACCGACCCGACGTCGGCCCGCGTGCCTTCGCGCAGCGCGATGTTGGCCAGGATCTCGGCGGTGCAGCAGATGATCGGCGCCCGCTCGTTGACGGCGGCGTCGCCGGTGAGCATGCCGACCTTCTCCGCGCCGAACGTGTCGATCAGCTGGAAGAACTTCTCGCTGACGAGCGCCTTGATCGGCGCGGTGTAGTACGTGCGCTGCTCCCGGGCCAGCGCCGCGGCGTGCGCGCCCACCGCCACCAGCGACTTCCCCGAACCGGTCGGCGTCGACAAGATCACGTTGCCGCCGGTGACGAGCTCGAGCAGCGCCTCCTCCTGCGCCGGGTACAGCGAGAGGCCGCGCTCCTCGAAGGCCCATTCGGCGAAGGCCTCGACCAGGTCGTCGGGATCGGGGGTGGGCGGGAGCCGGTCGGTGAGCGTCATGGTGGCTCCATCGTCCCCGGGCCGTGCAGGGAGGTGAACTCCCGGGTAGTGCGACGACTACCGTGAAGGATGTGACGAGGGGTCCGCGGTCGATGCCGGATCTCGTGCCGCCCATGCAGGTCGCCGCGGGTGCCGGGCAGGCGCCGGTCGGGCCCGACTGGGTCGTCGAGCTCGCCTGGACCGGCCACCGTTGCATCGCCTACGTCGAGCCCGGTGGCCGCACGCGGCTGCTGAGCTCGGGCAACGTGTCGATGACGCCCGCGTACCCCGAGCTGTTGCCGGAGCTGGAGCGGCGCTCGCCCGCAGGCGGCATGATCCTCGACGGCACGCTGGTGGCCCGCGGTGAGGAGCACGCGCCGCGGGTGGCGCGGCTGCAGCGGCGCAGCGCGCGTTTCCGGCCCACCGAGCGGCAGATCCGTCGGGTGCCGGTCGACCTGCAGGTGGCCGACCTGCTGTGGCTCGACGGGCACAGCCTCGTCGACCTCCCGTACCGCGACCGGCGGAACCTCCTCGAAGGGCTCGGCTTCGCCGCCGCGCCGGTGTGGACCACCTCGCCGATGCCGATCTCGGAGCTCCCGTCGCTGCTGCAGATCGCGGAGGCGAAGGGGGTCGAGGCGCTGCACGCGCGGCACCTGGGCTCGCGGTACCGGCCGGGCCAGCGGTCGCCGCTGTGGGTGCGGGTGCCGGTGCCGCGGATCGGACGGGTGCTGGTCGGCGGGTGGACGCCCGTCGATCCCCGCAGGCCGGACCGCATCGCCAGCCTGCTGGTCGGGGTCCCGGACGGGCGCGGGCTGCGCTACGTCGGGCGGGTCGGCGTGAGCGGGGAGGAGCGGCGGCCGGTGGCGGGGCTGCGCCAGCTCCGCCGGGCCGAGTCGCCGTTCCTCGCCGGTGTGCCCGCGGAGGTGGCGCGCGACGCGATCTGGGTCGAGCCGCGGGTGACCGGCCTCGTCGACTACACGGGGTTCACGGCCGACGGTCGCCTGCGGCTCCCGCACTGGCGGGGCACGGCCGGGGCGGGGTCGGCAGGCATCCCGGGGGCGCGGCGCGCTGATCCGCCGGACGGCGACGCCTCCCGGCAGGCGGCGGGGGCGCCCGCAGGCTCTGCCGGTGCAAGCGGGGGCACCGCTTCCGCGTCGGCGGCCGCGTCGGCTCAGGCAGGGTCGAGGGCTGCCGCCGACCCCTCCGCCGCGGTCGAGCGGAGGGAGCCGTCGGGACACGCGGCGGTAGCAGGCGGGGCGGCGGATCCGGCCGGAGCGAGCGCGGCGGCTGGTCGTGCCGCTGCGGGGCGGGGCCGGGGGGAGGCGGGCGCGCCTGCCGCGGCTGACCTGGGCGGGCGATCGTCGGCGGGTGGCGCCGCTGCGGCGGGGAGCCAGACGGAGCCGGTCGCGCAGGGCGGAGCGGGCCGGAAGGCGACGAGCGACGGCAACGACGCCATCGGGCCCATCGAGGGGTCTGTCGAGGTCGACGACACCGCGCAGTCGGGCGGGGTCACCGCCGTGGTGGAGACGGCAGGCCCCGGAATGCAGGCGGCCGCGGCGGCCGCGGGCGACGGCGCAGGCACCGCCGTCGCGGGCGCCGCGGTGGGCGGGGTCGCCGCGACGGCTGATGCGGGGGCGGGTTCTGCCACCGCCGCCGAAGACACCGCGGGCCGGGCCTCTGCGTCGAGCGGTCCCGCTGCCGCCGACGAGGCCGCCGCCGACGAGGCCGCCCCCGAGCAGGCCGCCGAGCCGGTCGAGGCGCGTCGGCTCGAACAGCACTTCGTCTACAACTCGCTCAACGCGATCGCCTCGCTCATCCGCACCGACCCGGCCCGCGCGCGGGAGCTCCTCGTCGGCTTCGCCGACCTCAGCCGCGCCACCGACCGGCCCGCCGACGCGCCCAGCACCTTGGGGCACGAGCTCACCGTCGTCCGGGACTACCTGGCGCTCGAGCAGGCCCGGTTCGGCAAGCGCCTGCGGGTCGAGATCGACGTCGACCGGGCGCTCATGACCGTCCCCGTCGAACCCCTGCGCGTGCTCGCCGCCGTGCGCGACGCCGTGCAGCGCGACATCGAGCCCCGCGCACAGGGCGGTGTCCTCTCCGTGACCGCCCGACCCGCGGACGGCGGGTGCGTCGTCACGGTCACGGGTGGTGCCGGGGAGCCGAAGGTGCTCCCGTTGACCGCACACGTCACCGTCTGACGCCACGCACGCGACGACCAGGTGAACATCGGTCGGATGGTCGCGCCCGGTGATCGGCGGGTCGGTACCTTTCGTCCATGCTCGGCCTCCCTGACGGCGCCCGCGCGTGCCTCTTCGACCTCGACGGCGTCCTCACCGACACCGCCAGCGTCCACGCCGCGTCGTGGAAGCAGATGTTCGACGACTACCTGCGCGTCCGCGCCGAGCGGGACGGCACCCCGTTCAAGCCCTTCGACGTCAAGGACGACTACGGCCCGTACGTCGACGGCCGCCCCCGGCTCGACGGCACCCGCGGCTTCCTCGCGTCGCGCGGCATCCATCTCCCCGACGGCACTCCGGACGACCCGCCGGGCGCCGAGACGCTCTGGGGTCTGTCCACGCGCAAGAACGACCTCGTGCAGGAGAAGATCCGCACGGTCGGCGTGGACGTCTACCCCGGCTCGGTCCGCTACCTGCAGGCCGTGAAGGACGCCGGCCTGATCACGGCGTGCGTCTCCTCGTCGGCCAACGCCGAGCAGGTGCTCGAGGTCGCCGGGCTCAGCGACTTGATCGACCACCGGGTCGACGGGGTCGTCGCCAAGCAGCGCGGCCTGCCCGGCAAGCCCGCCCCCGACACGTTCCTCGCCGCCGCCGCCGACCTCGGCGTCCCCAAGGAGCAGGCCGTCGTGTTCGAGGACGCGCTGGCCGGGGTGGAGTCGGGCCGCGCGGGCGGCTTCGGCTTCGTCGTCGGCGTCGACCGCGTGGGGCACGCCGATGCGCTGCGGGAGCACGGCGCGGACGTCGTCGTGCAGGATCTGGGGGAGCTGTTGTCGTGAGCCGGCTTGCGAGATCGTCGTCCAGCGCCGTCGGGGAGCACCGGTGAGCCCCGATCCCGGGCGCCCGTTCACCGTCGAGCCGTGGCACGTGCGCGAGCCGAAGCTGGACATGGCCGCGATCGGCCAGGTCGAGTCGGTGTTCGCGCTGTCCAACGGCCACATCGGGCTCCGCGGCAACCTCGACGAGGGCGAGCCGCACGCCACCCCCGGCACGTACCTCAACTCGTTCTACGAGAAGCGGCCGCTGCCCTACGCCGAGGGTGGGTACGGCTATCCCGAGTCCGGCCAGACGATCATCAACGTCACCAACGGCAAGCTGATCCGCCTCCTCGTCGAGGACGAGCCGTTCGACCTCCGCTACGGCGAGCTGCGCCACCACGAGCGGGTGCTCGACCTCCAGTCCGGCACGCTCACCCGGGACGTCGAGTGGGCGTCGCCCGCCGGTCGCGCGGTGCGGGTGCGCACCGTGCGCATCGTGTCGCTCACCCAGCGGGCGGTCGCGGCCATCCGCTACGAGGTGGAGGTCCTCGACGCGCCCGCGCTGCTGGTGGTGCAGTCCGAGCTGGTGGCCAACGAGCAGCTGCCCGCCCGCGACGAGGCCGACCCCCGCGTGGAGGCGGCGCTCACCGACCCGCTGCTGTCGGAGCAGCACGGCACACACGACAACGGGGCCTGGCTGATCCACCAGACCCGCCAGTCCGGGCTGCGGGTGGCCGCCGCGATGGACCACGAGGTCGAAGGGCCCGCGAAGCTCAAGGTCACCTCGGAGGCCACCGAGGACATCGGCCGCAGCACGGTCATCACCCGGCTGCAGCCCGGCGAGCGGCTGACGATCGTCAAGTACCTGGCCTACGGGTGGTCGTCGCGCCGCAGCCAGCCCGCGCTGCACGACCAGGTCCGCGCCGCGCTGGCCGCCGCCCGCTTCACCGGGTGGGACGGCCTGCTGGCCGAGCAGCGCGAGTACCTCGACGCGTTCTGGAGCACCGCCGACATCGAGATCGACGGCGACGCCGAGCTCCAGCAGGCCGTGCGGCTCGCGATCTTCCACGTGCTGCAGGCGGGCGCCCGCGCCGAACGACGGGCGATCGGGGCGAAGGGCCTCACCGGCGAGGGCTACGACGGCCACACCTTCTGGGACACCGAGACCTTCAGCTTGCCGGTCCTCTCGTTCCTCGCCCCCGAAGCGGCCGCCGACGCGCTGCGGTGGCGGCAGAGCATCCTCCCGCGCGCGTACGAGCGGGCCGAGCAGCTGGGCCTGTCCGGGGCGGCGTTCCCGTGGCGCACGATCCGCGGCCACGAGTGCTCGGGCTACTGGCCCGCGGGCACGGCCGCGTTCCACATCAACGCCGACATCGCCGACGCCGTGCGCCGCCACGTCGCCGCCACCGGCGACACCGCGTTCGAGCGCGAGGTCGGCCTGGAGCTGCTCGTGGCCACCGCGCGGCTGTGGCGTTCGCTGGGCCACCACGACTCGTCGGGCTCCTTCCGCATCGACGGCGTGACCGGACCCGACGAGTACACCGCGATCGTCGACAACAACGTCTACACCAACCTGATGGCCCAGCTGAACCTGCGCGTCGCCGCCGACACCGCGGCCAAGCACCGGCGGGCCGCGCACGCGCTGGGCGTCAACGCCGAGGAGATGGCGAGCTGGCGCGACGCGGCCAAGGCCATGACGATCCCGTTCGACGAGGTGCTCGGCGTGCACCCGCAGTCGGAGGGGTTCACCCAGCACCAGCACTGGGACTTCGAGAACACCCCGCCCGAGCACTACCCGCTGCTGCTGCACGTGCCGTACTTCGACCTCTACCGCAAGCAGGTCGTGAAGCAGGCCGACCTCGTGCTGTCCATGGTGCTGCGCCCCGACGCGTTCGCGCCCGACCAGATGGAGCGCAACTTCGCCTACTACGAGGCGATCACGGTGCGGGACTCGTCGCTGTCGGCCTGCACGCAGGCCGTCATGGCGGCCTGGACCGGCCACCTCGACCTGGCCTTCGACTACCTGGCCGAGGCCGCCCTCGTGGACCTCAACGACCTGGCGGGCAACTCCGACCACGGCGTGCACATCGCGTCGATGGCGGGCACCTGGACCGCCGTCGTCACCGGGTTCGGCGGCATGCAGTGCGACTTCGACGGGCTGCGGTTCGCCCCGCGCCTGCCCCCGGCGCTGTCGCGCATCTCGTTCGGGCTCAACTGGCACGACCGGCAGCTGCGCGTCGAGATCCGCCAAGAGGAGGCGGAGTACCGGCTCGTGGGTGGCGCGCCGATGCGGCTGTGGCACCACGGCGAGCAGGTCGCGTTGGCCGACGCGCCCGCGGTGCGCCCGATCCCGCCTGCTGAACCGGTGGAGCCGGTCGAGCAGCCGTTCGGCCGGGCGCCGCGGGCGCGCCACCCCGGCGGCTGAGGGCGAAGCGCTGGTACGGTCGTAGGTCGCTTCTTCAAGACGAGACCTGCGGCGAAGGTGATCGGTGACAGTCAGCCCAATCAGCAAGGCCGGACTTGCCGGAGATGGGATCGAGCACGAGCGTCGGTACGTCGCGATGCTCTACGAACGCCTCGACCGCCGCCGCGCCGAGACCGCGAAGCGGCTGCAGGAGGTGCTGCACGACGAGACCGTCGGCACCCCGCAGGCGCTCACCGAACGCGACGTCGCGGCCGGCATCTACACCGACCGGCTCGCCGCGCTGCGCGCCGCCGAGCACGGGCTCGCGTTCGGGCGGCTCGACGCCGAGGACGGCGAGGTCCGCTACGTCGGCAGGCTCGGCCTCCTCGACGAGGACGACGAGTACAACTCGCTCCTGATGGACTGGCGGGCCCCCGCGGCGCGGCCGTTCTACACCGCCACGGCGGCGTCGCCGGAAGGCATGCGGCGGCGCAGGCACCTGCGCACCCGGCGCCGCGAGGTCACCGGCATCGACGACGAGATCCTCGACCTCGACGCCGCCCGCGCGGCGGGCGCCGCCCAGGCCAGCGGCCTCACCAGCGAGGCGGCGCTGCTCGCCGCGGTGGGTGCGAGCCGCACCGGGCGGATGGCCGACATCGTCGCCACGATCCAGGCCGAGCAGGACGAGATCATCCGGTCGAAGCCCTCGGGCGTGCTGGTGGTGCAGGGCGGCCCCGGCACCGGCAAGACCGCCGTCGCGCTGCACCGGGCCGCGTACCTGCTCTACACCCACCGCGACCGGCTGGCCCGCCGCGGTGTGCTCGTGGTGGGCCCCAACCCGACGTTCCTGCGCTACATCGGGCAGGTACTGCCGTCGCTGGGCGAGACCAGCGTCGTGCTCAGCACCGTGGGGCAGCTCTTCCCGGGTCTGGACGCGCGGCGTCCCGAGCCGCCGGAGGTCGCCGAGATCAAGGGCCGGGCGGAGATGGCGGGGGTGATCGCGGCGGCGGTGCGCGACCGGCAGCAGCTGCCGCGCAAGCCGGTGCAGCTGGTCGTCGAGCAGCAGGAGGTGCGCGTCGACCGCGAGGTCGTCAACGCCGCGCGCACCCGGGCCCGCCGCTCCCGCAGGCCGCACAACGCCGCCAAACGGATCTTCCACCAGGAGGCCGTCCGGTTGTTGGCCGAGCAGGTCGCGCGCTCGATCGTGCCCGGCGGGCGGCGGCTGCTCGACGCGGGTGACCTCGCCGAGATCCGCGACGAGCTGAAGGAGAGCCGTGAGCTCACCCGCGAGCTCGACGCGCTGTGGCCCACCCTGTCGGCCGAGCAGCTCCTCGGCGACCTCTACGCCGACCCGCGGCGTCTCGCGGCGGCCACCCGGCGCCTGCCCGCCGCCGACCGCGCGCTGCTGGCCCGGCCGCTTCCCGCCGAGGACGTGCCGACCGGCCTGCGCTGGACCCCCGCCGACGTGCCGCTGCTCGACGAGGCCGCCGAGCTGCTCGGCGACGACGGCGCCGAGGCCGCCGCCCGCGAGGCCGCCGCGCTGCGCGAGGAGGTCATGTACGCCCAGGGCGTGCTCGACGTGCTCGACCTCGAGGAGGACCTCGACCCGGAGCTGCTGCGCGCCACCGACGTGATCGACGCCGACCGGCTCGCCGAGCGCCAGGCGATCCGCCGCTACGACTCCACGGCCGACCGGGCCGCCGCCGACCGCGAGTGGACCTACGGGCACGTGATCGTCGACGAGGCGCAGGAGCTGTCGGCCATGGCGTGGCGGCTCGTGATGCGCCGGTGCCCCACGCGGTCGATGACAGTCGTGGGCGACATCGCGCAGACCGGCGACCTCGCGGGCGCCACGTCCTGGGACGCGGTGCTCGCCCCGTACGTCGCGAACCGGTGGCGGCTCGCCCAGCTCACGGTCAACTACCGCACGCCCGCGGAGATCGCCGCGGTGGCCGACGACCTGCTGGCCCGGATCGAGCCCGGACTGGCGCCGCCGCGGTCGGTCCGCTCGACCGGCGTGCTCCCGCGGGCGGTGTCGGTCGACGCCGCCGGGTTGGACGAGGAGGTCGCGAAGATCACCGCCGAGGAGGCGGGCGCCGTGGGGGAGGGTCGCACCGCCGTGCTGGCCCCGGCGGCCCGGGTCGCGGGCCTGCGCGACCGGCTGATGGGCGCGGTCACCCCGGGTCCCGACACCCCCGACGGTCCGGCCGACCCCGAGGTCGACCTCACCTCACCCGTCGTCGTCCTCCCGATCGGCAAGGCCAAGGGGCTGGAGTTCGACGCGGTGGTGCTCGTCGAGCCCGCCGAGGTGCTGGCCGAGAGCCCCCGGGGGGCGAACGACCTCTACGTGGCGCTCACCCGCGCCACCCAGCGCCTCGCCGTCGTGCACGCCGAACCCCTCCCCGAGGTGCTGCACCGCCTCACAGCGGGGTGACGTAGGCGCCGGAGAGCCCGCCGTCCACCAGGAAGGTGCTGGCGGTGATGAAGCTCGCGTCGTCGCTGGCCAGGAACGCTACGGTGGCGGCGATCTCCGCAGGCTGAGCGAACCGCCCCATCGGGATGTGCACCAGCCGCCGCTGCGCGCGCTCGGGGTCGGAGGCGAACAGCTCCTGCAGCAGCGGGGTGTCGACGGGCCCGGGGCACAGCGCGTTCACGCGGATCCCCTCGCGGGCGAACTGCACCCCCAGCTCCCGGGTCATCGCCAGCACCCCGCCCTTCGACGCGGTGTAGGAGATCTGCGAGGTCGCCGCGCCCATCACCGCCACGAACGACGCGGTGTTGACGATCGCGCCCTTCCCTTGGCGCTGCATGTAGGGCAGCACCGCGCGGCAGCACAGGTACACCGAGGTCAGGTTGACCTCCTGCACCCGCCGCCAGGCCTCGAGCCCGGTCGTGAGGATCGAGTCGTCCTCGGGCGGGGAGATCCCGGCGTTGTTGAACGCGACGTCGACCGTGCCGTACGTCTCCACCGTGGCCGCGAACAACGCCTCGACGTCGGCCTCGGACGTGACGTCGGTGCGCACGAACAGCCCGTCGACCTCCTTCGCGGTCGCGGATCCGGCGTCGGCGTCGACGTCGGCGACGACCATGCGCGCGCCCTCCTCGGCGAGCCGTCGGACGCTCGCGCGGCCGATGCCGCTCCCGCCGCCGGTGACCACGGCCGTGCGGCCCTCGAACCGGTTCACGCCATCTCCTTTGCTGCCGCGACCAGCGCGGCGAAGATCCGGGGGTCGTCCTGCTCGGGGTGCCACTGCACACCGACGACGAAGGGGTGCCCGGCCAGCTCCACGGCCTCGATCGTGCCGTCGGGGGCCCGGCCGGTCACGGTGAGGCCGTCGGCGAGCCGCGCGATCGCCTGGTGGTGGTGGCACTGGGCGATCACCGTGGCCCCCAGTGCCGTCGCCACGTGCGAGCCCCCGTCCAGGGCGATGTCGGTGCGGCCGAACACACCGGGCCGCGGGTTGTGGCCGGTGTGCCCGACCGAGTCCGGGAGGTGCTGCACGAGGGTGCCGCCGAGCGCGACGTTGAGCACCTGCAGGCCGCGGCACACCGCCAGCACCGGACGGCCCAGCTCCAGCGCGCGCCGGAGCACGGCCAGCTCGGCGGCGTCGCGTTCGGTGCGGGGCAGGCCGGTGTGCGGGTCGGGCTCGGCGCCGTAGCGCGTCGGGTCGACGTCGGGGCCGCCCGCGAGCACCACGCCGTCGAGCCGCTCGACGGCTTCAACCGACTCCGGCCGCGGCGCCAGCAGCACCGGCAGGCCGCCCGCCGCGAACACCGCGTCCGGGTACGTGCGGGGGAGCAGCACCGCCTGGTGCTTCCACACCCCGTACGCGGCCTCCTCCCCGTACGCCGTGATCCCGATCAGCGGCGTCACAGGCGCTCGAACCCGCGCCGTCGCTCCCAGTCGGTGACGGCTGCGTCGAAGGCGGCGAGCTCGACGCGGGCGGCGTTCGTGTAGTGCTCCACCACGTCCTCGCCGAACGCCTCGGCCGCCACCGTCGACGCCGCGAACGCGTCGGCCGCGTCGCGCAGGGTGCTCGGCACCCGCGGGGCGTCGGCGACGTAGGCGTTGCCGGTCAGCTCCGGCGGCAGCGCCAGCTCCTGCTCGATGCCGTGGAGCCCGGCCGCGATCAGCGCGGCGACCGCGAGGTAGGGGTTGACGTCGCCGCCGGGCACGCGATTCTCCACCCGCAGCCCGGCGCCGTGCCCGACGACCCGCAGCGAGCACGTGCGGTTGTCCATGCCCCAGCCGATCGCCGTCGGGGCGAAGCTGCCCGCGGCGTACCGCTTGTAGGAGTTGATGTTCGGCGCGAACAGGTAGGTCAGCTCGTGCAGGCACGCCTGCTGACCGGCGAGGAAGTGGGTGAAGAGCGGCGAGAACCCGTGCGGCCCTTCGCCGGGGAACACGTTGCCGTCCTCGCCACGCAGGGAGATGTGGATGTGGCAGGAGTTGCCTTCGCGTTCGTCGTACTTCGCCATGAACGTCAGCGCCATGCCCGCCTGGTCGGCGATCTCCTTGGCGCCCGTCTTGTAGATCGAGTGGTTGTCGCACGTGGCGAGCGCCTCGGCGTAGCGGAACGCGATCTCGTGCTGGCCGAGGTTGCACTCGCCCTTGGCCGATTCGACCACCATCCCCGCACCCGCCATGCCGTTGCGGATCCGCCGCAGCACCGGCTCGACGCGCGCGGTGCCGAGCATCGAGTAGTCGACGTTGTAGAGGTTGGCGGGCCGCAGGTCGCGGTAGTCCTTCTGCCACGCCGCGTCGAAGGAGTCGGTGAACAGCATGAACTCCAGCTCGGTGCCGACGTCCGCGACGAGCCCGCGCTCGGCGAGCCGGTCGAGCTGGCGCTTGAGGACCTGCCGCGGCGACGGGGCGACGGGCGCGCCATCGGCCCACTCCACGTCGCACAACACCAGCGCGGTGGCCTCGTGCCACGGCACCCTCCGCAGCGTCGTGATGTCGGGGCGGAGCACGAAGTCGCCGTAGCCGCGCTCCCAGCTCGACATCGCGTAGCCGTCGACCGTGTTCATCTCGACGTCGACGGCGAGCAGGTAGTTGCACGCCTCGGCGGCGTGCGGCGCCACCTCGTCGAGGAAGTAGTCGGCGGCGCAGCGCTTGCCCGCGAGCCGTCCCTGCATGTCGGTGAACGCGACAAGCACGGTGTCGATCGTCCCGTCCTCGACCAGGGTGGCGAGCTGCTCCAGCGTGAGCATTCCCCGGCGCGATGGCATCAGTGTCAGTCCTCCTCGGGCGTCCGCGCTTGCCGCAGCAGCACGCCGAACTCGTTGCTGTCGAACTCCGCCACAGCGCGGTCGTACTTCTCCATCCCCCATGCCCAGAAGTCGAAGTCCATGGGGCTGCTGCCGTCCTGGATGGACGCCCAGAGCGTCCAGCCGTACTTCGCGACCAGCCCGAACAGCCGGGCGCGGGCGACCTGGACCGGGCGTGGACGCCCGAAGTAGGCCGCGACCAGCACGTCGAGCAGCTCGGTCGGGAGCGACGCCTCGCTCCAGATGTTGCCGAGCTCGAAGCAGGCGTCGTTGTTGCCCGAGTACTCGTAGTCGACGAGCCGCACGTGGGTGCCGTCGTCCAACATGTTCTCGGCCAACAGGTCGTTGTGGCAGGGCACGGTCACGCGCGGCCCGAGCGCCTCCCGCACGGCGGCGACGGCGGGCAGGAACGCGTCGTAACGCGGCGGCAGGCGGAAGCCGTGCTCGGCCACGACCCGCCGGTAGCGGGCCTGCACCTCGAACATGTCGAAGTCGTTGGCGAACCGGGGACCCGCGTGCAGACGCCTGCAGGCCTCCGCGACCCGGCCCAGCACGGCGGGGTCGTGCAGGTCGGCGTCGCAGAGCGTGCGACCGGGCAGGAAGCCGACCGTGAGGCCCTCGCCGGGGCGGTAGTGCAGCACGGGCGCGCCGACGCCCGCGGTGGCCGCGGCCACCGTGTTGGCGTGCTCGTGCTCGCGGTCGATCCCGAGCAGGTCGTGCGCCTCGACGCGCAGCCGCACGATGCAGGTGCCGTCGGCGTTGGTGACCTTGAGGTTGCGGTTGGTCAGCCCGCCCGTGAGCTCCTCGACCGTGCGGGGGTGGCGCGCGGTCGGCGGTATCGCGTCGAGCAGGCGCTCCACCTCGGCCTCCGCCACCCCGCGAGCCTAGGGCTCGCCCCGGGTCACCGGAAGATCGTAAGGTCGCCCTCGTGGCCGAGCTGCCGGACCGTGCCCGGATCGTGATCGTCGGGGGCGGGGTGGGCGGCGCGAGCGTCGCCTACCACCTCGCTCGTCGGGGCGAGACCGACGTGTTGCTCGTCGAACGGGCCGAGCTCACCAGCGGCTCCACGTTCCACTCGGCGGGGCTGGTGGGCCAGCTGCGGGCCGACCCGGCGTTGACGCGGATGAACGTGCATTCCGTCGAGCTGTACCGGGAGCTGGACGCGGGGTGGGTGGAGTCGGGGTCGCTCAAGCTGGCCTCGTCGCCGGAGCGGCTGGTGGAGATCCGCCGCCAGCACGGCTGGGCGCAGCGCGCCGGGCTGCCGCTGGAGCTGATCTCGGCGGACGAGGCGCTTGCGCTCTTCCCGCTCATGACGACCGACGGGGTGCTGGGCGCGGCGTACACGCCGACCGACGGCCAGATCGACCCCGCGCGGCTGTGCACGGCGCTGGCGACGGCCGCCCGGGCGGCCGGGGTGCGGATCGCGCAGCACACCCGGGTCGTGGGGTTCGCGACGGTCGACGGGCCGCACGGGCGGCGGGTCGTCGGCGTGCGGACCGACGCAGGCGACGTGGAATGCGAGGCCGTCGTCGTCTGCGGGGGCATGTACGCGGCCGAGGTCGCGGCGCTGGTGGACGTCCGGATCCCGGTGGTGCCGATGTCGCACCAGTACGTGGTGACCGCGCCCGTTCCGGGCATGCCCGCCCGGCTGCCCTCGTTGCGCGACCCCGACCTGCTCGTCTACTACCGGCAGGAGATCGACGGGCTCGTGATGGGCGGCTACGAGCGGCAGTCCGCGCCCGCCTGGCCCGGGCACGTGCCGCCCGCCGATTTCAACGGCAGGCTGCTCACGCCGGACTGGGACCGGTTCGCCGAGATCGCCGAGAACGCGGCCGTCCGGGTGCCCGCGTTGGCCGACGTCGGGATCGCGTCGACGATCAACGGGCCGGAGGGGTTCACCCCGGACAACGAGTTCTGCCTCGGCGAGACCGAGGTCGCGGGCTTCTTCGTCGCCGCGGGGTTCTGCGCGCACGGGATCGCGGGCGCGGGCGGGATCGGCGACGTCATGGCCAACTGGGTGCTCGACGGCGACCCCGGGCTCGATCTGTGGCACATGGACGTGCGCCGCTTCGGCCGTCACTACCGCTCACCGGGCTACACGCTCGCCCGCGTGCGGGAGAACTACGAGTCCTACTACGACATCCGCTACCCGGGCGCCGAGCGGTCGGCGGGGCGGCCGCTGCGCACCTCACCGGCCTACGCCTGGCACGCCGCGCACGGGGCGAGCTTCGGGGAGAAGGCGGGGTGGGAGCGGGTGAACCACTACGCGTCCCCGGGCGACGAGAAACTGCGGCCGCGGGGGTGGGCGGGGCAGCACTGGTCGCCGTGCGTCGAGCCGGAGCACCGGGCGGTGCGCGAGCACGCGGGCGTGTTCGACGAGACCTCCTTCGCCAAGATCGAGATCGCGGGGCCGGATGCGGCGGGGTTCTGCGAGCGGGTCTTCGCCGGGCACGTCGGGCGGCCGCCGGGCGCGGTCGTCTACACGCAGGCGTTGAACGAGCGCGGCGGCATCGAGATGGACGTCACGGTGTCGCGGCTGGCGGCTGACGCGTTCCTCGTCGTCACCGGCACGGCCTTCGGGTCGCACGACCTGGGCTGGCTGCGCCGCCAGGCCCGGCTGACCGGCGCCGACGTGCGGATCGCGGACGTCACGAGCGCGTGGGCGTGCTTCGGGCTGTGGGGTCCCGCCGCCCGGTCGCTGCTGGCGCCGTTGACGCAGGCAGCACTGTCCGATGCGGACTTCCCGTACCCGTCGTGGCGGGCGACGACGGTGGCGGACGTGCCGGTGCGGGCGCTGCGCGTCACCTACGTCGGCGAGCTGGGGTGGGAGCTGTACTGCCCCACGGAGTACGGCGCGGCGCTGTGGGAGGCGCTGGTGGCCACCGGCGCGACGCCGGGCGGGTACCGGGCGATCGAGAGCCTGCGCCTGGAGAAGGGCTACCGGGCGTGGGGGAGCGACATCGGGCCCGAGACGACCCCGGCCGAAGCCGGGCTGGGCTTCGCGGTGCGGCGGGGTGGCGGGTTCGTCGGGGCGGAGTCGTTGCGCGAGCCGGCGCGGCGGCTGCGGTGCCTGACCCTGGCCGACCCGCGGGCGGTGGCGCTGGGCGGTGAGCCGGTGCGGGTCGGCGACACCGTCGTGGCCCAGGTGACCTCGGGTGGATACGGCTACACGGTGCAGAAGTCGATCGCGTACGCCTACCTGCCCGTGGCGGCGTCCGGCCCGGTCGCGGTGGCGGTGGACGGCGACTGGATCACCGCCGAGGTGGCCGCAGGCGTCCTGTACGACCCGAAGGGCTCCCGAATCCGCACGTGACCCGCCCCCCAGGCCGAGTCCCCATTCCCCCGACGGTGAGTCGTACGTTTCGCCGCGGTGAGTCGTGCGTTTCGCCGCGGTGAGTCGTGCGTTTCGCCGTGGTGAGTCGTACGTTTCGCCGCGGTGAGTCCGCCGATCCGGCGCTGTGAGTGCAGGTGGGCGGGGCCGGGACGAGTTCGCCGATCGAGCGGCTGGCGCGATCGCGCCGAGGAACCCAGCTACTACGCGGGGATTTCGGCCAAGGCGTCGAGGACAGCCTGGCCGTGGCGGGCCAGCTTCGCCTCGCCGATGCCGCTGATCTGCCCGAGCTCGGCGAGGGAGGTCGGGCGGCGCGTGGCGATCTCCCGGAGCGTGGCGTCGTGGAAGATCACGTACGCGGGCACGCCCTGCTCCTTCGCCGCGGCCCCGCGCCAGGCCCGGAGCTGCTCGAAGATCGGCGCGACCCCGTCGGGCAACGGGGCAGCCGGAGTGCGGGACGAGCGGGTGCGCGCCACCTTGACGGGGTCGCGCCGGAGCTTCACCGGCCGCTCACCGCGCAGCACAGGCCTGCTGGCCTCGGTGAGCTGGAACGTCTGGTAGTTGCCCTCGACCGCCAACATCCCCTGCGCGAGGAGCTGGCGGACCACCCCGCGCCACTCGCCCTCGGACAGCTCGGTGCCGACGCCGAACACGCTCAGCTCGTCGTGGCGGAACTGCTCGACCTTCGGCGTGCGCTTCCCGAGCAGGATGTCGATGATCTGCCCGGCGCCGAACCGCTGGTGCCGCTCGCGATCCAGCCGGAACACCGTGGAGAGCAGCTTCTGCGCGGGGACCGTGCCGTCCCACGACTCGGGCGGCGACAGGCACGTGTCGCAGTTGCCGCAGGCCGTCGCGTCTTGGCCGAAGTAGGCGAGCAGCTGCACCCGGCGGCACTCGACCGTCTCGCACAACGCCAGCATCGCGTCGAGGTGCTGCGCGAGCCTTCGCCGGTGGTCCCGGTCGCCGGGCGAGTCGTCGATCATCTTGCGCTGCTGGACGACGTCGGCGAGGCCGTAGGCGAGCCAGGCGGTGGAGGGCAGGCCGTCGCGACCCGCCCGGCCCGTCTCCTGGTAGTAGCCCTCGACCGACTTCGGCAGGTCGAGGTGGGCCACGAACCGGACGTCGGGCTTGTCGATGCCCATGCCGAAGGCGATCGTCGCGACCATGACGATGCCGTCCTCGCGAACGAAGCGGCTCTGGTTTCGCTGGCGCACGTCGGACTCGAGGCCGGCGTGGTACGGCAGGGCGGCGATCCCTTCGTCGTTGAGCCAGGCGGCGATCTCGTCGACCTTCTTCCTCGACTGGCAGTAGACGATTCCCGCCTCGCCGTCGTGCTCGTCGCGCAGGAAGGCGAGCAGCTGCGCCTTGGCGTTGTCCTTCTCGACGACCGCGTAGCGGATGTTGGGCCGGTCGAAGCTGCTGACGAAGACGCGCGCGCCGCCGAGCTCGAGGCGCTCGACGATGTCGGCGCGGGTCAGCGCATCGGCGGTGGCGGTGAGGGCGATCCGCGGCACGTCGGCGAAGC
>DATAOO010000296.1:0-2226 GCA_036265695.1 Pseudonocardia sp. | reverse complement strand
GGCCTCGCTGCGGCCGACCAGCAGCGGCTCGACCTGCACGCGCTCACCGTTGCTCAGCAGGACACCGCCCTGCTCGCGGATCGCGAGGATGGAGCGCACCAGGTGCTGGCGGTAGCCCATCCGCCCGGTCGCGCCGTTCATGATGATGCCGATGCTCTTCTGCGACATGGGAGTTTCCTTGTCAGTGGTAGACGTCAGTGGGTGGCCGCGGGCACGCGCTCGCGGACCAGTGCGTAGAGGACGACGGACACGGCCATGACCCCGGCGGCGACGAAGACGCCCGGCGCCCAACTGCCGGTGGCGTCGCGCAGGATGCCGCTCACCACCGGGCTGGCGACGGCGCCGATCTCGGCGATGAGGTTGAAGATCCCGAAGACCGAGCCGCGCTGGTCGTGGGGGACGAGGTCGCCGGTGATGCCGTGCACGATGGGCTGCAGGGCGTTGAAGAACAGCCGCCGATTGGGAAGCCGATGATGCCCGCGCCCGCGTTGAACGCGGCGGTCAGACCGGCCGCGACGAGGCTGCTGTGCGCGGCCTCCTTGACGATCTGCACCGACCAGAAGCTGAAGAACCACAGGTTCCACAGCACCGCCACAACGGCTTCTACCGGTCGCCGTGCCTGGCGGCCGCGGGCGGCGCCACGCTGACCCGCGGCGAGCTCCCGGCCGACGGGACGCGCTGCACCGCGTGACCGCGGGGCGGGTGCGCTGGTAGCCCCGGGTGATCCGGCGTCAGGCGCAGCGGCGCACCCGCTCCATCGCGTCGGCGGCGCGCACGGTCACCTCGTCCCAGCGGCCGTCGCGCAGGAGGGCGGGCTCCACCATCCAGCTGCCGCTGACGGCGGGCACGGTGGCAAGGGCGAGGTAGTCGGCCATCGTGTCCGGGTTCACGCCGCCCGACGGCATGAAGGACATGCCCGGGAAGGGCGCGGAGAGGGCCGTGATCGCGGCAGGCCCGCCGAGGAGGCCCGCGGGGAAGAACTTGACCTCGCTCAGCCCGAGCTCGACGGCGGCCATCAGCTCGGATCCGGTCGCGACCGCGGGCAGGGCAGGCACGTCGAGGGTGTGCGAGCGCTCGACGACGGCGCGGGACAGGCCCGGGCTGACGACGAACCGGGCGCCTGCCTCGACGACCTGGTCGACCTGCTCGGCGACCAGCACGGAACCGGCCCCCACGTGCAGGCCCGGCACGTCGGCCAGGCGGCGGATGGCGTCGAGGCCCGCGGGGGTGCGCAGGGTGATCTCGATGACGTCGATGCCGCCCGCCAGGAGGGCCTCGCCCAACGGCAGGGCGTGCGCGGCGTCCTCGAGGACGACGACGGGGACGACCGGGCAGCGGGTCAGGATCGTGGGCATGGATTCTCCTGGGGCTAGCGAACGACGTCGGTGCTCGGCCCGGCCGGGTCCTGGCCTTCCCAGTCGAGCAGGCCCTCCCAGTCGCCGCGCGCGCCGCAGACGAGGGCGCCGAGGCGGGCGCCGGTCTCGAGGCAACCCTTGGTGGGCTGCCCGGTGACGAGGGCGGCGAGGTAGCCGCCGACGAAGGCGTCGCCCGCGCCGACCGTGTCGAGCACGTCCACCGGGTAGGCGGGCACCTCCTCGACGGTCCCGTCGCGCAGCGCGAGCGCCCCGTGCTCACCGAGCTTGACGACCACGTGCGCGGGGCCGAGGGCGGCGAGCCGGGCGGCCAGATCGCGGCCCGCCGCGAAGGCGTCGCCGTCCGGCTCCCGTGGGTCGCCGTGGACGATCAGCGCTGCTTCGGCCGGTCCGGCGAACAGGACGTCGACCTGCGGGATGATCGCCGCGAGCGCCTCCCGCGCCGCGTCGGGTGACCACAGCGACGCCCGGTAGTTCACGTCGAACGACACCACGGCGCGTGCGGCACGGGCGACGGCGATCGCCCGGTGGACCGCCGCGGTCGGGCCGTTTCCCAGCGCCGGGGTGATGCCGGTCAGGTGCAGCACCCCGGCCTCGGCGATGGCGCCCTCGTCCAGGTCGTCCGGCGTGAGGCGGGAGGCGGCGCTGCCGGATCGGTAGTACCGCACCGCCGTGGGCCGTCCCCGCCGGTGCTCCTTGACCAGGAGCCCGGTGGGGGCGGTGGGGTCGCGCCGGGCGATCACGCGCACGCCCTCGCCGAGGATCTCCCGGATCACCATCGAGCCGAAGTCGTCGTCCCCGACGTGCCCGATCCACGTGCTGGCCACGCTGAGGCGGGCGACCGCGATGGCGA
>DATAOO010000295.1:0-5969 GCA_036265695.1 Pseudonocardia sp. | reverse complement strand
TCCTCGCCGCGCTGCACCGCGAGCACGGGGCCGCCGCGCTCACCGCCCTCACCACGCTCGACCTCGGCGGCGGGTTCGGCATCGCCTACCAGGCCGCCGAGACCCCGCTCGACGTCCCGCAGCTGGCCGAGGAGCTCCGCGCGATCGTCAAGCGCGAGTGCCACGCCGCCGACCTGGACGTTCCGACGATCGCCGTGGAGCCCGGCCGGGCGATCGCCGCGCCCGGCACCGTCACGCTGTACGAGGTGGGCACGCTCAAGGACGTCGACCTGGGCGGCGGCCACGGACGGCGCTACGTCAGCGTCGACGGCGGCATGAGCGACAACATCCGCACCGCCCTCTACGACGCGGTGTACGACTGCCGCCTGGTCTCGCGGTCCTCGGAGGTCGACGGCACCGGCACGCCCGCGCTCTCCCGCGTCGTCGGCAAGCACTGCGAGAGCGGCGACATCGTGGTGCGCGACTGCTGGCTCCCCGCCGACCTCGCGCCCGGCGACCTGCTCGCCGTCGCCGCCACCGGCGCCTACTGCTACGCGATGGCGAGCTCGTACAACCGGCTGCCGCGGCCCGCCGTCGTCGCCGTGCGCGACGGCGCGGCCCGGGTGCTGCTGCGCCGCGAGACCGAAGACGACCTCTTCCGCCTGGAGGTGGCCCAGTGAGTGCCGGGGGATGGAAGCAGGCGGAGCCTGCGGGCCGGGTGGGTGCCGCCCCGATCCGCGTCGCGATGCTGGGGTGCGGCACGGTCGGGGGCGAGGTGGTGCGGCTGCTGCACGAGCAGGCCGCCGACCTCGCGGCCCGGGTGGGCGCGCCCGTCGAGTTGGTCGGGGTGGCCGTGCGCCGCCCGCACCGGCACCCGGAGCTGGGGGAGCTGCTCACCACGGACGCGTCGGCGCTGGTCACGCGGTCGGACGTGGACGTCGTCGTCGAGGTGATCGGCGGCATCGAGCCCGTGCGCACGTGGCTGCTGGAGGCGCTGAAGGCGGGCAAGTCCGTCGTCACGGCGAACAAGGCGCTGCTGGCCGACGACGGGGCCGGGCTCGCCGAGGCCGCCGACTCGTCGGGCGCGGACCTCTACTACGAGGCCTCGGTCGCGGGCGCGATCCCGCTGCTGCGGCCGTTGCGCGAGTCGCTGGCGGGCGACCGGATCACCCGCGTGGCCGGGATCGTCAACGGCACCACGAACTTCATCCTGTCGTCGATGTCCGCCTCCGGCGCGAGCTACGCCGACGCGCTCGACGAGGCCACGCGGCTGGGCTACGCCGAGGCCGACCCCAGCGCCGACGTCGACGGCTACGACGCGGCGTCCAAGGCGGCCATCCTCGCGTCGCTGGCCTTCCACACCCGGGTCACCGCGGCCGACGTGCACTGCGAGGGCATCCGCAACGTCTCCGCCGCCGACATCGCCGCCGCCCGCAGGCTCGGCTGCGTGATCAAACTGCTGGCGATCTGCGAGCGCACCGCCGACCCGGAGTCGGTCTCCGCGCGGGTCTACCCGGCGATGATCCCGGCCGCGCACCCGCTCGCGGCCGTGGACGGGGCGTTCAACGCCGTGTTCGTCGAGGCCGAAGCCGCAGGTCAGCTCATGTTCTACGGGCAGGGCGCGGGCGGGGCGCCCACCGCGAGCGCCGTGCTCGGCGACCTCGTCGCGGTGGCCCGCAACCGGGTCGTCGGCGGCCGCGGGCCGCGCGAGAGCACCTACGCCAGCCTGCCGGTGCTCCCGATGGGCAGCGTGCCCACCCGCTACCACGTGAGCCTGGACGTCGCCGACCGCGCAGGCGTGCTCGCCACGATCTCGGGCGCGTTCGCGGCGCAGGGGGTCAGCATCGCCGCTGTCCGGCAGACCAGCGGCGACGGCACGGGTGCCCGCCTCGTCGTGGTCACCCACGTCGCGCCGGAGTCGGCGCTCGCCGCCACCGTGAGCGAGCTGGCCCGACTGGAGATCGTGAACGGGGTGGAGAGCGTGCTGCGCGTCGAGGAGCTCGGGCGGAAGGGGGTGGCCGGATGACCACCGCTCGCGTCGCGCCCTGGCCGGGTGTGATCGACGCCTACCGGAGCCGCATGCCGGTGCAGGACGGCTGGCAGATCGTCACCCTCGGTGAGGGCGGCACGCCGCTGTTGCCCGCACCGCACCTGTCCGAGCGCACCGGTTGCGAGGTGCTGCTCAAGGTCGACGGGGCCAATCCCACGGGCTCGTTCAAGGACCGCGGCATGACGGTGGCGGTCACCGACGCGCTGGCCCGCGGCAAGCAGGGCGTGCTGTGCGCGTCCACCGGCAACACGTCGGCGTCAGCCGCCGCCTACGCCGCCCGCGCGGGCCTCACCTGCGCCGTTCTCGTGCCGCAGGGCAAGATCGCCCTGGGCAAGCTCGCGCAGGCCGTGGCGCACGGGGCCCGGATCCTCTCGGTCGACGGCAACTTCGACGACTGCCTGGAGCTCGCCCGCAAGACCGCCGCCGACTACGACGTGGCCGCGCTGGTGAACTCGGTCAACCCCACCCGGATCGCGGGGCAGGCCAGCGCCGCCTACGAGATTTGCGACGAGCTCGGTCGCGCCCCCGACGTGCACTGCCTCCCCGTCGGCAACGCGGGCAACATCACCGCGTACTGGGCGGGCTACTCGGCCTACCTCGGCGACGGCCTGATCCCGAGCGCGCCGCGCATGTTCGGCTACCAGGCCGCCGGGGCGGCGCCGCTCGTGTACGGCGCGCCGGTGCGCCACCCGGAGACGATCGCCACGGCCATCCGCATCGGCGCCCCCGCGTCCTGGGCCGCCGCGGTCACGGCGCGTGACGCTTCTGACGGCCGGTTCGCGGCCGTCACCGACGACGAGATCCTCGCCGCCTACCGGCTGCTGTCCTCGCGCGAAGCGGTGTTCGTCGAGCCCGCATCGGCGGCGAGCGTGGCGGGGCTGCTGCAGTCGGCGGCGGACGGCACTGTGCCACAGGGCTCGCTGGTGGTCTGCACGGTGACGGGGCACGGGCTGAAGGACCCCGACACCGCCTTGTTGACGGCGCCCGAGCCCACCGTGGTCCCCCTCGACCCGGCGGCGGTCGCCGCCGCACTGGAGCTGGCCTGATGGGCCGACCCACCGAGGTGCGGGTGCGGGTGCCCGCCTCCTCCGCGAACCTGGGCCCGGGGTTCGACTCGCTGGGCCTCGCGCTCGGCCTGTACGACGAGATCGAGGTGTCCGTCGCGCCGTACGGCGTCACCGTCGAGGTGGACGGCGAAGGCGCCGGGCGGGTGCCGTGCAACGACGCGCACCTCGTCGTCCGCGCGATGCGCACCACGTGGGCGCTGATCGGCGACGCGCCGCCCGGCCTGCGGATGCGCTGCCGCAACGCCATCCCGCACTCCCGGGGTCTGGGCAGCTCGGCCGCCGCCGCGGTCGGCGGCGCGGTGGCCGCGGTCGTGCTCGCCGGGCGTGACACGGAGCTGGAGCGCGACGCGATCCTGCAGGTCACGGCGGGTATGGAGGGCCACGCCGACAACGCGGCCGCCAGCCTGCTCGGCGGGTTCGTCGTGGCGTGGGAGACGGCCGGGAATACCGCGGAGCGGTTCCACGCTGTACGGCTCGACGTGCACCCGGACATCCGTCCGGTCGCGTTCATCGCGGGAGCCGAGTCGCTCACCAGCACCACGCGCGGGCTGTTGCCCTTGCAGGTGCCGCTGGGGGACGCGGCCTTCACCGGCAGCCGCACCGCACTCTCGGTGCTGGCCTTCACCCAGCGTCCTGAGCTGCTGATGCCCGCCACGGAAGACCGCCTGCACCAGGGCTACCGACGCCCGGCCTACCCCGAGTCGGCCGATCTCGTCGACGCGCTGCGGGCGCAGGGCGTGGCCGCGGCCATCTCCGGCGCGGGACCCACCGTGCTCGCGTTCACCACCGACGGGCGGGTGCCCGCGGTCGACCTCCACGGGTTCACGCCGCTGCCCTTGCCGATCGACACCGCGGGGGTCGTCGTCGACGTCGCTTAGGGCGTGTCGGGCGGGGGGTTGTTGCCGCAACCAGTGGTTACGTCTACGCTCGACGGTGCAACGGCGATCCACGCGTCTTCCGCGTGGCCACTCGCGCCGGAATTCGCATCCCCCTGTGGTTCGGATCCGGTTTCGGGCGAGCGGCCTCCTTCCCGTGAGAAGTCGCGAAGATCACCGTCCCGCCGGTCGGGACGACCGCTCTTCCCGCGATCCGTCCACCGACATCTCTAGTGAAATTCGCTGACCCGGGCGTGGAGCCCGGTAGGTCAGGAAGGACAACCTTGAGCGAGACCGAGCTCGTCAGCACCGCCGCACCCCGCAAGCGGGGCCTCACCGGCATGGTGCTGGCGGAACTCCGCCAGCTGGCGGGGGAGCTGAACATCCCCGACATCACCGGCATGCGCAAGGGCGATCTCATCGCCGCCATCAAGGAGCGCCAATCGGGCGGAAGCCCCGCGCCGCAGCTCGCGCTGCCGGATACCGCCTCGACGGCACCCGACGCCGCCAGCGAGAACGGCGCCGCCTCTGCCGCGCCCACCCGTCGCCGACGCGCCGCCTCGCGGCCCGCGGGGGCCCCGAAGCCCGCCGTCAACGGCGCCGACGCGGTCGAGGCGCCCACGACCGCGCCCGCCGCCGAGTCCGCCGCGCAGGCCACCGCGTCTCCCACTGCTCCTGCCACTGCGCCTGCCACCGAGGCATCCGCCCCCGCAGAGGCGGGCACGGCGTCCACCGACGCGCCGAGCACCACGCCGCCCGCCGAGGGCGAGGGCCGCAGGCAGCGCCAGCGGCGCCGCACCGAGCACAGCAGCCAAAACGGTTCGGCCGTCGAGCCCGTCGCGGCCGCTGCTGATACCGCCACCGACGCCCCCGCAGACGGAGCCGCCGACAACGGCAAGCCCGCCCGGGTCACGCGCCGCGGCGGCGACCGGTCCGACAACCGCACAGGCGACAGCCGGGGCTCGGACAACCGGGGCTCGGACAACCGCGACAGCCGGGGCCTCGACAACCGCGGCGACAACCGCGGCGACAACCGGGGCTCTGACAACCGCGGCGGCGACAGCCAGGGCTCCGACAACCGCGGCAGCGACAACCGGGGCGACAGCCGCAACGACCGGAACGACCGCAGCGACAACCGAGGCTTCGACAACCGGGGCACTGACAACCGGGGCACTGACAACCGCGGCGGCGACAACCGGAACGACCGCTCCGACAACCGTTCCGACAGCCGCGGACCTCGCGACAACCGCCCTGACGACGACGGCGACGACGAAGACGGCCGTGGCCGCCGCGGACGTCGCTTCCGTGACCGCCGCCGCGGCCGCGACCGCCAGCCCGGCACCCAGGGCGGCGGTCAGAACACCGTCGACACCGAGGTGCGCGAGGGCGACGTGCTGCTGCCCGTCGCGGGCATCGTCGACATCCTCGACAACTACGCGTTCGTCCGCACCACCGGCTACCTCTCCGGCCCCACCGACGTCTACGTGTCGCTGTCGATGGTCCGCAAGTACGGCCTGCGACGCGGCGACGCGATCACGGGTGCGGTGCGCGAGCAGCGCGAAGGCGAGCAGTCGCGGCAGAAGTTCAACCCGCTGGTGCGGGTCGACGCGATCAACGGGCAGGACCCGGAGACCTCGCGCCAGCGCCCCGAGTTCACCAAGCTCACCCCGCTCTACCCGAACGAGCGGCTGCGCCTGGAGACCGAGCCGCACAAGCTCACCACCCGCGTCATCGACCTGGTCATGCCGATCGGCAAGGGCCAGCGCGCGCTGATCGTGTCGCCGCCGAAGGCGGGCAAGACCACGGTGATGCAGAACATCGCCAACGCGGTCACCACCAACAACCCGGAGTGCCACCTCATGGTCGTCCTCGTGGACGAGCGGCCGGAGGAGGTCACCGACTGGCAGCGGTCGGTGAAGGGTGAGGTCATCGCGTCGACGTTCGACCGGCCGCCGACCGACCACACCACGATCGCCGAGCTGTCCATCGAACGGGCCA
>DATAOO010000294.1:0-11657 GCA_036265695.1 Pseudonocardia sp. | reverse complement strand
TGCCCGGGGCCAAAGCGCCCAAGCTGGTGAGCCGGGAGATGCTCGCCGCGATGCGCCCGGGCAGCGTCGTCGTCGACATCGCCATCGACCAGGGCGGCTGCTTCGAGACCAGCCGCCCGACCACCCACTCCGACCCGACCTACGTCGAAGAAGGCGTGATCCACTACTGCGTCGCGAACATCCCGGGGGCCGTGGCCCGCACCTCCACGCTCGCACTGACCTCGGCCACGCTGCCCTACCTCGTGCGCGTGGCAGGCGAGGGCGTGACCGGTGTCGCGAAGACCGACGCCGCCCTGCGCCTGGGCCTCAGCACGCTGGGTGGGAAGCTCGTGAGCCAGCCGGTGGCCGAGGCGCACGACCTGCCCTTCACCGACCCGGCGGAGCTGCTCGACGCCCGGTGAGGCGGCATCCGGCGCGGTTCGCGCCGGAAACCCGTCGAACAGATCGGCGTCCGACGGTTCATCCGAAGTCCACGTCCTGTTACGCGCGGCGACGATTCGTGGCCGCTAGCGTGACGCTATGCGCCTGGGTGTGCTCGACGTCGGCTCGAACACGGTGCACCTGCTCGTCGTCGATGCGCACCGGGGAGCCCATCCCAACCCGATGCGCGCGGAGAAGAGCGAGCTGCGGCTCGCCGAGCACCTCGACGCGGGGCACCTGGGCTCGACGGGGGCGGCCACGCTCGTGCAGGCGGTCGCCCGCGCGAAGGCGGCCGCAACCCTCGCGGGGTGCGAGGAGCTGCTCGCCTTCGCCACGTCGGCGGTGCGTGACGCCGAGAACTCGGTCGCCGTGCTGGAGCGGGTGCGCGTCGAGACCGGCGTCGCACTGCAGGTGCTGTCCGGTGAGGACGAGGCCCGCTACACCTTCCTCGCTGTGCGCCGCTGGTTCGGCTGGTCGGCCGGGCGGCTGCTGGTGCTTGACATCGGCGGCGGGTCGCTCGAGCTCGCCGCGGGGCGCGACGAGGACCCCGATGTGGCGGTGTCGTTGCCGCTGGGCGCCGGGCGGCTGACCCGGCTGCGCTGGCGCAGCGACCCACCCGGCCGTGCCGACATCGACGCACTGCGCGCCGAGCTCGACTCGGTCATGGAGCCGGTCGCGCAGCGCGTTCGGGAGCTGGGCGAGTGCGATCTCGCCGTGGGCACGTCGAAGACGTTCCGGTCGCTGGCCCGGCTCGCCGGGGCCGCCCCGTCGAGCGCGGGGTTCCGGGTGCCCCGCAGGCTCACCGAGGTCGTTCTGAGCCAGGTGTTCGGGTTCATCAGCCGGATGTCCTCGACCGATCTCGCCGAGCTGGACGGCGTCAGCGCCGGGCGCGCCCACCAGCTGGTGGCGGGCGCTCTGGTGGCGACGACGGCCATGCGCGCGCTGGGCGTCCGCGAGCTGGAGATCTGCCCGTGGGCGCTGCGCGAAGGCGTGATCCTGCGCCGTCTGGACACCTTCGGCGTCGCCACCGGCGTCGAGCGGCCGTGGCCGCTCACCGACCAGCGCCGCGGGAACTCCGACGTCCGGCCCAAGCGCGCCCGCGGCCGCCGCTGACCCTCGCGGGTTCACCGGCTTTTCACGCCGCGGACGGTGGGCCCCGGTTGGTCCTCGAACCGTGAGCCCCCGCCGCCTTCTTCTGCCGGTCCCGACAAACGGAGGGGGCCCGAACCGTGGTTCGGGCCCCCTCCGAGAATCGTGCGATCAGCCTTCCGCGGCCACCTTCTTGCGCGTGCGGCGCTTCGGCTTGGGCTCCGCCTCGGCGGCCGTCTCGACAACGGGCTCGACAACCGGCGCAGCGGCGGCCGCTGTAGCGTTTCCGCGGTTTTCGTACGCCTCCAGAACGGTGGACGAGATGCGGCCGCGCGCCGACACCTCCATGCCGTTAGCACTCGCCCACTCCCGGATCGCCGCGGTCTCCGCACGCGGTCGACCCGCCCGTGTGGACATCCGCGGCCGCGCCGCCGCCGCCGTCGTGCCACCTGCGCGGCGGGCGCTGCTCACGAACGGGGCGAACGCATCCCGCAGCGCGGCGGCGTGCTTCTCGCTCAGGTCGATCTCGTAGGACTTTCCGTCGAGGCTGAACGACACCGACTCCGCCGCTTCGCCGCCGTCGAGGTCATCGAGGAGCCGGACTTCTGTGATCTGCGCCATCTCTGCTTTTCATCCTTGCTTGTTCGGAGGGGATGAAACCACCGTAGCAAACCATTCCCCGCCCCGTGACAAACCCCCGAGAACGGCCCCTCGACGTAACCAACCGGCCGTTTGCGCGAGGATCTCGACGCGGATCGCCGTGCAGGCCCGCTCGACGTTCGGGCCGACAAAGTCGGCGTTTCTCTCGACGGAGCGGGAGGGGTGACCTACGCCCGTCGGCGGCGCTCGGAGTGGTCGTGCACACCTCGTCGCGTTTACCGGGGTGCGTACAGGGCAGACTGTGCGGAAGGTGGCGCGAAGGAGGCGAGGTGACGGCGATTTCCCGGAACGTGCCCGCGGCCGATCCCCCGCTCACGGGGCTCACCGTCGAAGACGTGATGGTGACCGCCCCGAAGACGATGCCGCCCACCGCGACGGTGGCCGACGCCCGCGCGTTGTTCGCGGACGACCACCTCCACATGGCCTTGATCACCCGGCGTGGGCGACTGCTCGGCACGCTCGTCCGCTCCGACCTCGCCGAGCTCGGCGACGACGCCGCGCCCGCGCTCAGCCGCTCCCGTCTGGACGGCCGGTCGGTCACACTGCACGAGGCCGCCGAGGACGTCCGGGTGCGGTTGATCAGGCACGGTCAACGGCGCCTCGCCGTCGTCGACGAAACCGGTCGGCTGGCCGGGCTGGTCTGCCTCAAGCGGAAGCTCACCGGCTTCTGCAGCGACGCCGACGTCGCGGAACGGTCGGCCGAGAGCCCCGCCGCGCACGGCCCCGTCGCGTTCCGCTGCATGCCGGTCGCACGGTGAGCACGCGGTGATCTGAGCGGACCCGTGCGCCCGGACGGCGGGCGGCGCGCAGGCCGCGCCTGCGCGGCCTAGCCTTACCGACATGGGTATTCGGCTCGGCTACCAGATCCCGAACTTCAGCTACGGCGGCCCCGTGAGCGACCTGTTCCCCACCGTGATCGCGCAAGCGCGCGAAGCGGAGGCCGCCGGGTTCGACGCCGTGCTCCTCATGGACCACTTCTACCAACTGCCCGGCATCGGCACGCCCGACGAGCCGATGCTCGAGGCGTACACGACCTTGGGCGCCCTGGCCACGGCGACCGAACGCGTCCAGCTCTCCACCCTGGTCACGGGCAACACCTACCGCCAGCCGACGCACCTCGCCAAGGCCGTCACCGCGCTCGACGTCGTGAGCGGCGGCCGCGCCGTGCTCGGCATCGGCGCGGGTTGGTTCGAGCTGGAGCACCGACAGCTGGGCTTCGAGTTCGGCACCTTCACCGATCGGTTCGAGCGCCTCGACGAGGCCCTGCAGATCATCGCGCCGATGCTGCGCGGCCAGCGCCCGACCGTCGAGGGCACCTGGTACCGCACCGAGAACGCCATGAACGAACCGCGCATCCGCGACAACCTGCCGATCATGCTGGGCGGGGGCGGGGAGCGGAAGACGTTCGGCCTCGCGGCCCGCTACGCCGACCACCTCAACATCATCTGCGACCCCGCGGACCTGCCGCGCAAGCTGGAAGCGCTCGACCAGCGGTGCGCCGAGGCCGGGCGCGACCGGTCGACGCTGGAGACCACCTCGCTGGTGTTCGGCATGGTCGACGAGGACGGTGACAACGCCCGCCGGATGCAACGCGACTACCTGCGCAAGCTCGGCACGGACCCGGACACGATGTCCGACGAGCAGTTCCGCGCCGCGACCGGTCGGCACTTCGTCGGCACCCCCGACGACGTCGCCGCCGACCTGCAGCGCCGCATCCTCGACCCGGGCGTCGACGGCGTCATCATCAACCTCGTCGTCAACGGCCATCAGCCCGGCGTCGTGACGATGGTCGGTGAGATGCTGCGCAAGCTCCTCCCCTGAGCCGTGACCGGTCCCCTGCACGGACTCCGAGTCGTCGAGTTCGCCGGGCTCGGGCCTGGGCCGTTCGCCGCGATGCTGCTGGCCGACGGCGGCGCGGACGTGCTGCGGATCGACCGCCCCCGGCCACCCGTCGACGGCGGGGCGCTCACCCGCGGCCGCCCGCTGCTGCACCTCGACCTGAAGGCCGACGCGGGCCGCGCCGAGGCGATGGAGATCGTGCGACGGGCCGACGTGCTCGTCGAGGGCTTCCGACCCGGCGTCATGGAGCGGCTCGGGCTCGGCCCCGACGACTGCCACGCCGCCAACCCGCGGCTGGTCTACGGCCGCATGACCGGCTGGGGCCAGGACGGCCCACGGGCGCAGCAGGCCGGGCACGACATCAACTACCTGGGGCTCACCGGCGCCCTGCGCTCCTTCGCCCGCGCGGGCCGGGCGCCGGTCCCGCCGCTCAACGTCGTCGCCGACTACGGCGGCGGCGGGATGCTGCTCGCGTTCGGGATCCTCGCCGCCCTGCACGCCCGGGAGACGACCGGCCGCGGCCAGGTCGTGGACGCGGCCATGGTCGACGGCGTCAGCCTGCTCATGACCGGCATCTGGAGCCGTCGGGCGCAAGGCCGCTGGCCCGGCGCCCCCGGCCACAACGAGCTCGACACCGGCGCCCCGTTCTACGACGTCTACGCCACCGCCGACGGCGACTACATGGCCGTCGGCAGCATCGAGCCCCAGTTCTGGGCACGGCTGCTGGAAGGCCTCGGCCTCGCGCCCGACGACCTGCCCGACCAATGGGACCGGGAGCGCTGGCCGGAGGCCAAGGAGATCGTCGCGCGAGCGTTCGCCACCCGCACCCGCGCCGAGTGGACGGCGATCTTCGAGCCGCTCGACGCCTGCGTCACCCCCGTGCTCGACCTCGCCGAAGCCGCCGACGACCCGCACATCGTCGCCAGGGGCACCCTCTTCCCCGCCGCCGACGGCCCCCAACCCGCGGCCGCCCCGCGGCTGAGCGCCACCCCGTTCGCGGCCGCGGTCGGGTCGGACACCGCCGAGAAGACCTTGCGGCGCTGGGGTTTGCGAGACTAGAAGTCTGTCGAGCCACACCACGGCGGGCGCCGACCGGCCGGGCACGCTATCAGTGAGCCAGCCCCGAGGGGCGGCAAGGAGCCTGCGAACCTGGGCCGGTCGACGCCCTGGACGCTACGAGTCGCGCACCCGAGCGCCTGCACCCGATTCAACAAGTCAGGAGCCTGTGCCAGAGGCTGTGCGAGAGGCGCCCGTCACTGTCTTGTCCGACCGGGCCCGCCCGGACGCGCGTCACCATCACCGGGTGCGAGCGGGAGACGACATGACGAGCATGACGAGCACGCGACGGGTTGTCACCGTCGGCGTAGACACCCACAGCGACACCCAGCACGTGGCCGTGATCGACGAGGTCGGCCGACCACGAGCCGACGTCGGCTTTCCCACCACACCCGCCGGTCACCGGCAGCTGGTGGCCTGGGCAGGCGCGCACGGCGAGATCGCCGCGGAGATCGCCGCGTTCGGGGTAGCGGGCACCGGCGCCTACGGCGCGGGACTGGCCCGGTATCTGCGCACGAACGGGCACACGGTGATCGAGGTGGACCGGCCTGATCGCAAACTACGCCGGCAACGCGGCAAGAGCGACCCGATCGACGCCTCCGCCGCCGCGGCCGCCGTGCTTTCCGGCGCCGCAACAGGGTCTCCGAAGACCCGCGACGGACACGTTGAGGCAATCTCATCCGCACCCTGCGCGTAGTCCGCACCCAGCGCGGTCACGGCGCGCACCCAGGCGGTCAACCAGCTCAAAGCCGTCGTGCTCACCGGACCGGCGCCGCTGCGTCAGGCGCCGGCCGGGCTCAACACCCGCCAACTGCTGCTGCGCTGCCGCCGGATGCGGACCCGGCACTGCCGGCCGTCTACGGCGTAGGCACCGAAGTCGCCGCGCAACTGCTCACCACCGCCGGGGACAACCCCGAACGGCTGCGTTCCGAAGCGGCGTTCGCGCAACTGTGCGGGACCGCACCGCTACCAGCCAGCAGCGGTCGCACCACCCGGGAGCATCTCAGTCCTCGTGGGACCGCGCGAAGCTGAGCGTCTCCCCCCGCGCGCCGCCCATCCACACGTCCTGGCACGCCTCGGCCATCTCCGCGAGCCCCTCGGTGATGGTGCCGAAGACGTTGCCGGGCACCCAGCCCTGATCGCCGTTGATGAGCAGGTTGTTGCGGCCGTAGAAGATGGCGAGGTCGATGATCGAGGTGGACGCCGAGCGGTGCTCCTGCTCGCGCTCGTACCCGTAGGCCGGGTTGCCGAGGTCGTTGCCCTCGAACGTGAACCAGCAGACGTCGCCGGGGATGGGTGTGACGGTCGTGTTCTCCTTGCCGGGGTCGCGGTCCGCGAACTGCGGCACGAGCGTGTAGATCTCGTTGCGCGCGTACTTCCCGTGGTACACCGGCGCGGACAACGGCAGCCCGTCCCAGACGGCCGCGGCGGTCGCGGGCGCCTCGTCGTCGAGCAGCCGGGCCGTGCAGCTGACCCCGCGCTTGTCGAGGGTGATCGTGATGTAGCGGGCCATGCGGTCTCCCTGTTACGAGCGTCCTGCGGGTACGTAGCCCAGCGCCGTGTCGACCACGTTCTCCAGTGGCTCACCGGCGAGCCAGCGCTCGGCGTTGGCGACGAACTGGCGGCCCAAAGCATCGCGCCAGCCGATCACGTCGCCCGCCATGTGGGCCGAGACGACCGCCCCCGGGAGGCTCCAGAGCGGCGAGTCGGCGGGCAGCGGCTCCTGCTCGAACACGTCGAGCGCGGCACCGTCGATCACGTTGCGCGCCAACGCCTCGGCGAGTGCGGGCTCGTCGACCGTCGGCCCGCGCCCGACGTTGATCAGGTGCGCCGAGGGGTGCATGGCGGCGAACACGTCAGCGTCGATGAGCCCCCGCGTCTGCTCGGTGAGCGGCGCGACGTTGACCAGGTAGTCGCACCAGCCGACATGGCTCGCCAGCTCGGCGCTGGCGACGACCTCCCCGAAGTCGACGTCGTCCGCACGCGCGGTGCGACCCGCGCCGCGCACCTGCATGCCGACCGCGCGCAGCAACCTCGCCGTCTCCCGGCCGATGGCCCCCGTGCCGACGATCAGGGCACGTGCCCCCACGACCGTGCGCGTCTCGCGGTGGCGCCACACCCTGTCCCGCTGGAGGTCGCGGCTCTCGTGCAGCAGCTTGGCGTGGGCGAGCACGGCGGCGAGGACGAACTCGGCCAGCGGCCGGTCGAAGACCCCACGGGCGTTGGTGACGGTGACCTCCGAGGCGCGCAGCCCGTCGAAGAGGAGCTTGTCGACGCCGGCCGCGGCGACGTGGATCCACTCCAGACGGTCGCAGTGCGACCACACGTCCGCCACGGCCGTCGAGAAGAAGTCCCACAGGAACAGCGCCTGGGCGCCCGTGACGGCGGCGGCCAGGCCCGCGGCGTCGACGTAGCGCAGCTCGACCCGACCGGCCAAGGGCTCGAGGTGCGGCGGCCGCTGATCCGGCCGCTCGCAGAGCACCACGACGATCGGCGGGGACGCGGGAGGCGGCACGGCACCAACCTACCGGCTCGTCTGATTGTCAACAATCTCATTTCGATGCACGATGGACGCCGTGACGTCCGCACGCAGCCCCGTCCCCGTCGGTCCCGTGGTCGGCGTGGGCGTGGGGGTCGTCGCCCCGTACGACTTCGCCCTCGACCGCGAGCTCTGGCGGTGGACGCCCGAAGACGTCACCTTGCACCTGATCCGCACGGCCTACTCGCCGCTGCCGGTCACCGTCGAGCAGGCCGAGTTCCTCGGCGACAGGGACGCCGTGGCCCAGTGCACGAAGGACCTGATGGTCGTCGAGCCCCGGGTGATGGCCTACGCCTGCACCTCGGGCAGCTTCGTGGCCGGGCGCGCCGGAGAGCGGGCGCTCGTGGCGAGCATGCGCGACGCGGGCGCCGCGGCCGCGGTCACCACGAGCGGCGCGCTGGTCGAGGCGCTGACCGCCCTGGGCGTCACCAGCCTGGCGGTGGCCACCCCCTACGACGCCGCCGTCACGGCGCGGCTGCACGACTTCCTCGAGGAGACCGGCGTGCGCGTCACCGGGTCCGCGCACCTCGGGCTGTCCGGGCGCATCTGGACCGTGCCCTACGCCGTCACCGCCGCGCTCGTGCGCGACGTGGCCGCCGCAGGCTGCGAAGCCGTCTTCGTCTCGTGCACGAACCTGCCGACCTACGACATCGTCGCGCCCCTCGAGGCCGAGCTGGGGATCCCCGTCCTGACGGCCAACCAGGTCACGATGTGGGCCTGCCTGCGCCGCATCGAACGGCTCGCCGTCGGCCCCGGCCAGGCCCTGGTGGCGGCATGACGCGCCCCTTCACCGACGCCGAGTACGCCGCCCGGCTCCGTCGCGTGCAGGCGGTGCTGGCCGAGCGCTCCCTCGCCGCGCTGGTCGTCGCCGACCCGGCGAACCTCTACTACCTCACCGGCTACAACGCCTGGTCGTTCTACACCCCCCAGTGCCTGGTGGTGCCCGCCGCGGGCCTGCCCCACCTGTTCGCCCGGGCGATGGACGCCCAAGGCGCGCACTACACGGCCTACCTGGGCCGCGACCACATCCACGGGTATCCCGAAGACCTCGTGCACCGCCCCGACGTGCACCCCTTCGACTGGATCGCCGACCGGGCCCTGGAGCTCGGCCTGGTCGAGGACGCCGCCGGGGTGGACGTCGCCGCCGAGATGGACGCGCCCTTCTTCTCCGCGCGCGGCTTCCTGGCCCTGCGGAGCCACCTCCGCCACGCGGCCCTGGTGGACTCCCTGGAGCTTGTCAACTGGGTGCGGGCGGTCAAGTCACCCGCCGAGCAGGAGAAGATGCGGGCCGCGGGAGCCATCGCCGACCGCGTGATGGCCACGGCGCTCGACGCCGTCGCGCCCGGCACGCGCCAGTGCGACGTCGTCGCCGACATCCAGCACGCCCAGGCGTGCGGCACCCCGACGCTGGGCGGGGACTACCCCGCGGTCGTGCCCATGCTGCCGACCGGCGAGACGGCGGGAACCCCGCACCTGACGTGGAGCGACGCCCCGTTCGTCGTGGGCGAGGCCACCACGATCGAGCTCGCGGGCGTGCACCAGCGCTACCACGCGCCGCTGGCCCGCACGGTCAGCCTCGGTGCGCCGCCCCGACGGCTCGCCGAGTGCGCCGACGCGTTGGTCGAAGCCATGGAGGCGACGCTCGCGGCGTTGCGTCCCGGCGCTACCGCCCACGCCGTGCACGGGGCGTTCACCGACGTCATCCGCAGGCACGGCCTGAGCAAGGAGTCCCGCATCGGGTACTCCATCGGCATCGGCTACCCGCCGGACTGGGGTGAACGCACCGTCAGCCTGCGCGCCCACGACGAGACGGAGATCGCGGTGGGCATGGCCTTCCACGTCATCCTCGGCATGTGGATGGACGGCTGGGGCTACGAGACCTCCGAGCCGGTCCTGGTGGCCGAAGGGGGCGCGGAGCGCCTGGCCCACCTCCCGGGCGGGCTGACCGTCAAGGGCTGACCCGTTCTCCACCGACGAAAGGTGACCATGCACCCCAACGTGATCCTCCCGCTCGCCTCCCGGGCCGCCGACCTGGTCGGCTCGGTCATCGACTCCAGCACGTCGCTGCTCGCGAGCCAGACCCACGACATCGTGCGGTTCGCGATGGGAGCGCCCTCCCCCGAGGCCATCCCGACGCACACGTTGGCCGAGATCGGCCGCGACGCCATCGGCGCGGGCGCCGCCGACGCGTTCGACTACGCCGCCACCGAGGGCGACCCGGCGCTGCGCGCCGCGCTGGTGGCGGAGCTCGCGGGCACGAGCGACGAGACCACCCTGGAACGGATCACGATCACCTCGGGCGGCATGCAGGGGCTCGACCTCGCCTGCAAGCTGTTCGTCGACCGCGGCGACCTGGTCGTCGTCGAGTCGCCGACCTACACCAACGGCAGCGCGACCGCGCTCTCCTACCAGGCCGACCTCCTCGAGGTCCCCGTCGACGGCGACGGCATGCAGGTCGACGTCCTGGAAGACCTCGTCGACCGGGGGCGCCCGCCGAAGGTCATCTACGCGATCCCCACGTTCCAGAACCCGTCGGGTGCGTCCCTGTCGCTCGAACGACGGCACCGGCTCCTGGAACTCGCGCGGTCGTGGGGCAGCGTGGTCATCGATGACGATCCCTACGGGATGCTGCGCTTCGAGGGCGAGCCGGTGCCGACCCTGCACGAGCTCGCCGAAGGCGACCCGCTGGTCTTCTCCGTCCGCACCTTCTCGAAGATCGTGGCACCGGGCCTGCGCGTCGGGTGGGTCGACACGACACCGGAGCTCCAGCCGCTATTGATCAACGCCAAGCAGGCCATGGACACCTGCACCAACCTCCCCATGCAGCGGCTCCTCGCCCGCTTCCTCGACGGCGGCCACCTCGATGCGCACCTCGCAACGCAGCGGGCCGAGTACGGCAGGCGCAAGCGGGCGATGCAGCAGGCGCTGGCGACGCACTTCTCCGGCCGGGCCCGCTGGACCGACCCGGAGGGCGGGTTCTTCCTCTGGGTCACCTTCGAGCCTGCCGTCGACACGGAGGCCCTCTTCCCGATCGCGCTCGCGGAGGGCGTGGCGATCATCCCCGGCAACGCGTTCTCCCCGAGCAAGCGGTTCCCCGACGCCCTGCGGATCTGCTTCGCCACCACGCCCCCCGAGCGGATCGCGGTCGGCGTGGAGCGCCTCGCCCGCGCCGTCGACCGGCTCGGCACCACCTGATGTCCGCGGTGACCGACGGCGAGCGACGCGTCCTCGACCGGATCGGGGAGAGCGAGGTCGTCGAGGTCGCGCAACGGCTCGTGCGGGCCCCGGGGCAGAACCCGCCGGGCGGGGAGGCCGCGACCGCCGCCGCGCTGGAGCAGGTGTGCCGCGAGCGCAGCCTCGCGGTCGAGGTCGTCGAGGTCGCGCCGGAGCGGCCGAACGTGCGCGCCGTCCTCGCGGGCGGGGACGGGCCGGGCCTGCTCCTGTTGGGGCACACCGACGTCGTGCCCGTGGGCGACGGGTGGACCGTCGACCCGTTCGGCGGCGAGGTGCGCGACGGACGGCTCTACGGCCGGGGCAGCACCGACATGAAGGGCGGCCTCGCCGCCTGCGTCGTGGCCATGACGGCGTTGCGGCGGGAAGGCGTGGTCCTCGCCGGCCCCGTGGAGCTGGCCGCCCTGGTCGACGAGGAGGAGCACGGCCTCGGCATCCGCCGGTTCGTCGCGGAGAACGGCGGGGCGTACGCCGCGTGCGTCGTGGCCGAGCCGACCGACCTCCAGACGATCATCGCCGCGCGCGGCGACGCCTACCTCGACATCGTCGTGCACGGGTCGGCGGCCCACTCCGGGCGTCCGGACGACGGCCGCAACGCCATCTACGGCACCGCGGCCGTCATCGCCTCGCTGCAGCGGTGGCACGAGGAGCTGACGCACGCCGCCCACCCGCTGGTCGGGCCGCCGACCTGGAGCGTCGGGCTGGTCGCGGGCGGGCAGGGCGTGTCCACCGTGCCCGCCGTGTGCCGCATCGGCGTCGACCGCAGGCTGCTGCCGGGCGAGTCGGCGGCGCAGGTGCTGGCGGAACTGCGTGACCGCGTCGC